>NZ_JBWLKL010000009.1:0-287978 GCF_059026065.1 Streptomyces sp. A18 | reverse complement strand
TTGTCGCTGCGGGGCAATCGGGCGGGTGGGCGGGAAAGGCTTGTTCGGCGAGGGGCGGATGCGGGGTGATCGGGCGGGCGGGCGGGAGAGGCCCGTTCGTCCAGAGCCGGACCCGGGGCAATCGGGCGGGCGGGCGGGAGAGGCCCGTTCGTCCAGAGCCGGACCCGGGCCGACCGGGCGGGCAGGTGGGAGAGGCCCGTTCGGCAAGGGGCGGACGCCGGGGGACCAGTTGAGCCCCCGGCTAGCAACCGTGCTGCAGGTACCCCGCAACCGTCTCCGCCAGGAGCCCGCCGCCGTCGCCTGACCACAGGGTGTCGTTGAAGAGCTCGACCTCGATGGGGCCCCCGTAACCCGCCTCCTCCACCAACGCTCGCCACGACCGCAGGTCGATCGAGCCCTCCCCCAGCTGGCCTCGGCCGTTCAGGACGCCCGCCGGCAACGGAGTGATCCAGTCCGCCAGTTGGAAGGCGTGGAGGCGTCCGCCCGCGCCCGCGCGGTCGATCTGCGCGGGCGCCCGGTCGTCCCACCACACGTGGTAGGTGTCCACGCAGACCCCGACCTGCGAAGCCGGAAAGCGCTCGGCCAGGTCCAGCGCCTGGGCGAGCGTGGAGACCACGCAGCGGTCCGACGCGAACATGGGGTGCAGGGGTTCGATGGCCAGGCGGACGCCCCGCGATGCCGCGTACGGAGCGAGGTCCGCGAGCGCTTCGGCGATCCGCGAGCGCGCCCCGTGCAGATCCTTGCTGCCGGCGGGCAGGCCGCCCGAGACCAGGACCAGCGTGTCCGTACCCAGCGTCGCCGCCTCGTCGATCGCCGCCCTGTTGTCGTCGATGGCCCGCACGCGCGCGTGCGGGTCCGTCTCGGTCAGGAAGCCGCCTCGGCAGAGCGTCGTGACCGTCAGGCCCGCGTCGCGCATCAGCTTGGCGGTCCTCTCCAGGCCGTAGGACTTGACCGGCTCTCGCCAGAGGCCGACACCGGGGATCCCCAAATCCGTGCAGGCGGACACCAGTTCCGGCAGCGACAGCTGCTTCACCGTCATCTGGTTGATGGAGAAGCGCGCCAGGCTCTCGCTCTCGCTCATTGCTGGACTCCGTACGTGGTGAGCAGGTTCTTCATGCGGGACTCCGCCAGGAGCGGGTCCGGGAACAGGGACAGTTCGTCCGCGAGTTCGTACGCGCGCGCCAGATGAACGAGTGAACGCGCCGACTGCAGACCGCCCACCATCGTGAAGTGGGACTGGTGGCCCGCCAGCCACGCCAGGAACACCACACCCGTCTTGTAGAAGCGCGTGGGCGGCTGGAAGAGGTGGCGGGAGAGTTCGACCGTGGGGTCAAGGCAGGCGCGGAACGCCTTCGTGTCGCCGGTGTCAAGCAGCCGCACCGCCTCTGCCGCCAGCGGAGCCAATGGGTCGAAGATGCCCAGGAGGGCGTGGCTGAAGCCGTGGTCGTCGCCCGCGATCAGCTCGGGGTAGTTGAAGTCGTCGCCCGTGTAGCAGCGGACGCCGTCCGGGAGGCGGCGGCGCAGCGCGATCTCGCGAGCCGGGTCGAGGAGGGAGATCTTGATGCCGTCGACCTTGTCCGGATGCGCGGTGATGACCTCCAGGAAGGTCTCGGTCGCCGCGTCCAGGTCCTCGCTGCCCCAGTAGCCGGTGAGCGCCGGGTCGAACATCGGGCCGAGCCAGTGCAGGATCACCGGCTCGCTCGCCTGGCGCAGGAGGTGGCCGTATGTCTGGAGGTAGTCGTCCGGTCCCTTTGCCGCCGAGGCGAGCGCTCTGGAGGCCATCAGGATCACCTGCGCGCCGGTCGATTCGACCAGGGCAAGCTGCTCCTCGTACGCGGAACGGACCGTCAGCAGGTCCGCCGGGCCCGTGAGTTGGTCCGTGCCCGCGCCGCAGGCGATCGCGCCACCCACCGACCTCGCCTCCGCCGCGGAACGCCTGATCAGTTCCGCCGCGCCCTTCCAGTCCAGGCCCATCCCCCGTTGCGCCGTGTCCATCGCCTCGGCCACCCCAAGGCCCTGCGACCACAGGTGGCGGCGGAAGGCGAGGGTCGCCTCCCAGTCGACGGCCGCCGGGGAGTCCGGGGAGACGTCGGCGTAGGGGTCCGCCACCACGTGTGCCGCCGAGAAGACCGTGCGGGAGGCGAGCGGACCGCCGGGCGCCGGCCGCGAGGAAGCGGCGCTCCGGGGCTCGTACGGGCGCGTGGTGCCGTCCTCGCGCGGGAGCAGGAGTGTCATCGGTCGATCTCCGGTACCTCGATGCGGCGGCCCTCCGCCGATGACTTCAGGCCCAGTTCCGCGAGTTGCACGCCGCGTGCGCCCGCGTGCAGGTCCCAGTGGTAGGGCGCGTCCGCGTACACGTGCCTCAGGAACAGCTCCCACTGTGCCTTGAAGCCGTTGTCGAACTCCTGGTTGTCGGGGATCTCCTGCCACTGGTCCCGGAAGGAGTGGGTGGCGGGCAGGTCCGGGTTCCAGACCGGCTTGGGGGTGTGACTGCGGTGCTGTACGCGACAGTTGCGCAGGCCCGCCACCGCCGAGCCCTCCGTGCCGTCCACCTGGAACTCGACCAGCTCGTCGCGGTTCACGCGGACCGTCCAGGAGGAGTTGATCTGCGCGATCGCGCCGCCCTCGAGTTCGAAGATGCCGTACGCGGCGTCGTCCGCCGTCGCGTCGTAGGGCTTGTTCTGCTCGTCCCAGCGCTGCGGTACGTGGGTCGCGGCCAGCGCCTGGACGCTGCGTACGCGGCCGAACAGCTCGTGCAGGACGTACTCCCAGTGCGGGAACATGTCGACGACGATGCCGCCGCCGTCCTCCGCGCGGTAGTTCCAGGAGGGTCGCTGGGCGCTCTGCCAGTCGCCCTCGAAGACCCAGTAGCCGAACTCGCCCCTGATGGACAGGATCTGGCCGAAGAAGCCGCCGTCGATGAGGCGCTTCAGCTTGAGCAGGCCCGGTAGAAAGAGCTTGTCCTGGACGACGCCGTGCTTGATGCCGGCGGACTGGGCAAGGCGGGCCAGCTCCAGGGCGCCCGCGAGGCCCGTCGCGGACGGCTTCTCGGTGTAGACGTGCTTGCCCGCGGCGATGGCCCGCTTGATGGCCTCCTCGCGTGCGGACGTGACCTGCGCGTCGAAGTAGATGTCGATGGTGGGGTCCGCGAGGACCGCGTCCAGGTCGGTCGAGACGCTCGCCCCGGCATCAAGTCCGTGGCGCTCCGCGATCTCCCGCAGGGCGTGCTCCCTGCGGCCCACCAGGACCGGCTCGGGCCACAGGACCGTGCCCTCGGCGTCGTCCAGGGCGAGTCCGCCCTGCTCGCGCAGGGCGAGCAGGGAGCGGACGAGGTGCTGGCGGTAGCCCATCCGTCCCGTCACACCGTTCATGGCGATGCGCACCGTCTTGCGAGTCACAGAAGTCCCTCCGTACGCAGGTAAGCGTATAGCAAGCGCTTTCTATACGAGAAGAAGCTAGCCTGCCGCACAAGGTTCGGACAAGGGCTTCGGACCAGAGCCGTGACCGGAGGACGACGAGATGACCGTGACCCTGGCCGACGTGGCGGCCCGCGCCCAGGTCTCCCCCGCGACCGTCTCCCGCGTACTGAACGGCAACTACCCCGTCGCCGCGGCCACCCGGGAGCGGGTCCTGCGGGCCGTGGACGACCTCGACTACGTCCTGAACGGACCCGCGAGTTCGCTCGCCGCGGCCACGTCCGACCTGGTCGGCATCCTGGTGAACGACATCGCCGACCCCTTCTTCGGGATCATGGCGGGCGCCGTCCAGTCCGAGATCGGCGGGCCCGGCGGGCGCGCCGGTGGCGAGCGGATGGCCGTGGTCTGCAACACCGGCGGTTCCCCGGAGCGCGAGCTCACCTACCTGACCCTGCTCCAGCGTCAGCGCGCCGCCGCGGTCGTCCTGACCGGCGGCGCCCTGGAGGACCCCGCCCACGCCGCCGCCATGTCCGCGAAGCTGGCGCGCCTGGCGGACGCGGGCACCCGGATCGTGCTCTGCGGGCGGCCCCCGCTGGAGGACTCGGACGCCGCGGTGGCCACGCTCACCTTCGACAACCGCAACGGCGGGCGGCGGCTCACGGAGCATCTGCTGACACTGGGGCACCGCAGGATCGGCTACGTGGCCGGGCCGGTGGAGCGGACGACGACGCGGCACCGGCTCGAGGGCCACCGCGACGCACTCGCGGCGTCGGGCGCGGGGAACGCGGGCAACGGCGACCAGGACGAGCTGACGGTCCACGGCCCCTACACCCGCCGGTCGGGCTACGAGGCCACGCTCGAACTCCTGCGCCGCGCCCCCGACTTGACCGCCATCGTGGCCGCCAACGACACGGTCGCCCTGGGCGCGTCCGCCGCCCTGCGCGAGCGCGGCCTGCGCATCCCCGAGGACATCTCCGTGGCGGGCTTCGACGACCTGCCCTTCTCGGTGGACGCCGTCCCCGCCCTGACGACCGTACGACTGCCGCTGCACGAGGCGGGCGCCCGCGCGGGCCGCCTCGCCACGGGCGCGGAGGAGGCACCTCCCGGGGGCGTGGCGACGATCGGGGCGGAGCTGATGGTGCGGGGGTCCACGGCGCCGCCGTGTCGCTGAGCCTCGATGTCGTTGACATCACCGGGAAAAGGAGGCTCATATGGCAGTCATGGTCATGGATGCACCCAGCGCCTGGGACGTACTGGACGGCGTCAACCTTCCCCGCGGCTACCGCGTCGAGATCACGGAGGGGAAGATCATCATGACGCCTCAAGGTGAGTACCAGTGGAAGGTCATCCTGAAGGCCGCCCCCCAGATCGAGCAGCAGCTCGCCGCGCATGGCGACATCCTCTCGGACGTCATGATCGACTTCCCGTCCAGCCAGTACGGCTACGCGCCCGATCTGGCGATCGTCGCCCCCGGAGCCGAGCGCAACAGCCGTGGCCGCTTCGAGTGGCACAGCCTGGAAGCGGTCATCGAGGTCGTCTCGCGGAGCAGCAGGGACAACGCCTTCGCCAAGAAGTTCCACCTCTACGCGGAATGCGGCATCCCCCTCTCCGTGGTCATCGACCCCGAGGACGGCCTCTGCACCGTCCACCGCGGCCCGACCAGGACCGGGAGCTACGAGGACGAGGCGAAGATTCCCTTCGGTCAGGATCTGGTCCTGCCCCTTCAGGGGCGCGACATCACCATCGCGACGGACGGCTTTCCGAAGGCCGGGGACCTGGACTGATCCTCCGTGACAGCGCCACCTCCCTTCATCCACCACCTCGGCGTCTTCGCCTCCGACTTCGAGGCCAGTGAGCGCTTCTACAGCGCCGCCCTCGGTGCGCTGGGCATCGGGATCGGTTACCTGGCCGATGGGGTCGCCGAGTACTGGCTGCCGGGGCAGGACACGCCCTCCCTCTCCCTGGAGCGGGCCATGGACGCGCCCACCGGCGGAGTCCATGTCGCCTTCGGTGCCGCTGACCGGAGTGCCGTCGACGCGTTTCACGCCGCGGCCGTCGCCGCCGGTGGCGCCTCGCGGCACACTCCCCGGCACTGGACCGAGTACCGCGCGTACTGCGCCTTCGTCAGTGACCCCGATGGCAACAACATCGAAGCCGTCCACAAGGAGACCACTCCGGGCGAGGCATAGCGGTCATGGACAGTGCGGCGTACCCTTGACTCAGTCAACGGTAGATCGGACCGTTCCGATGCCCGTCGAAGTGAGTGATCCCCGATGCCGCACGCCTCCGATACGCCCATCCACGAGATCCGCGCCTTCAACCGCTTCTACACGAACCTCATCGGCGCCCTCGACTACAGCCGCCAGCTCTACGTCCCGTACACCCTCACCGAGGCCCGCGTTCTGTACGAGCTCGCGCATGCCTCCCATCTCGACGCTGCCGATCTTCGGGCCGAACTGTCTCTCGACGCGGGGTACTTGAGCCGTCTGCTCGGCAAGTTCGAGAAGGCCGGGATCGTCGAGCGTGCGCCGTCCGAGCGTGATCCGCGGCGTCAGCGCATCACGCTCACCTCGCGGGGGCGGGAGACCGCCGGGCTGCTGGACGAGCGGTCCAATGAGGCCGTCGGGTCGCTGCTCTCGACCGTCCCTGCCGGTCAGCGGCCCCGGCTCGCCGCCGCCCTGCGTACCGTGCGGGAGATCCTGAGCGGCAGCGAGGAGGGCGCCGCGGCCTCGCGGCCGCTGCTCCGTGAGCCCGGTCCCGGCGATCTCGGGTGGATCGTGCAGCGCAACGCCGCCCTGTACGCGGCCGAGTTCGGGTTCAACGCCGACTACGAAGGTCTGGTCGCCCGCATCGTCGCCGACTTCGCCGAGGACCACGATCCGCACCTGGAGCGCGTGTGGATCGCCGAGCTCGAAGGGCGGCCCGTGGGGTGCGTGATGTGCGTGCGCGACGAGGCGCCGGGGACCGCGCGGCTGCGGCTCCTGCTCGTCGAGCCGGACGCGCGCGGGCATGGCCTCGGCGATCAACTCGTCGGAGCATGCGTGGAGTTCGCGCGCGGCGTCGGCTACCGCGAGATGGTCCTGTGGACCAACGACATCCTCGGCGCCGCCCGCGCCATCTACCAGCGGCACGGATTCTTCCTCGTCGACGAGAAGCCGCACCGCTCGTTCGGCGTCGACCTGCTGGGGCAGAACTGGCAACTGCACCTAGGGTCTGCGTCATGAAACTCGCCTTCTCCACCCTCGGCGTGCCCGGACTCCCCCTCGCCGACGTGCTGAACCTGGCCACCACCCACGGCTATCACGGCATCGAGCTGCGCGCGCACCCCGAAGAGCCGGTCCACCCGGGGATCGACCTCACCGAACGGGCCGATGTAGCCGCGCAGTTCAAGGCCGCGGGCATCGAGATCCTCGGAATCTCCGGGTACGCGCGCGTGGCCGAACCCGGCGACGACGAGCCCGTGCTCGACGACATACGTTCCCTGCTCACCCTCGCCCGCGACCTGGGCGCCCCCTTCATCCGCGTCTTCCCCGGCGGCGGCACCGAGCAGAGCGCGGAGGAGGCCGACGCTACGGCGGCCCGACGGCTCGGCACCGCGGCCGAGTACGCCGCGGACTTCGGCGTACGCATCCTCCTGGAGACCCACGACTCGCACCGCACCGGCGCCGCGGCGACGCGCGTGCTCGGCGCGGTCGGCCACCGTCACGCGGGCGCCCTGTGGGACGTGATGCACACCTGGCTGGGCGGCGAGTCCCCCGCGGAGAGCCACGCGGCGCTCTCCCCGTACCTCGGCTACGTACAGGTGAAGGACATCGCGTCGGCCGAGGACACGACGCCGCTCGGCCTCGGCGAGGGCGTCCTGCCGCTCGCCGAGTGCGTGGACGCGCTGCTCGGCGGGGAGCACCGGGACGGCTGGCTGTGCTGGGAGTACGAGAAGCGGTGGTACGAGGATGCCGCGCCACTGCCCGAACTCCTGGGTCCGGGACGGGACTTCCTGTCGCGGCTCCTGAACCACCACGCCTGACGTCGGCGCCCGAACCGCCGGGTCGCATGCGCCGAGGATCACCCGGCGCGACCCTGTAGGACCAGCGCGGATCTCCGCATGATGGGATGAAGCAACGCTTACGAATCAGGCGACGCTCCCGTGCGTCGCCGACGTATGGGGAGGGCATCCCGTGCTCGATCTCGCTCGGCTCCGCGCCCTGCACGCCGTCTCCGTGCACGGCAGCGTCGGCGCCGCCGCCACCGCGCTCGGCTACACGCCGTCCGCCGTCTCCCAGCAGATAGCCAAGCTGGAGCGCGAGACCCGTACGACCCTCCTCGAACGGCAGGGCAGGGGCGTCGCGCTGACCGAGGAGGCGCACCATCTCGCCGCCACGGCACAGGAGTTGATGGCGATCGTGGAGCGCGCGGAGACCGAGCTGGAGGAGCGGCGCGGGCTGCCGGCAGGGCGGCTGACGATCGCGGCGTTCGCCTCGGCGGCGCGCGGTCTGCTGCCCGGCGTACTCGCGGATCTCGCCCGGCTCCATCCCGCCCTTGACACCCGGATGTCGGAGATCGACCCGCATCTCTCCGTGGACCTGGTGACCAAGGGCGCGGTGGACATGGCGGTCGTGCACGACTGGGACATCGCGCCGCTGCCGGTCCCCAAGCTCTCGACTTCGCTCGAGCAGGGGAGACCCCAATCTCCGGGCGTCGAACAGGCCGTCATCGGGGACGACTACTGCGATCTCGTCGTGCCCGCCGGGCACCGGCTCGCGGGGCGCGCATCCGTGCGGCGCGAGGAGCTGAAGGGCGAGCGGTGGATCGCCCAGCCGCCGGGGCTCGTCTGCCACGAGTGGCTGGTCCGCACCCTGCGCGAGGCGGGCTGCGAGCCGGACATCGCCCACACGGCGGAGGAGAACCCCACCCTGGTCGCACTGGTCGCCGCGGGGCTCGGCATCGCGCTCATCCCCCGCCTCGGCCGCGGCCCGATCCCGGACGGCGCGGTCACCGTGCGGCTCGATCCGCTGCCGGTGCGGCGGTTGTACGCACTGTGGCGGGCGGGGGCGTCGCGACGGCCCGCGATCGCGGAGACGGTACGGACGCTGCAGGGCCAGTGGCTCGACGTGGCGCCCGAGGCCGCAGGAATGACTGCCCGCTGAACCTCATTGCTCTCACGCGTACCACTTTCCGGAAATCGCCCCCTGCCGGGAACCCCCGCGCAGTCCGCACCGTCCAACCGGCATGCCTGCCGGGTGAGTCTCCGCGAGGCGGTGTCGGCATCGCTGCTGGCTGCGAACGCTGACCACCCTCTCCGCCGCCCGCGGCCGGCAGCATGCCGTCACCGGTGCGCCCCCTCCAACAGCGCCGGTGACGGCCCCTCCGCTCCACGGCGAGCGCACAGTGGCTGCCGATTCTCTTGACCGGCAGAAATCTTCGGGATATCCGTGACTCTCGGAAAGTTTCCTTCAGCCGGTTTCCCCAGCCCGGCTACCGGTCCGGCATCCGTCCCCGAAGGACGTCCCCGAAGGAGCGCACATGTCCCACCGCAACGCCTCCAGACGCACCTTGCTCACCGCCACGGCCGTCGCGGCGACGGCCCTTGCCGCGCCCTCCGCCGCGCACGCGGCCGGCAGCGGCGACCGAGGTCGCGACAGGAAGCTGCGGGAGCTGATCTCCCGCATGAGCCTCGAGGAGAAGGTCGGCCAGCTCTTCGTGATGCATGTGTACGGCCACTCCGCCACCGAGCCCGACCAGGCGGACATCGACGCCAACCTGGAGCAGCTCGGCGTCCGCACCGCGGCCGAAGCCGTCGCCAAGTACCACCTCGGCGGCATCATCTACTTCGCCTGGGCCCACAACACCCGCGCCCCGCACCAGATCGCCGACCTCTCGAACGGCATCCAGCGCGCGGCCCTCGAACCCGATGAATCACCCACCGCCCGCATCCCGCTGCTCATCTCCACCGACCAGGAACACGGCGCCGTGGCCCGCGTCGGCCTCCCCGCCACGCTCCTGCCCGGCGCGATGGCCCTGGGCGCCGCGGGCTCGCGCTCCCTCGCGCGCAAGGCGGCCCGCATCGGCGGCACCGAGCTGCGCGCCCTCGGCATCCGGCAGAACTACGCCCCGGTCGCCGACGTGAACGTCAACCCCGCCAACCCCGTAATCGCCGTACGCTCCTTCGGCTCGGACCCCGAAGCGGTCGCAGGTCTGGTCGCCGCCCAGGTCAAGGGCTACCAGGGCGCGGACATCGCCTCGACCTCCAAGCACTTCCCCGGGCACGGCGACACCAAGGACGACAGCCACTCGCACCTGCCGTACATCCACCACACCCGTGAGCAGTGGGAGACCCTGGACGCCCCGCCGTTCCGTGCCGCGGTGGAAGCGGGCATCGACTCGATCATGACCGCGCACATCGTGGTGCCTGCCCTCGACCCGGCCGAGGACCCGGCGACGCTCTCCCGCCCCATCCTGACCGGCATCCTGCGCGAGGAACTCGGCTACGACGGCGTCGTGGTGACGGACTCGCTCGGCATGCAGGGCGTCCGCACGAAGTACGGCGACGACCGCGTGCCGGTACTCGCCCTGAAGGCGGGCGTCGACCAGCTCCTGAACCCGCCGAAGCCCGCGATCGCCTATAACGCGGTGCTCCAGGCGGTGCGGGACGGCGAGTTGACGGAGGACCGCCTCGACGAGTCGCTCCTGCGGATCCTGCGCCTCAAGGCGAAGCTGGACCTGTTCTCCGACCCGTACGTCACCCCGCGCGGCGTCGACCGCGCGGTCGGCACGCGCGCGCATCTCGCCGCCGCGGACCGGATCGCCGAGGAGACGACGACGCTGCTCGTCAACGAGGGCGGGCTGCTTCCGCTGTCGCGGCGCACGCAGCGGGACGTGCTCGTCGTGGGCGCGGATCCGGCGTCGCCGTCCGGGACGACGGGGCCGCCGACGACGGTACTCGGCCGCGAGCTGACGGCCCTCGGCTTCTCGCCGACGGTCCTTCCGACGGGCACGGCTCCCTCCGCCGCGAAGATCGCCGAGGCGGTGGCGGCGGCAGCGGGCAAGGACGCGGTGCTCGTGGGCACGTACAACGTGGGGGCAGGGAGCGCGCAGATCGCCCTGGTGCAGGCGCTGGTGGCGACGGGGGTTCCGGTCGTCGCCCTCGCGATCCGCAATCCGTACGACGTGGCCCGGCTTCAGGGTGTGGGCGCGTCCCTCGCCGCGTACTGCTGGACGGACGTCGAATTGCGCGCTGCGGTACGGGTGATCGCGGGGCTCGTCGAGCCGAGCGGGAAGCTGCCCGTGCCGGTGCAGCGGGCGGATGATCCGGCGCAGGTGCTGTACCCGGTCGGGTACGGCCTGACGTACTGATCCGTACACATCCGTACACGGCCTGACGTACTGATCCGTACGTCGGGCCACCGGCGCACCACCTCCACCTGACCCAAAGCACCCCACGCACCTGGCGTGCACCCGCCTCGCGGGTCACGCTGGGTGCACATATCGGGGGGTTTGCCATGCTTGCCTTGCTTGGCCGGAGGTCTGCGGGGGTGCTGCTGCTGGTGGTGTCCGCCGCCGTCACCGGCTGCCAGAAGTCCTCGGATCCCGGGTCCGGTTCGTCGCACCTCGAGGACCGAGAACCGTCCTCGTCGGTGTCGTCCGGGCACGGAGCCGTCTTCCTCGCCGTGGACGAGTGCAGTTCGCGGGGGCGCGAGACGTTCACGGAGGTGTCCTGCACGAGTGAGCGGGCGGCGGCGCGGGTGGTCGCCCGCTACGACGGCAAGGTCTCGGAGGGCCCTTCGTGCCCCGCCCGCACGGACTTCGTGCTCCACATCAGCGAGAACCGTCCCGCGGTGGACGAGGACGGGAACGGGGAGGTGCCGCGGGGGTACGCCTGCATGCGGAACCTGGAGGAGCCGCATCCCGGGGATCCCGGGGGCGGGGGTGGGCCTCGGACTGTGGTGGGGGACTGCGTGTACAGCGCGGGGCGGGGGGAGGTGCGGGAGACGGCGTGCGACGGGTCGGGGCCGAAGACCCCGGAGTACCGGGTGACGGTGGCGGTGGCATCGCGTGCGGAGTGCACTGCTGCGACGGAGCTGTACGTGTCGCTGGAGGGTGGGAAGCCGGTGGGGTGTGCGGTGCGGGTGTGAGCGGGGTCCCCTTTTCCCCAACCCCCGCCCCTTCTCGAAAACCCGCTGCGCGGGGGCCCTGCTTGCCGTCATCACCGGCTCCGCCGAGTTCGTCCTCAAACGCCGGACGGGCTGAGAATCAGCCCGTCCGGCAGCCAGGTCTACGGCCGCAGAGTCAGCTCCCGGTCCGCGTCCTTGCGGTCAAGCTTCGCGTCATACGGAGCCAGCGGCTTCGGCGCAGCCGATGTGGCGACCCCGGCCCAGGCCTGGATCCGTTCCGTCGCCTTCGTCTTGTCCGCGGGGACGAGGCCCGCCACATTCGCGCCGTGGTTCGCGCCCGGCGCGGTGAAGACGTGGGAGTCGTGCTTCGCGCCCTTGGCGGGGCGGAACGGCTCGGCGCCCCACGGGTCGTTCTCGCCGTAGACGTACATCATCCGCTGCGAGTTGTGCCGCACCCAGCGGTCCACGTCCTTCATGGCGCCCGACTGGAACTTCATCGGGATCTCGCGCGGCACGAAGTTCCGCGGCGGCTGGTAGCCGTAACGGCTCAGGTCGCCGAGCCAGGGCTGGGAGATGTCGGGCGAGCCCAGCTGCGTACCGGCCTGGTAGTAGTACGGCGTGTACGGGGTCAGGCCCTGGTCCGTGTAGGACGTCCAGCCGCCCACCTCGTCGACGTAGTCGAAGATCGCCTGGTCCGAAGCGGTCGACGCGTCGGGGACGTCCGCGCACGCCGACTCGGGCTGGTACTGCCAGAAGCCCCACACCAGGTCGAGGACGACGGCCTCGAACGCCTTGTCCAGGTTGCCGACCGTCTTGAAGGTGTAGTTGCCCGCCTCGGCGAAGGCCGCGTACTTCTTCTCCAGCGGCTCGCGGCGCACCAGCGCCTCGCGCTGCACGGCCTCCAGCTTGGCGCGGCACTCCTTGGTGCCGACCGTCTCGAAGAACTCGTCGTAGCGCGAGTCCTCCTTGTTCACCACGTCGTTCGGGGCGACGTACGCGACGACGCCGTCCATGTCACGCGGGTAGAAGCGCTCGTAGTACGTGGCCGTCATGCCGCCCTTCGAGCCGCCGGTCGCCACCCACTTCTTGTCGTAGATGGGCTTCAGCGCCTTGAAGATGCGGTGCTGGTCGCTCGCGGCCTGCCAGATGTCGAGCTTGGACCAGTCGGCCGGCTGGGGGCGGGACGGCGTGAAGTAGCGGTACTCCATGGAGACTTGGTTGCCGTCGATGATCCGCGTCGGCTCACTGCGGCTGGGGGTCGTCGAGACTCCGTAGCCGCTGGTGAAGAAGGCCGTGGGGCGGGCGGTGTCCTTGTGCAGGACCGTCAGGCGCTGCTTGAAGGTGCCCTTGGAGGGGTGCCGGTGGTCAATCGGCTGGGTGTAGTTGAGGACGAAGTAGCGGTAGCCGGTGTACGGCTTCTCCTCGATCAGGCTCATGCCCGGTATCGCGAGGAGCCGGTCCTTGATGTCCGTGGCCTGTGTGTCCGTGGCCTGTGTGTCGATGGCTCGCGGCTCGGCGGCGGTGGCCGTCCCTGCCGCGCTCAGTGTGCCCGCGGTGCCTATCAGCACCACGAGCGACAGCAGCCATCTGAGCGCCTTGCGCATGCACTCTCCCCTAAGTTCGCGATTGCGTCCGCCGGAACTTATCGGAGCAACTCGCTCACCACTAGGGGCTCTTGCGTCACAACCGGACGCAGTACGTCACAAAGGGGGCAACACTCTCAGCGCAGGGCCGCTCTCAACACACGACCGCCCTCAGCACAGGATCCAGCCCGAGCTGACCTTTCCGGCGCCGACCTGGCCCTTCACCCACACGCACCGATGCCCCGCGTGCACCGTCACCGGTCCCGCGTGATGCGTGTAGCGGCCCTTGTCCCTGGCCGGGCGGTTGCCGCGGGCCTGGACGCTGACGGACATCGTCTTGCGGGCGCCGGGGCGCTTGGCGACGGTGACCGCGCAGACGAAGTTGCGCTTCTTGTAGACGACGACCTTGCCCGTACTGAAGGAGAGGGTGCGCACTTTGTGTCCGGCGCAGCGCCCCGCCGACGCCTGGGCCTGCGCCGCACCGGCGCCCGCGACACCGAGCAGGACGGCAGCCGCAAGGACGAGGGCACCGAGCGCAAGGCTCCGCCGTATTCGACCACTGCTCACCAGTTCCCCTCCCGACACATCCGCATCAGCGTACTGATGTACGGACGCCGGCCGAAGGGTCCCCGGTTGCGCGACCGCCCCGATTCTTCGGCGGGCTTCGGCCCGTGGGCTACGCGGCCGACGGCTCGGCCTCCCCGACGAACGTCCGCCACAGCGTCGCGTACCGCCCGTCGAGCGCGAGCAGCTCCTCGTGCGTGCCGTCCTCCGCGACCCGGCCGTGGTCCATGAGGATCACGCGGTCCGCACGGGCGGCGGTGGTGAGGCGGTGGGCGACGACCAGCGTGGTGCGCTTGCCCGCGATGCGGTCGGTGGCCTGGTTGACCTGCGCCTCCGTGGCGAGGTCGAGGGCCGCGGTCGCCTCGTCGAGGAGCAGGATGTCCGGGTCGACGAGCTCCGCGCGGGCCAGGGCGATCAGCTGGCGCTGTCCCGCGGAGAGGTTGCGGCCCCGCTCGGAGACCTCGTGGAGGTAGCCGCCGTCCAGGGTGGCGATCATGTCGTGCGCGCCGACCGCGCGGGCCGCGGCCTCCACCTGGGCGTCGGTGGCGTCGGGCCGCCCGTAGGCGATCGCGTCGCGCACCGTGCCCGCGAAGAGGTAGGCCTCCTGCGGGACGACACCGAGGCGGTGGCGGTACGAGGCCAGGTCCAGGGAGCGCAGGTCGGTGCCGTCGACGGTGACCCGGCCGCCGGTCGGGTCGTAGAACCGGGCGACGAGCTTGACCAGCGTGGACTTGCCCGCGCCGGTCTCGCCGACGAAGGCGACGGTCTGGCCCGCGGGGATGCGCAGGCTCACGTCGCTGAGGGCCTCCTCGGGTTCGTCCGCGGAGCCGTACGCGAAGTCCACGTCCTCGAAGGCGATCTCGCCGCGCAGGGACAGGACGTCCAGCGGCTCGTCCGCGGCCTTGGTCGAGGTCGGCTCCCGGAGCAGCTCCTGGATGCGGCCGAGCGAGACAGTGGCCTGCTGGTAGCCGTCGAAGACCTGGGAGAGCTGCTGGACGGGCGCGAAGAACAGGTCGATGTAGAGGAGGTAGGCGACCAGCGCGCCGGTGGTCAGCGTGCCCGCCTCCACGCGTCCCGCGCCGACCATCAGGACCGCCGCCGCGGCGACCGCCGAGAGCAGCTGCACGAACGGGAAGTAGATGGAGATCAGCCACTGCCCGCGGATGCGGGCGCTGCGGTAGTCGGCGCTGGCCTGCGCGAACTTCCTGCCCCCGGAGCGCTCGCGCCGGAAGGCCTGCACGATGCGCAGCCCGGCGACGGACTCCTGGAGGTCGGCGTTGACCACCGAGACGCGCTCACGGGCGAGTTCGTACGCCTTGACGCTGGACCGGCGGAAGAAGAACGTACCGATGATCAGCGGCGGCAGCGTCGCGAAGACGACGAGCGCGAGTTCCACGTCGATGACGAGGAGCGCGACCATGATGCCGAAGAAGGTGACGACGGAGACGAAGGCGGTGACGAGGCCCGTCTGGAGGAAGGTGGACAGGGCGTCCACGTCCGTCGTCATGCGGGTCATGATGCGCCCGGTCAACTCCCGCTCGTAGTAGTCGAGTCCGAGCCGCTGGAGCTGGGAGAAGATCTTCAGACGGAGGGAGTAGAGCACTCGCTCGCCCGTCCGTCCCGTCATCCGCGTCTCGCCGATCTGCGCCGTCCACTGGACGAGCACGGTGAGCAGCGCGAGCCCGGACGCCACCCACACGGCGCCGAGCGCGAGCTGCGAGACGCCGTCGTCGATGCCGTGCCGGATCAGTACGGGGAGCAGCAGCCCCATGCCCGCGTCGATGGCCACGAGGAGCAGGGCGAGCAGCAGGGGCTTGCCGAATCCGGCGAGCAGGCGGCGCAGGCCGTACGAGTCCTCCGGGGTGACCGCGCGCGCCTCGTCGATGCCGGGGGTGTCGGTGGCCGGGGGCAACGCGTCGACCTGCGCGAGGAGTTCGGGTGTCGCGGGCATCCCGGACATCGCTGGGTCTTTGGCGGCCTTGGTCTCGCGGTCACCGACCCAAAGCGGCGGGGTGATGCCGCGCTCGGCGTCGAACTCGGCGTCGAGCTCGTCGCGCAGGGAGGTGTCCTCGGGGAGCTCGACCGGGACCGCGTGGCCGGGTGAGACGCCGCCGAGCTCGTCCGGGTCGGTCAACAGGCGCCGGTAGAGGGCGGAGTTCTCCGTCAGCTCCTCGTGGGTGCCGATGGCGGCGAGGCGTCCGCCGTCGAGTACGGCGATGCGGTCGGCGAGGTTCAGGGTGGAGCGGCGGTGGGCGATGAGGAGGGTCGTGCGCCCGGCCATGACACCGCGCAGGGCCTCATGGATCTCGTGCTCCACGCGCGCGTCCACGGCCGACGTCGCGTCGTCGAGGACGAGGAGGCGCGGGTCGGTGAGGATGGCGCGGGCGAGCGCGACGCGCTGGCGCTGGCCGCCGGAGAGGGTGAGGCCGTGCTCGCCGACGGTGGTGTCGTACCCGTCGGGCAGCTCGGAGATGAAGCGGTCGGCCTGGGCGGCGCGGGCGGCGGTCTCGATCTCCTCCTGGGTGGCGTCCGGCTTTCCGTACGCGATGTTGGCGCGGACGGTGTCGGAGAAGAGGAAGGAGTCCTCGGGCACGAGGCCTATCGCGGCCCGCAGCGATTCGGTGGTCAGCTCGCGCACGTCGTGCCCGCCGATCAGGACGGCGCCATGCGTCACGTCGTAGAAGCGGGGCAGCAGCAGCGAGACGGTGGACTTGCCGCTGCCGGACGTGCCGACGACGGCGAGGGTCTCGCCGGGCCTGATCTCCAAGGAAAGGCCGTCCAGGACGGGGCGGCTGTCCTCGTACGCGAAGGAGACGTCGTCGAACTCGACGGTGGCCGGGGCGTCGGCAGGCAGTTCCTTGGTGCCGTCCCGCAGCGTCGGCTCGGTGTCGATGAGCTCCAGGACGCGCTCGGCGCCCGCGCGGGCCTGCTGGCCGACGGTGAGGACCATGGCGAGCATGCGGACGGGCCCGACGAGCTGGGCGAGGTAGCTGGAGAAGGCGACGAAGGTGCCGAGCGTGATCTGCCCGCGCACCGCGAGCCAGCCGCCGAGCGCGAGCATCGCGACCTGCCCGAGCGCGGGCACGGCCTGCAGCGCGGGGGTGTACTTGGAGTTGAGCCGGATGGTCCGAAGCCGCCCCGCGAAGAGCTTGCGGCTGACCTCCCTGAGCTTCCCGGTCTCCTGTTCCTCCTGGCCGAACCCCTTCACGACGCGTACGCCGGAGACGGAGCCGTCCACGACTCCGGCGACGGCGGCGGCCTGGGCCTGCGCGTACCAGGTGGAGGGGTGCAGGCGGCCCCGGCTGCGCTTGGCGATGAACCAGAGGGCGGGGGCGACGGCGAGCGCGACGAGCGTGAGCGGGATGGAGAGCCACGCCATGATCACGAGGGACATCAGGAAGAGGAGGATGTTGCCGATGGTCATCGGCAGCATGAAGAGCAGGCCCTGGATGAGCTGGAGGTCGCTGGTGGCGCGTCCGACGACCTGCCCGGTGGAGAGCTCGTCCTGCCGCCGCCCGTCCAGCTTGGTGATCGTCCCGTACATCTCGGTCCGCAGGTCGTGCTGGACGTCGAGGGCGAGACGGCCGCCGTAGTAGCGGCGGATGTAGGTGAAGACGTAGACGAGGACGGCGGCGCCGATGAGCGCGCCGACCCAGGGCCCCATGGACCGGGTCTTGTCCCCGATGACGTCGTCGATGATCACCTTGGTAATGAGCGGGACGAGCGCCATGACGGCCATGCCTGCGAGCGAGGACCCGAGGGCGAGCACGACGTCCTTGGGGTAGCGCCATGCGTACCCCGTCAAACGTTTCGCCCAGCCGGATGTCTCCTGCTGGACTCCGCCCCGTTGCTCCGTCACGTGCTGCCTCCCGTCGACCTGACCTGCCGAGAGGCACAACCGGGGTGGGTGCTGATTTCATCCCGCCGCAACAAAGTACGGCCGGAGGTCCTAGGACCTCCGGCCGTACTGGGGATCCCGCGGGGATCAGATGTGCGTCGGCTCGAACATCCGCAGGACTGCCGGGAGCACGACGACCGAGGGGCCGGGCTCCGCGAGCGCCTTCGCGAGGTCCTCCTTCAGGTTCTCCGGGGTCGTCCGGACGCCCGGCACCCCGAAGGACTCCGCGAGGGCGACGAAGTCGGGGCGTGAGAGCTCCGTCGCCGTCGGTTCGCCGAACGCCTCGGACATGTACTCGCGGAGGATTCCGTAGCCCCCGTCGTCCACGATCAGCCAGGTGACCGGCAGGTCGTGCTGCTTGGCCGACGCCAGTTCCGCGAGGGAGTACATCGCGCCGCCGTCGCCCGAGACGGCGAGGACCGGCTTCGTCGGGTCGGCGGCCGCCGCTCCGAGCGCCGCCGGGAAGCCGTACCCGAGGCCGCCCGCGCCCTGGGCGGAGTGCATCGTGTTCGGGCGCCGGGCGTCGAAGGCGGACCAGGCCCAGTACGCCAGGATCGTCATGTCCCAGAAGGACGGCGACGCGTCCGGCAGCGCCTCGCGCACCGAGGCGAGGACCTGCTGCTCCAGGGTGAGTTCCTGGGCGGCGATGCGGTCCTTGACCTTGGTGAGGACCGTCCGCACCCGCTCGGGGGCTTCAGGGTCCTCCCTCGGAGCGTCGATCGTCTCCAGGAGCGCGGAGAGCGCGAGGCGCGCGTCCGCGTGGATGCCGAGTGCCGGATGGTTGGACTCCAGCTTCCCGGCGTCGGCCTCGATCTGGATGACCCGGCCGCGCGGCTTGAACGTGTGGTAGTTCGAGGAGAGCTCGCCGAGGCCGGAGCCGACCACCAGGAGGACGTCCGCGTCCTCCAGGAAGTCCGTGGTGTACCGGTCCTCCAGCCAGGACTGGAGCGACAGCGGGTGCTCCCAGGGGAAGGCGCCCTTGCCGCCGAAGGTCGTGACGACGGGCGCGTTCACCAGCTCGGCGAGCGCGAGCAGCTTGCCGCTCGCGTCGGAGCGTACGACTCCGCCGCCCGCGATGATCGCCGGGCGCTCGGCACGGGACAGCAGGTCGGCCGCCACCGCGGTCAGCTCGGGGCGCGGGACGACGTCGTCCGGGGTCGCGTCCATGGCCGTGACCACGGGCAGCGTCGTCTCGGCGAGCAGCACGTCCTGCGGGATCTCCACCCAGACCGGGCCGTGCGGGGCGGTGAGCGCCGACTCCCAGGCCGCCGCGATCGCGGAGGGGATCTGCGAGGCCGTGCGGACCGGGTGGACGGACTTCACGATGTCGCGGAAGGAGGCCTGCTGGTCGCGCAGCTCGTGGAGGTAGCCGTGCCGGCCGCCGCCGAGCCCCGCCACCGGGATCTGGCTGCCGATCGCGAGCACGGGCGAGGACCCGGCCGCCGCCTCCTGGAGCGCGGCGAGCGAGGTCAGGGCGCCGGGCCCGGTGGACAGGAGCAGCGGGGCGACCTCGCCCGTGATCCGGCCGTACGCGTCCGCGGCGAAGCCCGTGTTGTTCTCCACGCGCAGGCCGACGTACGACAGGGAGGAGCGCCGCAGGGCGTCGAACATGCCGAGCGCGTGCTGGCCGGGGAGGCCGAAGACCGTCGTCGCGCCGAGGCCCTGGAGGGTCTCGACGACGAGGTCACCGCCGTTGCGCCCGGCGGGCGGGTTCAGGGCCGCCTCCTGCTGCGCGTCCGTGGGGCGCAGTACTACGTCGTGGTCGTGCGTCATTTGGCCGCGCTCCCCTCGGTGGTCCGGCGGGCCTCCGCGATCTGGCGGGACATGATCGTCGTCAGCTCGTACGCGGTGTGCGAGGCGGCGACGGCCGTGATCTCCGCGTGGTCGTAGGCGGGGGCGACCTCGACGACGTCCGCCGATACGAGGTTGCAGGAGGAGAGCCCCCGCAGGATCTCCAGGAGCTCGCGCGACGTCATGCCGCCCGCCTCCGGGGTGCCCGTGCCGGGCGCGTGGGCGGGGTCCAGGCAGTCGATGTCGATGGAGATGTACAGCGGGCGGTCGCCGATGCGCTGGCGCAGCTGGTCGGCGACCTCGTCGGCGCCGCGGCGGTAGATGTCCGCCGAGGTGACGATGCCGAAGCCCATCTTCTCGTCGTCCGTGAGGTCCTGCTTGCCGTAGAGCGGGCCGCGCGTGCCGACGTGGGAGAGCGCCTCGGTGTCGAGGATGCCCTCCTCGACGGCCCGGCGGAACGGCGTGCCGTGGGTGTACTCGGCGCCGAAGTAGGTGTCCCAGGTGTCCAGGTGCGCGTCGAAGTGCAGCAGGGCGACCGGGCCGTGCTTCTTGGCGACCGAGCGAAGGAGCGGCAGGGCGATGGTGTGGTCGCCGCCGAGCGTCATCATGCGGGCGCCGGAGCCGAGGAGGTCGTCGGCGGCGGCCTCGATCGTCTCCACCGCTTCGTTGATGTTGAAGGGGTTGGCGGCTATGTCGCCCGCGTCGGCGACCTGCGCGAGCGCGAAGGGAGAGGCGTCCTGCGCGGGGTTGTACGGACGCAGGAGGCGCGAGGCCTCACGGATCGCGTTGCCGCCGAAGCGGGCGCCGGGGCGGTACGAGACACCCGTGTCGAAGGGCACGCCGACCACGGCGATGTCCGTCTTGCCGCCCACCTCGTCCAGGCGGGGCAGCCGGGCGTAGGTCGCCGGGCCCGCGTACCGGGGGACGCGGGAGGAGTCGACCGGGCCGCGGGGGGTCGGGGTCTCGGCGCTGCTCATGGTCGGTTTCCTCCTGCTGGTACGAGTGCTGCGTTACTGCTGGGACAAGTGTCGCGCGGCCCACCGACAGTGGCGCCGACGGCGGGCCGCGCGAAGAGCTAGACGGTCACCGGGGTCTCCGGTTCCGCCTCTTCGGACCCCCGGCCCGCGAGCCGCTCGCGCCAGGCCGCGAGGACCTTCGCGTCGGTCGGCTTCGTGGCGAGGGAGACGACGACATACACGGCCAGGGAGATCAGCAGGCCGTAGTAGATGGGCTCGTTGGCGAGGATTCCGTAGCCCCACATGAGCCCGATGACGGAGAGACCACCGGCGGCGACGGCCGCGAGGGCGCCCTCCGCGGTGCCGCGCTTCCAGAGCAGTCCGCCGAGGATCGGCACGAGAAGACCGGCGACGAGCAGGTTGTAGGCGACGGTGAGCGCCTGGACGACGTCGTTGAGTGCGATGGCGATGCAGACGACCGCGATACCCATGATGAGGATGAAGAGGCGGTTGCCCTTCACCTCGTCGTACTCCTCGCCCTCCGCCTTCGGCGCGACCGCGCCCCGCAGCCGCGACCAGATGTCGTTGTTGGCGACGGTCGCGCAGGCGATGAGCGCTCCGGAGGACGTGGACATCACGGCGGCGAGCGCCGCGGCGAGCACCAACCCTCGTACGCCCATGGGCAGTTCGTCCTTGACGATGGTCGCGAAGGCCGCGTCCGCGCTCGGCAGCTTCGGGTACATGACCTTGGCCGCGGTGCCGATGACGGCGCCCGCGATCGCGTAGACGAGGCAGTACGTACCGGCGACGGTGCCGCCGTACCGGGCGACCTTGTCGCTGCGCGCGGTGAAGACGCGCTGCCAGATGTCCTGCCCGATGAGCATGCCGAACGTATAGATCAGGACGTACGTGAAGATCGTCTCGCCGCCGATGCCCAGCGGGTCGAAGTACTCGGTGGGCAGCTTGGCCTTCATCTCGCTGAAGCCACCGGCCTTGACGACCGCGATGGGCAGCAGCAGGAGCAGCACGCCGATGGTCTTCACCACGAACTGCACCATGTCGGTGAGCGTGATGGACCACATGCCGCCGAGCGTCGAGTAGGCGACGACGATCGAGCCGCCGAGGATGATCGCGAGGGTGCGGTTCATGTCGAACAGGACGTCGAAGATCGTGGCGTACGCGATGGTCGACGTGACCGCGAGCATCAGGGTGTACGCCCACATGACGACCCCGGAGATGACGCCCGCGCGCCCGCCGTAGCGGAGGTCGAGCATCTCGGAGACGGTGTAGACCTTCAGGCGTGCGATGCGCGCCGAGAAGAAGACGCTCAGGGCGAGCAGCCCGAGGCCGATCGTGAAGACCATCCAGGCGCCGGAGAGCCCGTACTGGTAGCCGAGGCCGACGCCGCCGATGGTGGACGCGCCGCCGAGGACGATGGCGGCCATCGTCCCGGAGTACATCCACGGTCCGAGGCGGCGTCCGGCGACCAGGAACTCGCTCTTGGACTTGGCGCGGCGCATGCCCCACCAGCCCATCGCGAGCATGCCGGCGAGATAGACGACGATCACTGTGTAGTCGACGGCCATAGGGGGCCCTCCTTCGCGCACCTCGGTGGCGTGTCGTGCAGATGGGGGTGATGTGGTGCCAATGGGGGGTGGCTGGCAACCAGCCGCGGGGACATCCGCCCGTACCCGTGGCCTGGGGTCGGCACGACCTTAGGTGGCCGGAAAGCAACGCTGAAGTGTACGTTTCATCCACTCTTCACGACCACAATGGATGGAACGTCCACCGTGCCGGATCCTGCCGCAGCACCTGCCCCACCCGTGACGCCCCCCACCCCGCCGGTCGCGCTCACCGCGATCCTGGCCCGGGAGGATCTGGGCCTGCGCCAGATCGCGGGCCCCGACGCCGGGGAGAGCGGGGCGGCCGTCCAGTGGGTGCACACCTCGGAGATGGCGGACCCCTATCCGTACCTCCTGGGCGGCGAACTTCTCCTGACCGCGGGCGTGCACCTCACGGACCCGGTGGGCGCGGGTGGCTACCTTGACGACTACGTGGCACGGATCGTCGAGGCGGGCGGATCGGCCCTCGGCTTCGGTGTCGCTCCCGTGCACGACACGGTGCCGCGCGCCCTGGTGGCGGCCTGCGACCGCTACGGCCTGCCGCTGCTCGAGGTGCCGCCGCGCACGACGTTCAGCGGGGTCGCCCGCGCCGTGTGGCAACTGGTGGCCGAGGCCAGGCACGCGGAGCTGCGCCGTGTGACGGAGGCCCAGCAGGGTCTCGCCACCGCCGCCGCACGCCCGGACCCGGTGCCCGCGGTCCTGCGCCAGCTGGCGGCGCGGCTCGGCGGCTGGGCGGTGCTCTACGCACCGGACGGCGCGGTACTCCACACGGCGGGGACGGCTCCGGAGGCAGGGGCGCGCGAAGCGGTGCGCGACCTCTCCGAAGTCGTACGCCCGTCGGGACGGCCAGGGCCCTCCCCCGCCTCCGCCACCGACTCCGTGGGCGGCGCCCACCTCGCCGCGTACGCGCTCGGGGGCGGTCAGGGGTTCGCCCTGGGGGTCGCCGCCGAGCAGCGCGAACCGGGGGACCACACCATCACCGGGGTGGCCGTGGTCCTGCTCTCGCTCCTCACGGGCAAGCACCAGGGGGCCGCCGATTCCGTGCGGTCGGCGGCGCTCGTACGGCTGCTCCTGGGCTCGGCGGCGGGCGATGTCACGCCTCTCCTGGGGGCCGACGAGTGGACCGTGGTGCACGCGCGCGGGGAAGCCGGCAACGACCCGGTGGCCCACTCCGTCGCCGCCTCGGCGCTGGCCGCCGCGCTGGGCAGCGGCCTGGTCGACGCGGACGCGGGGCGTGCCCTCGTGCGGCTGCTGCTGCCCGCCGACCGCGAGGTCACCGGGCAGCCCGGCTGGGCCATCGGCGCCTCGGCCCCCGCGTCCCCCGGCGACCTGCCCGCCGCCGACGTCCAGGCCGACCGCGCCCTGCGCCGCGCCGAGGCCACCCGCGTCCCGCTCGTCCGGCACCGCGAGGCGGGCATCGCGGCTCTGGTGGCGCCCGCCGAGGCCGCGGCCCACGCGCGCGTGCTGCTCGCCCCGCTCGGCGGCAACGAGGCGCTCACCGAGACCCTGCGCACCTGGCTCTCCCTGCACGGCAGTTGGGACCGCACGGCGACGGGGCTGGGGGTGCACCGCAACACGGTGCGGCAGCGGATCACCCGGTGCGCGACGCTGCTGGGGGCGGACCTGGACGACCCGGACGTACGGATGGAACTGTGGTTCGCGCTCGGCAGGGGATGACCCCCGAGGGGTACACATCACACGGTCCAGGCTTCGGGACAGCCCGCCACAGGCCGGTCACCGACGGCACAATAGGGCCCATGCCGATACCCAGTCGTCCCGCGCTCGTCGACCACCTAGTCCGCTCCCGCATCGCGGGCGACGTAGCCACGCCACGCGAGAACAACCTCAGCCACTACAGGAAGCTCGCGAACGGCGACCGCCACTACTGGCTCGGCCTGGAGCTCGGCGACCGCTGGACCGACGAGCAGGACGTCCTCGCGGTGATGGCCGAGCGGTGCGGCGTGATCGACGACGCCGAGTTCCGGTACGGGCAGGACACCATCGATCCGGAGCTGACGGTCGACGCCCTGGAGCGGATGGCGGCGCGCCTGCGCAAGGCGGCGGCCGGCAAGGAGAGGGTCCTTTTCGCCACCGGCCACCCCGGAGGGCTGCTCGACGTGCACCGCGCGACGGCCGCCGCGCTGCGCACCGCGGGCTGCGAGATCGTCGTCATCCCGGAGGGCCTCACCGCCGACGAGGGCATGGTCTTCCAGTTCGCGGACGTGGCGATGCTGGAGCGCGGCGCGACCCTGTGGCACACGCACTCCCCCGAGCCGATGAACGCGATCCTGGACGGCCTGGAGCGCGAGGGCCGCCCGCTGCCGGACCTGGTCGTCGCGGACCACGGCTGGGCCGGACGGGCGGGCCAGCGCGGCATCGACTCCATCGGGTACGCGGACTGCAACGACCCGGCGCTGTTCATCGGCGAGGCCGAGGGCACCCTCCAGGTGACGGTCCCGCTGGACGACCACGTCACGAGCCCCCGCCACTACGACCCGATGACGGCCTACCTGCTGGACGCCGCGGGCCTCACGGCCACGGATTGAGCCCTTCCTCGCGCCGCTGGGCGTACCCCGGCGTGGGGTCCAGGTAGACCCGCCGCACCCCGGGGAAGCGCTCGCGCAGCCGCCGCTCGGCCTGTTCGCAGGCCCACTCGATCTGCGCCGCCGTGGAGGCGTCGCGGAAGTCGACCTTGGCGGCGACCAGCGCCTCGCGCGGCCCCTGGAGCAGCGTCGTCAGTTCCAGGACGGCCTCGACGTGCTCGGAGGCGAGGAGTTCGGCGCGGATCTCCCCCCGCATCGGCTTCGGCAGCGGTCGCCCGATGAGGAGCTGCGCGTTGCTGCGGCCGAGCACCCAGGCGACGTACAGCAGAAGCGCGCCGATGCAGAGCGAGGCCACTCCGTCCCACGCGCCCGACCCGGTGAGCTGCCCGCCGAGGAGCCCGCCGGCGGCGAGCACGAGGCCGGCGAGGGCGGCGGCGTCCTCCAGGACGACGGCCTTCACGGCGGTGTCGGGCGTGTAGCGCAGATAGCGCCCGAAGGACGCCCCGAAGCGGGCCGCCTCACCACGCGCCTGTTTGACGCCGGTGCGCAGCGAATAGCTCTCCAGGAGGAAGGCGATGGCGAGCACGATGTACGAGATGAGCGGGTCGCCGAGTTCCTCGCCTGCCACCAGTGTGTGGATGCCGTCGTAGATCGAGAAGACTGCTCCGCCGACGAAGGTGGCGACGGCGGCGAGCATCGCCCAGATGTAGCGCTCGGGGCCGTAGCCCAGCGGATGGTCCTCGTCGGCGGGCTTCTCGCTCCGCTTGAGGGCGGTGAGGAGCAGCAGCTCGGTGACGGTGTCGGCCACCGAGTGGGCCGCTTCGGAGAGCATCGCGCTCGACCCGCTGATGACACCGGCGACGGCCTTGGCGACGGCGATCCCGAGGTTGGCGACGGCGGCGACGATGACGGTGAAGGTGCTCTCGCCGCCGCCTTCGGGCGGCACGGGTTCGCTGCTTGCGGGCTGCTCGCTCATGTATCGGACGGTATGTCCGATCACTGATGGACGCGAAACGTCGACCAGCTCACCGGCGGACGTGAGACGTCCATCAGTTCACCGGCGGACACGAGACGTCGGTCAGCGTGGGACGCGGACGACGCCCTCCTGAATGACCGTCACCGCGAGCTGCCCGTCCTGCGTCCAGATCCGCGCCTGGCCGAGCCCACGACCGCCGGACGCCGACGGCGACTCCTGGTCGTACAGGAGCCATTCGTCCGCCCTGAAGGGGCGGTGGAACCACATCGCGTGGTCGAGCGAGGCGCCGACGACGTCACCGACCGCCCAGCCGCCCCTGCCGTGCGCGAGCAGCACCGAGTCGAGCAGCGTCATGTCCGAGACGTACGTGGCGAGGCAGACGTGCAGCAAGGGGTCGGAAACGCCGTCGTCGAGCTTGCCGTTCGTGCGGAACCACACCTGGGAGCGCGGCTCGCGCGGCTGCCCGACGGTGGCCCAGGGCGGTGCGTCCACGTAGCGCAGGTCGACGGCCGCGCGGGCCTCGATCATGCGCTCGACGACGTGCGGCGGGAGATCGCGCGGCAGCGTCTCCGCGGCGGTCGGCAGCGTCTCCGGGTCCGGCGCGGACGGCATCCCCGTCTGGTGCTCCAGGCCCTCTTCGTACGTCTGGAAGGACGCGGAGAGGTGGAATATCGGCTGTCCGTGCTGGACGGCGACGACGCGGCGCGTGGTGAAGGAGCGGCCGTCGCGGATCCGGTCGACGGTGTAGACGATCGGCGCGCCCGGGTCCCCCGCACGCAGGAAGTACGCGTGCAGGGAGTGGGCCGCGGGGCCTCCCTTGCTCGAGCGGAGCCGAGAGCTTGGGGAACGGTCGGCGGGGACCGTGCGTCCGGCCGCCACCAGCGCCTGGGCGGCCACCTGGCCGCCGAAGACGCGCGGGACGATCGCCGAACGGCTCACGCCCCGGAATATGTCCTCCTCGATCTGCTCCAGGTCGAGCAGATCGAGGAGGGCTTCAAGTGCCTGGTTCATGAATGCAGTTCTACAGGGCGATCTTTACAGGCCCATGTCCTTGGCGATGATCATCTTCATGACCTCGCTGGTGCCGCCGTAGATGCGGTTGACGCGGTTGTCCGCGTACAGGCGGGCGATGGGGTACTCGTTCATGAAGCCGTAGCCGCCGTGCAGCTGGAGGCACTTGTCGATGACGCGGTGCGCGACCTCGGTGGTGAACAGCTTCGCGGACGCGGCCTCGGCGGCGGTCAGCTCGCCCGCGTCCAAGGCCTCCAGCGCGCGGTCGGCGACGGCCTCTGCGGCGTCCACCTCGGCCTGGCAGGCGGCGAGCTCGAACTTGGTGTTCTGGAAGGAGGCGACCGTCTTGCCGAAGACGGTGCGGTCCTGCACGTACTCCTTGGCGAACCGGACGGCGGCCTTGGCCTGCGCGTACGCACCGAAGGCGATGCCCCAGCGCTCGGAGGGGAGGTTGCTGCCCAGGTAGTAGAAGCCCTTGTTCTCCTCGCCGAGGAGGTCCTCCACGGGGACCTTCACGTCGACGAACGCCAGCTCGGCGGTGTCGGAGGTGCGCAGGCCCAACTTGTCGAGCTTGCGGCCGATGGAGTAGCCCTCGGACTTCGTGTCGACGGCGAAGAGGGAGATGCCGAAGCGGCGGTCCTCCGCGGTCGGCGCGGCGGTGCGGGCGCAGACGATCACACGGTCGGCGTGCACGCCACCGGTGATGAAGGTCTTGGAGCCGTTGAGGACGTAGTGCGTGCCGTCCTCGGAGAGCTTGGCCGTGGTCTTCATGCCCGCGAGGTCGGAGCCGGTGCCCGGCTCGGTCATCGCCAGGGCCCACATCTCCTCGGCGGAGACGAACTTCTCGAGGTAGCGCTTCTTCTGCTCGTCGGTGGCGAGCGCCTTGATGTACGGCAGGGCGAGCAGCACGTGCACACCGGAGCCGCCGAAGTTGACGCCCGCGCGGGCCGTCTCCTCGTACTGGATGGCCTCGAACTTGTGCGTCTCCATGCCCGCGCCACCGAACTCCTCGGGGACGTTGATGCCGAAGAGGCCGAGCTCGGCGAGCTTGTAGTAGAACTCGCGGGGCGCCTGGCCCGCGGCGAACCACTCGTCGTAGACCGGGACGACCTCGGCCTCGATGAAGGCGCGCAGGGTCTCCCGGAACGCCTCGTGGTCCTCATTGAAAACGGTACGGCGCACGGGGAGCTCCTTCGATACGGCACCTGGCTCGGCTGGACGCAAGGCGACTAAGCGCTTGCTCAGATCAACGTTACCCGCCGGTCACCGGGCCGTCCAGAGAGAAGTCCTGTCGCTCCCGTCACGCCACGGCAGCCGCGAACGCCCCCCGCGCGAGGCCGTGCAGCAGCTGCGCCATCGCGCTGCGGCTGGGCAACGCGTCGCGCCGGCTCAGGTGCGGCGTGGAGTTGAGCAGCCCGAAGACCGCGTGCACGGACACCCTGGCCGCGTTCTCGGCGAGGTCCGGATAGACCTTGCGCACGACGTCGACCCAGATCTCCACGTACTGCCGCTGGAGCTGGCGGACCAGCTTGCGGTCGGTGTCCCGCAGGCGATCGAGCTCGCGGTCGTGCAGGGTGATCAGCGAGCGGTCGTCCAGGGCGAAGTCGATGTGCCCCTCGATGAGCGCGTCCAGCACCTGCTCCGGGGAACCGCCCGCGTCGGCCACGCACCGCTTGCCGCCGGTCAGGAGCTGCCCGCTGATGCCGACGAGCAGCTCGGCGAGCATCGCGTCCTTGCCCGCGAAGTGGCGGTAGAGCCCTGGACCGCTGATGCCGACGGCCGCTCCTATCTCGTCCACACCGACGCCGTGGAAGCCGCGCTCGGCGAAGAGCCGGGCGGCTTCCCTGAGGATCTGCTCGCGACGGGTGGGGGCGTCGGTTCTGGTGGCCATGGACTCAATTCTAGACAGGGCGGTTAGCGGTCGTTAACCTGGTGGAAACGCGTTAACGCTCATTAACCGAGCAAGGGGGCTCGACTGATGCTGCAGGCACCGGTGCTGACGAGCGCGGCTGATCCCGCGTCCGAAGCATGGCGGACGAACGAGGCGGCGCACACCGCCCTCGTCGACGAGCTGCGGGCCAAGCTCGCGGCGGCCGCGCTCGGGGGCGGCGAGCGTGCCCGCGCCCGCCATGTCGCACGCGGAAAGCTGCTTCCCCGCGACCGCGTGGACGCCGTGCTCGACCCCGGCTCGCCCTTCCTGGAGCTGGCACCGCTCGCGGCCGACGGCCTGTACGGCGGGGACGCCCCGGCGGCAGGAGTCATCGCGGGCATCGGCCGGGTCTCCGGACGCACGTGCGTGATCGTCGCCAATGACGCCACCGTCAAGGGCGGGACGTACTACCCCATGACGGTGAAGAAGCACCTGCGCGCCCAGGAGGTCGCGCTGGACAACCGCCTCCCCTGCCTGTATCTGGTGGACTCGGGCGGCGCCTTCCTGCCCATGCAGGACGACGTCTTCCCGGACCGCGAGCACTTCGGGCGGATCTTCTACAACCAGGCGCGGATGTCCGGAGCGGGCGTCCCGCAGATCGCGGCCGTGCTCGGCTCCTGCACGGCCGGCGGGGCGTATGTCCCCGCGATGAGCGACGAAGCCGTGATCGTCCGCAATCAGGGCACGATCTTCCTCGGCGGCCCGCCCCTGGTGAAGGCGGCGACCGGCGAGGTCGTGACGGCCGAGGAGCTGGGCGGCGGCGAGGTCCACTCGCGGACCTCCGGGGTGACGGACCACCTCGCGGAGGACGACGCGCACGCGCTGCGCATCGTGCGGACGATCGTCTCCACGCTGCCCGAGCGCGGCGAACTCCCCTGGTCCGTCCGCCCGGTGGAGGAGCCGAAGGTCGACCCCCTGGGGCTCTATGGGGCGGTGCCGACCGACTCCCGCACTCCCTATGACGTCCGTGAGGTCATCGCGCGCGTGGTGGACGGCTCCCGCTTCGCCGAGTTCAAGGCGGAGTACGGCCAGACGCTGGTCACGGGCTTCGCCCACGTCCACGGCCACCCGGTCGGCATCATCGCGAACAACGGCATCCTGTTCTCCGAGTCCGCCCAGAAGGGCGCCCACTTCATCGAGCTGTGCGACCAGCGCGGCATCCCCCTGGTCTTCCTGCAGAACATCTCCGGCTTCATGGTCGGCCGGGACTATGAGGCGGGTGGCATCGCCAAGCACGGCGCCAAGATGGTGACGGCGGTGGCCTGCACCCGCGTGCCGAAGCTGACGATCGTGATCGGCGGTTCGTACGGCGCGGGGAACTACTCGATGTGCGGCCGTGCCTACTCCCCCCGCTTCCTGTGGATGTGGCCGAACGCCAAGATCTCCGTGATGGGCGGCGAGCAGGCGGCATCGGTCCTCGCGACCGTCAAGCGCGACCAGTTGGAGGCGCGGGGCGAAGAGTGGTCGGAGGCGGACGAGCAGGCCTTCAAGGACCCGGTCCGCGCCCAGTACGAAGCGCAGGGCAACGCCTATTACGCCACGGCCCGGCTGTGGGACGACGGCGTGATCGACCCCATGGAGACCCGGCAGGTCCTCGGCCTCGCCCTGACCGCCTGCGCCGAGGCCCCGCTGGGCGAGCCCGGCTTCGGCGTCTTCCGGATGTGAGGGGCGGACGATGAGCGACTTCCGACAAGGGACCACACCGGGGAGAGGGACGATGTTCGACACCGTGCTGGTCGCCAACCGAGGCGAGATCGCAGTCCGCGTCATCCGGACGCTGCGGGCGCTCGGCGTGCGCTCGGTCGCCGTGTTCAGCGACGCGGACGCGGACGCACGGCACGTGCGGGAGGCGGACACGGCCGTGCGCCTGGGCCCCGCACCGGCCGCCGAGAGCTATCTGTCGGCCGAGCGGCTGCTCGACGCGGCAGCCCGCAGCGGCGCCCAGGCGGTCCACCCGGGGTACGGCTTCCTCGCGGAGAACGCACAGTTCGCGCAGGCCTGCGCGGACGCCGGCCTGGTCTTCATCGGGCCGCCCGCCTCGGCGATCGATCTGATGGGCGACAAGATCCGCGCCAAGGAGACGGTCAAGGCGGCCGGGGTCCCGGTGGTCCCCGGCTCATCGGGCAGCGGCCTGACGGACGCCCAACTGGCCGATGCCGCCCGGGAGATCGGCATGCCGGTGCTGCTCAAGCCGTCGGCGGGCGGCGGCGGCAAGGGTATGCGGCTCGTGCGGGACGCGTCCCTGCTCGCGGACGAGATCGCCGCCGCGCGGCGCGAGGCGCGGTCCTCCTTCGGTGACGACACGCTGCTCGTGGAGCGGTGGATCGACCGCCCCCGGCACATCGAGATCCAGGTCCTGGCGGACGGCCACGGGAACGTGATCCACCTGGGCGAGCGCGAGTGCTCGCTCCAGCGCCGCCACCAGAAGATCATCGAGGAGGCTCCCAGCGTCCTGCTCGACGAGGCCACGCGCGCGTCGATGGGCGAGGCGGCGGTCCAGGCGGCGCGCTCCTGCGGGTACGCGGGCGCGGGCACGGTGGAGTTCATCGTGCCGGGCAAGGACCCAGCGTCGTACTACTTCATGGAGATGAACACCCGGCTCCAGGTGGAGCACCCGGTGACGGAGCTGATCACCGGCATCGACCTGGTGGAGTGGCAGCTGCGGGTCGCCGCGGGCGAGGAACTCCCGTACGGGCAGCGGGACATCACGCTCACGGGCCACGCGATCGAGGCCCGCGTCTGCGCCGAAGACCCTTCCCGCGGCTTCCTGCCGTCCGGCGGGACGGTGCTCACCCTGCGCGAGCCGCAGGGCGACGGCGTGCGGACCGACTCCGGCCTGAGCGAGGGCACGGAGGTCGGCAGTCTGTACGACCCGATGCTGTCGAAGGTCATCGCGTACGGCCCGGACCGCCCGACCGCCCTGCGCAAGCTGCGGGCCGCCCTGGCGGAGACGGTCACCCTGGGCGTGCCCACCAACGCAGGGTTCCTGCGGCGGCTCCTGGCCCACCCGGCGGTGGTATCCGGGGAGTTGGACACGGGCCTCGTGGAGCGCGAGGCGGACGACCTCGTCCCCGAAGGGGTACCCGACGAGGTGTACGCAGCGGCGGCGGCCCTGCGCAACGCCGCCCTGGAACCCTCCGTTGACGGTAACGGCTGGCGGGACCCGTTCTCGGAGCCGAAGGGCTGGCGCCTGGGCGGCACCCCCGCCCCGCTGACGCACCACCTGCGCGTACCGGGACACGAGCCCGTCGCGCACATCGCGGGCGAGGGCCCGCGCACCGTGGAGCCCGGCCGCGTCACGATCCACGTGGACGGCCTCACCCACACCTTCCACCGCGCCGCGGACTGGCTCGGCAGGGACGGCGACGCCTGGCACGTCCAGGACTTCGACCCCGTCGAGGCGAGCCTCACCGGCTCCGCCCACAGCGGCGCCGACGCCCTGACCGCCCCCATGCCCGGCACGGTCACGGTCGTCAAGGTCACCACCGGCGACCGCGTGGCCCAGGGGCAGAGCCTCCTCGTGGTCGAGGCCATGAAGATGGAGCACGTCATCTCCGCCCCGCACGCGGGCACCGTCAGCGAACTCGACGTCACACCGGGCGCGACCGTCGCCATGGACCAGATCCTGGCCGTGGTGATCCCCGATGACCCGGAGGAGGAGAAATGACACCCCCGAGCCCGCTCCCCATGGTCGTCCCCACCCAGGACCTGCCGCCCCGCGTCCGCATCCATGAGGTGGGCGCGCGGGACGGCCTGCAGAACGAGAAGGCGGTCGTCCCCACGGAGATCAAGGCGGAGTTCATCCGCCGCCTCGCCGCCGCGGGCCTCACGACCGTGGAGGCGACCAGCTTCGTGCACCCCAAGTGGGTGCCCCAACTGGCCGACTCCGAGCAACTGTTCCCGCTCGTACGGGACCTGGCGCAGGACGGCCGGACGAAGCTCCCCGTCCTGGTGCCGAACGACCGGGGCCTTGACCGCGCCCTGGCGCTCGGCGCCCGCAGCGTCGCCGTCTTCGTCAGCGCCACGGAGTCCTTCGCCAAGGCCAACCTGAACCGCACGATGGCTCAGGCCCTCGCGATGTCGGAGCCGGTCGTGGCCCGCGCACGCGACCAGAAGGTGCACGTGCGGGGCTATCTCTCCATGTGCTTCGGCGACCCGTGGGAGGGCCCGGTGCCCATCGCCCAGGTCGTCCGCACCGCGAAGGCGCTCCTGGACATGGGCTGCGACGAGCTGAGCCTGGGCGACACGATCGGCGTGGCCACGCCGGGCCATGTCCTGTCCCTCCTGGCGGAGTTGAACGAAGAGGGTGTGCCCACGGACCGCATCGGCGTGCACTTCCACGACACGTACGGCCAGGCGCTCTCGAACACCCTCGCCGCCCTCCAGCACGGCGTGCGCACGGTCGACGCGTCGGCGGGCGGCCTCGGCGGCTGTCCGTACGCGAAGAGCGCCACGGGCAACCTCGCCACCGAAGACCTCGTATGGATGCTCGACGGCCTCGGCATCGAGACCGGCGTCGATCTCGGCCTGCTCACCGCCACCAGCGCGTGGATGGCCGAACAACTGGGCCGCCCCAGCCCGTCCCGCACCGTCCGTGCCCTGACCGGCACCTCCCACCAGGAGCAGTGAAGAACGATGGACCACCGTCTGTCCCCCGAGCACGAGGAACTCCGCCGCACGGTCGAGGAGTTCGCGCACGACGTGGTAGCCCCGAAGATCGGCGACCTCTACGAACGCCATGAGTTCCCGTACGAGATCGTGCGCGAGATGGGCCGCATGGGCCTGTTCGGCCTGCCCTTCCCCGAGGAGTACGGCGGGATGGGCGGCGACTATCTCGCCCTCGGCATCGCGCTCGAAGAGCTGGCGCGGGTCGACTCCTCGGTGGCGATCACCCTGGAGGCGGGCGTCTCGCTTGGCGCCATGCCGATCCACCTCTTCGGCACCGAGGAGCAGAAGCGCGAGTGGCTGCCCCGGCTCTGCTCCGGTGAACTCCTGGGCGCCTTCGGCCTGACGGAGCCGGACGGCGGCTCGGACGCGGGCGGCACCCGCACGACCGCGGTGCGGGACGGCGACGAGTGGGTGATCAACGGCTCCAAGTGCTTCATCACGAACTCCGGCACGGACATCACGGGCCTGGTCACGGTCACCGCCGTCACCGGCCGCAAGGAGGACGGCCGTCCGCTCATCTCCTCGATCATCGTGCCGTCCGGGACACCGGGCTTCACGGTCGCGGCACCGTACTCGAAGGTCGGCTGGAACGCCTCGGACACCCGCGAGCTCGCCTTCTCGGACGTGCGGGTTCCGGTGGCGAACCTCCTGGGCGAAGAGGGCCGCGGGTACGCCCAGTTCCTCCGGATCCTCGACGAGGGCCGCGTCGCGATCTCCGCGCTCGCGACGGGGCTCGCGCAGGGCTGCGTGGACGAGTCCGTGAAGTACGCCAAGGAGCGGCACGCCTTCGGGAAGCCGATCGGCGCGAATCAGGCGATCCAGTTCAAGATCGCCGACATGGAGACGCGGGCGCACATGGCCCGGGTCGGCTGGCGGGACGCGGCATCGCGCCTCGTCGGCGGGGAGCCCTTCAAGAAGCAGGCGGCGATCGCGAAGCTCTACTCCTCCACGGTCGCCGTGGACAACGCCCGCGAGGCCACCCAGATCCACGGCGGGTACGGCTTCATGAACGAGTACCCGGTGGCACGGATGTGGCGGGACTCCAAGATCCTGGAGATCGGCGAGGGCACCAGCGAGGTGCAGCGCATGCTGATCGCCCGGGAGCTGGGCTTCGCGGGCTAGCCGGGACGCAGACAGCCGGGCTTCGCGGGGAGAGCCGGAACGCAGGACAGCCGGGAATCGCGGGAGAGCCGGAATCGCGGGATACGTGGATACGTGGATTGGCGGGAGAGCCGGGATAACCACGCCCGCACCGGGGAAGGCGACCGCGGGAGCCGCTGGACATCAGCTTAGGTTAGGTTAACCTAAGCGCTAGTTCCGGCCAGTGGCCCCGCCCCCGTCCTCACGAAAGCAGAGACTCTCATGTCCCACGCCCGTCTCCCTCAGCCCTCCCGTCGCGGCATCCTCGCCGCCGGCGGCGCCCTCGGCCTCACGGCCCTGCTGGCAGCCTGCGGCGACGAGAAGAAGGACGGCTCGGGCGCGGCGGACTCCGGGAACTCCGGCCCCTGGAGCTTCAAGGACGACCGCGGCACGACCGCCAAGTCCAAGGGGACGCCGAAGAACATCGTCGCCTTCACCGGCGTCGCCGCCGCGCTCTTCGACTACGGAGTCGAGGTCAAGGGCGTCTTCGGCCCGACGAAGACCAAGGACGGCAAGGCAGACGTCCAGGCCGGCGACATGGACGTCAGCAAGCTGACGGTCATCGGCAACGAATGGGGTCAGTTCAACATCGAGAAGTACGCGGGCCTCGCCCCCGACCTCCTCGTCTCCACGATGTTCGACGACGCGGGCACCCTCTGGTACGTGCCGGAGGAGAGCAAGGACAAGATCCTCAAGCTCGCCCCGAGCGTCGGCATCAGCGTCTACGACCGCCAGATGACCCAGCCCCTCCAACGCCTGCTCTCGCTCGCCGAGTCGCTCGGCGCGGACGTGAAGGCCGAGAAGATCGTCAAGGCGAAGAAGCGCTTCGAGGCCGCCGCCGAGCGGCTGCGCAAGGTCGCCAAGGCGAACAAGGACATCAAGGTCATGGTCGGCTCGGCCAGCCAGGACATCTTCTACGTATCCGGGACGAACCTCTCCGCCGACCTGGAGTACTTCAAGTCCCTCGGCGTGAACTTCGTGGAGCCCTCCGAGGGCGCCAAGAAGGAGAGCGGCGGCTGGTTCGAGAACCTCAGCTGGGAGAACGTGAACAAGCACGGCGCGGACATCATCATGATGGACAACCGCACCTCCGCCCTGCAGCCCGACGCCCTGGACAAGTCCAAGCCGACGTGGGCGAAGCTGCCCGCGGTCAAGGCCGGCCAGGTCATCCCCCGTGTCACCGAGCCCATTTACTCGTACGACAAGTGCGCCCCGATCCTCGAGGACCTCGCCGACGCGATCGAGAAGGCCAAGAAGGTCAGCTGACACCTCCCGTCCCTCACTGACGCCCGTTGACCCCTGCGCCCGAGTACAGCCCTCTCCGCATTCCGGAGAGGGCTGTTCCGTTTTCCTGCCTCTTTGTGACTACAGGGACCCCCTGGGTTTAACCACGAGGGTAGTTAGGTTAGGCTTACCTCACTTCCCCCAAGTCCCCTCACCCAGAGGAAGTTCATGCGCTCGCACCTGCTCAACGACACCACCGCGGAGCGTTACCGCAGCTCCGTGACCGAAGGAGTCGAGCGGGTGGCGGCCAGAATCGCCACCACCTCACGCCCCTTTACCGGCGTCTCCGTCGACGATCTCGCGCCCCGCATCGAGGCCGTCGACCTGGACGAGCCCCTGCACGACACCATCGCCGCCCTGGACGAGCTCGACGAGCTCTACCTGCGCGACGCCGTGTACTTCCACCATCCCCGCTACCTCGCGCACCTCAACTGCCCGGTCGTCATACCGGCCGTGCTCGGCGAGGCCGTGCTGTCCGCCATCAACTCTTCCCTCGACACCTGGGATCAGTCCGCGGGCGGCACCCTGATCGAGCGCCGTCTCATCGACTGGACCGCCGAACGCATCGGACTCGGCCCGGCCGCCGACGGCGTGTTCACGAGCGGTGGCTCGCAGTCCAACCTCCAGGCCATGCTCCTCGCCCGCGAAGAAGCGGCCAAAGCAGGGAAGCCGGCCACGCACCTGCGCATCTTCGCCTCCGAGGTCGGCCACTTCAGCATCCAGAAGGCCGCGACCCTGCTCGGCCTCGGCGAGGACGCCGTGATCGTCATCCCCACCGATCACGACAAGCGCATGCAGACCGTGGCACTCGCCCGCGAGCTGGAGCGCTGCCGTGACAACGACCTCACCCCCATGGCGGTCGTCGCCACCGCCGGCACCACCGACTTCGGCTCCATCGACCCGCTCCCCGAGATCGCCGAGCTCTGCGAGCAGTACGGCACCTGGATGCACGTCGACGCCGCCTACGGCTGCGGACTGCTCGCCTCGCGCAAGAACCGCCACCTCATCGACGGCATCGAGCGCGCCGACTCCGTGACCGTCGACTACCACAAGTCCTTCTTCCAGCCGGTGAGTTCCTCCGCCGTGCTGGTCCGGGACCGCTCCACGCTGAGCCACGCGACGTACCACGCGGAGTACCTCAACCCGCGCCGCATGGTCCAGGAGCGCATCCCCAACCAGGTCGACAAGTCCCTCCAGACGACGCGGCGCTTCGACGCCCTGAAGCTGTGGATGACCCTGCGCGTGATGGGCGCCGACGCCATCGGCGAGCTCTTCGACTCCGTCTGCGACCTCGCGGGCGAGGGCTGGGAGCTGCTCGCCGCCGACCCGCGCTACGACGTCGTCGTGGAGCCCAAGCTCTCCACGCTCGTCTTCCGCTACATCCCCGAGTCGATCTGCGACCCGTCCGCCATCGACCGCGCCAACCTGTACGCCCGCAAGGCCCTGTTCGCCTCCGGTGACGCCGTCGTCGCGGGCACCAAGGTCGGCGAGCGTCAGTACCTCAAGTTCACCCTGCTCAATCCCGAGACCACGGTCGCCGACATCACGGCCGTACTCGATCTGATCGCCGGCCACGCCGAGCAGTACCTGGGAGAGACCCTTGACCGCGCTTCCTGATCACCGACAGCCACTGGAACCGATGGAACCACTGGACTTCATCGGTATCGGTCTTGGCCCCTTCAACCTCGGCCTCGCCTGCCTGACCGAACCCATCGACGAGCTGAACGGCCTCTTCCTGGAGTCCAAGCCGGACTTCGAGTGGCACTCGGGCATGTTCCTGGAGGGCGCTCACCTCCAGACCCCGTTCATGTCCGACCTCGTCACCCTCGCGGACCCGACGTCCCCCTACTCCTTCCTCAACTACCTGAAGGAATCGGGTCGCCTCTACTCCTTCTACATCCGCGAGAACTTCTATCCGCTGCGCACGGAGTACAACGACTACTGCCGCTGGGCCGCCGCGAAGCTCTCCTCGGTCCGCTTCAGCACGACGGTGACGGAGGTGACGTACGCCGATGATCTGTACGTCGTCCACACCACCACCGGCGACACCTTCCGCGCCCGCCATCTCGTCCTGGGGACGGGCACCCCGCCGCACATCCCCGAGTCGTGCGCGGACCTCGGCGGGGACTTCATCCACAACTCCCGCTATCTGCAGTCCAAGCGGGAGCTGCAGAAGAAGGAGTCGATCACGCTCGTCGGCAGCGGCCAGTCCGCCGCCGAGATCTACCAGGACCTCCTGAGCGAGATCGACGTCCACGGCTACAAGCTCAACTGGGTCACGCGCTCCCCGCGCTTCTTCCCGCTCGAGTACACGAAGCTGACGCTGGAGATGACGTCTCCGGAGTACGTCGACTACTTCCACGCCCTGCCGGAAGCGACCCGCTACCGCCTACAGGATCAGCAGAAGACGCTCTTCAAGGGCATCGACGGCGACCTGATCAACGAGATATTCGATCTTCTCTACCAGAAGAACCTCGGCGGCCCGGTGCCGACGCGGCTGCTCACCAACTCCTCGCTGCGGAGCGCCCGTCACGAGAACGGCACCTACACCCTGGGCCTGCGCCAGGACGAGCAGGGCAAGGACTTCGAGCTGGAATCCGAGGGTCTGATCCTGGCCACCGGCTACCAGTACGTCACGCCCGACTTCCTGGAGCCGGTGCGCGGCCGGATCCGCTGGGACGGCCGGGGGCGCTTCGAGGTCGCCCGCAACTACTCCATAGACACCACCGGGCGCGGCATCTTCCTGCAGAACGGCGCCGTGCACGCCCACTCCCTGACCAGCCCCGACCTGGGCATGGGCCCGTACCGCAACGCGTACATCATCGGTGAGCTGCTCGGCTCCGAGTACTACCCCGTCGAGAAGTCCATCGCCTTCCAGGAGTTCGCCGTATGACCACCCCCACCCCCGCGGAGCTGACCCTCCGCCCCCTCGACCCGCTGAACGACGCCGAGCTCCTGCACGGCTGGGTCACCCACCCCAAGGCATCGTTCTGGATGATGCAGGACGCGACGCTGCCGGACGTCGAGCGCGAGTACATGGCGATCGCCGCCCACGAGCACCACGACGCGTTCATCGGCCTCCACAAAGGCGTCCCCGCCTTCCTGATGGAGCGCTACGACCCCCGGTACGTCGAGCTGGTCGGGCTCTACGAGCCGCAGCCCGGCGACGTGGGCATGCACTTCCTCACCGCGCCGTCCGACGTCCGCATCCCCGGCTTCACCCGTGACGTGATCACCAAGGTCATGGCGACGCTCTTCGCCGACCCGGAGACCCGGCGCGTGGTGGTCGAGCCCGACATCGACAACACGGCCGTGCACGCCCTCAACGAAGCCGTCGGCTTCCGGGCGTCCGAGGTCATCCAGAAGCCGGAGAAGAAGGCTCTGCTGAGCTTCTGCACCCGCGAGCAGTTCTTCGAATGTCACAGCGAACAAGCAGTACGCGAAAGGGAATCGGCGATATGACCCTGTCCGACGCAACGGCGCACCTCTCCCCCGAGCGCTGGGAGCAGGCCAACCGTCTCCTCATCCGCAAAGCCATCGCCGAGTTCGCCCACGAGCGGCTCTTCACCCCGGAGCCACTGGGCGACGACAAATACGTCATCCGCAGCGACGACGCACTGACCCGCTACCGCTTCACCGCCCAGCGGCTGCGGCTCGACCACTGGCAGGTCGACGCCGACTCGATCTCCCGGCACCGCGACGGCACCGAACTCCCCCTGAACGCTCTCGACTTCTTCATTGAGCTACGGACGGCACTCGGTCTGAGCGACGAGATCCTGCCGGTCTACCTGGAGGAGATCTCCTCCACGCTCTCCGGCACCTGCTACAAACTGACCAAGCCCGCGATCCCGGCCGCCGAGCTCTCCCGCTCCGGCTTCCAGGAGATCGAGTCGGGCATGACCGAAGGCCACCCCTGCTTCGTCGCCAACAACGGCAGGCTCGGCTTCGGCGTGCACGAGTACCTCTCGTACGCTCCCGAGACCGCGAGCCCCGTACGGCTGGTCTGGCTGGCGGCGCGCAAGGACCGGGCCGCCTTCACCGCGGGCGCCGGAATCGACTACGAGTCGTTCCTGCGGGACGAGTTGGGCCAGGAGACCCTGGACCGGTTCGACCGCACACTCCGTGACCAGGGCCTGGAGCCGGACAACTACCTCCTGATCCCGGCACACCCCTGGCAGTGGTGGAACAAGCTCTCCGTGACCTTCGCGGCGGAGGTCGCCCAGCGGCACCTGGTCTGCCTGGGCGAGGGCGACGACGAGTACCTCGCCCAGCAGTCGATCCGTACCTTCTTCAACACCAGCGACCCGGCCAAGCACTACGTCAAAACGGCCCTCTCGGTCATCAACATGGGCTTCATGCGCGGACTTTCGGCCGCGTACATGGAGGCGACCCCGGCGATCAACGACTGGCTCGCGAACCTCATCGACACCGACGAGACCCTGAAGTCGACCGGCCTGACGATCATCCGCGAGCGCGCGGCCGTCGGCTATCGCCACCTGGAGTACGAGGCCGCCACCGACCGCTACTCCCCGTACCGCAAAATGCTCGCGGCCCTGTGGCGCGAGAGCCCCGTCCCGTCCCTCGCTGAGGGTGAGCAACTGGCCACGATGGCCTCGCTGTTGCACACCGACCTCGACGGGACGTCCTTCGCGGGCGCCCTCATCGAGCGCTCCGGGCTCACCCCCGCCCAGTGGCTGCGCGGCTACCTGCACGCCTATCTGACGCCCCTGCTGCACAGCTTCTACATGTACGACCTCGTCTTCATGCCGCACGGCGAGAACGTCATCCTGGTCCTGAAGGACGGCGTCGTACAGCGAGCGATCTTCAAGGACATCGCCGAGGAGATCGCGGTCATGGACCCGGACGCGGTGCTCCCGCCGACGGTGGAGCGGCTGCGGGTCGAGGTCCCCGACGACCAGAAGCTCCTGTCCATCTTCACGGACGTCTTCGACTGCTTCTTCCGCTTCCTGTCCGCGAACCTCGTCACGGAGGGCCTGGTGGACGAGGAGACGTTCTGGGGCGCGGTCGCCGAGTGCGTGACCGCCTACCAGGAGGCCACGCCCCAACTGGCGGACAAGTTCAAGCAGTTCGACATGTTCGCCCCCGAGTTCGCGCGCTCCTGCCTGAACCGGCTCCAGCTGCGGGACAACGAGCAGATGGTGGACCTCGCCGATCCGGCGGGCGCGCTGCAGCTGATCGGGACGTTGAGGAACCCGATCGCGTAGCCACACCCTGATAAGCCGAGTGGGCTCCCGGGACGGTCCCCGGGAGCCCACTCTCATGTGCCCGCGCGATTACTCGCCGGGCCAGGGAACCTCAGGCGCCTTGTAGTAGCCGATGCCCAACGCGTCCCAGCGCGGCCCCTGTTCAGCGAGCCGCACCTTGTACGTGTCCCAGTCGTGCGTCGACGCGGGCGACCAGCCGAGCTCGGCGATGCCGGGCAGGCGTGGGAACGCCATGTACTCGATGTGCGCGGACGTCGAGAGCGTCTCCGACCACAGCGGTGCCTCGACACCCTGGATCGACTCCGCGGGCGCGCCCGTCAGGTACGTGCCCGGGTCCCAGTCGTAACTGCGCTGCACCGAGACGTATCCGGCCCAGGACAGACCCAGCGGGGTGTCCTTGTCGTACTTCATGTCGAGGTAGGACCGGTCGGCGGGCGAGAGGATCAGCTTGGTGCCGTTCTTCGCCGCGTTCGCGACCTGCTCGCGCTCGGCGGCGCTGGTGGCGTCGTAGCCCCAGTACTGCGCGAGGGCGCCCTTCGCCGGTGTGGCGCCGGTCAGCTGGTGCCAGCCGATCGCGGTCTTGCCGTACTTGGCGACCACGGGCTGCACCTTGTTCATGAACTCCACATAGTCCTCGTGGCTGGTGGAGTGCGCCTCGTCGCCGCCGATGTGGATGTACTTGCCGGGTGTCATGGCGGCGATCTCGCGGATGACGTCGTCCACGAAGTCGTACGTGATGTCCTTCTTCACGCACAGCGAGCTGAAGCCGACCTCGGTACCGGTGTAGAGCGGCGGCGCGACGCCGTCGCAGTTCAGCTCGGCGTACGAGGCGAGCGCGGCGTTCGTGTGGCCCGGCATGTCGATCTCGGGGATCACCTCGAGCTGCCGCGACGCCGCGTACTGGACGATGTCCTTGTACTGGGCCTTGGTGTAGTAGCCGCCCTCGCCGCCGCCGACCTGCGTGGATCCGCCGTACGTCGCGAGCCTGGGCCAGGAGTCGATGGCGATGCGCCAGCCCTGGTCGTCGCTCAGGTGCAGGTGCAGCTTGTTGACCTTGTAGAGCGACATCTGGTCGATGTAGCGCTTGACCTTGTCGACCGAGAAGAAGTGCCGCGACACGTCGAGCATCGCGCTGCGGTACTCGTAGCGGGGCGCGTCCTTGATGGTGCCGCCCGCGACCAGCCAGGGGCCCTTCTGCTTGGTCTTCTTCTCTGCGGCTGCCGGGAGTTGCTGCCGCAGCGTCTGGACCCCGTAGAAGAGCCCCGCGGCCTTGCGGGCCGTGATGGTGACGGAACCGCGCTTCGATTCGAGGCGGTAGCCCTCGTTCCCCAGGGACTTGTCCTTGGAGCTCAGCCGCAGCCGGATCCCGTCGCGGCCCTCGTCGTCGGTGACCTTCAGGGAGTATCCGGTGGAGGGGCGCAGCACGCCCGCCAGATAGCCGCCGATCCTCTTCGCGTCACGCGAGTCGTCGACCCGGATGCGGGTCTTGGAGTCGATCTCGTACGGGGATCCGCCCGGGACGGCGGACGCGGGGGCCGGGACGACCTGGCCGAGCGGGGTCGGGGTGGTGGCCGTGGCTGCCTCCCTGGCTCCGCTGCCGCCGCCCGGCGCAGCGGCCACGGAGGAGAATCCGGCTGCCGCCACGAGCAGCAACGATCCGAACAGGCGGGTCGATCTGTGGTGCTGTCTCACGAGCGGGTCCCTTCGACGGGCCATCACTGTGGTGCATCAAAATCGAACGGTCACCATGGGTACCCTGCGCCCCGTGGCGGGTCAAGGGTGTAGACCACTTCCGGGGCCCGCCGGTGGAAGAATCGCCCCCATGGCGGAAATCATCCAGCGCGACGGGACCTGGACCTTCGACGGAGAGACGTTGCGTCTTGTGCCGGGACGCGACAAGAACGTGTCCCTGCTGCGCAAGTCACTGGGCGAACTCGCCGTGCCGCTCGGCGCGTTGGCGGGCATCGCCTTCGAGCAGGGCAAGAAGTCGGGGCGGCTGAGGCTGCGGCTGCGGGACGGCGCCGACCCGCTGCTCCAGGCCGCGGGGGGCAAGCTCGGGGACGCCGATCCGTACCAACTGACGGTGGAGTCGGACCGCTACGGGGTCGCGGAGTACGTCGTGGACGAGGTCCGCAACGCGCTGCTCCTCGAGCAGGTGCCGGCCGCGCCCTGCGACAGCTATCTCCTGACGGGCCCTTCGGTGCCGCTTTCGGTGTCGGCCGGGGACGGCACGGCGAGCTTCGACGGCGAGCACATCCGTCTGGAGTGGAACTGGAAGACGGAGGAGGCGAAGTCGGCGGCCGGTACGCGCTCGCTGGCCCTCGCGGATGTGGCCGCGGTGGAGTGGCAGCCCGCCGTGGGGCTGGAGAACGGCTACCTCCGCTTCACCGTGCGGCACTCCCCCACGAAGGCCCCGCCGAAGTACGACCCGAACTCGGTCGAGCTGTGGGGCTTCAAGAAGGACCCGCTGATGGCGCTGGTCGCTGCCGCTGTGCAGGTGCGGTTGCCACATCCGGCGGGGGCGGGTGTCTCGGAGCCCCCGGAGGTTCCGGCTGCTCTGTCGGCGGCTGCCGCGCCCGCGCCTGCTCCCGTGGAGGACGATCACGACGCGTTGCTGCGGAGGCTTCGTGAGCTGGGGGAGCTTCACCTGTCCGGGATACTCACGGACGAGGAGTTCACTGCGGCCAAACAGGCGGTCCTGAAGCGGCTGTGAGCCAAAAGACCTTCCCTCCCACCCACCCGATTGCCCCGCCCGCACCCCCATCGGGGCCGATATTCGACGCGATCCTGCCCGGAATCGGGCAGGATTGTTGCACGTAGAGGCCTCTTCCTTCAGGATCAACGAATGCACGACGACCTGGTGGACCACCTGACCCGCAGCACCCCGCTCCAGCGGGGCGAAGCTCTGCGGGTCATCCAGGACGTGCTCGCCTACTTCGACGAGACGACCGAAGAATTCGTCCGTCGCCGCCACCGCGAACTGCAAGGTCAGGGCCTGCTGAACGCGGCGATCTTCGAACAGATCTCGGCGGATCTCCAGTACCGCGCGGTCGCGCCGCCCGAGCTCACCCTCCGGCAGCTGCGCCGCCTCATCTACGGCTAGAAGTACCGAAAACCCTCTACGGCTAGGACACCCTCTATGTGTGGAATCGTCGGTTATATCGGCAAGCGTGACGTGGCCCCCCTCCTCCTCGAAGGCCTCCAGCGCCTGGAGTACCGCGGCTACGACTCCGCGGGCGTGGTCATCACCAGCCCCAAGGCCAATGGCCTGAAGATGGTCAAGGCGAAGGGCCGCGTCCGCGACCTGGAGGCCAAGGTGCCCGCCCGCTTCAAGGGCACCACCGGCATCGCGCACACCCGCTGGGCCACCCACGGCGCCCCGTCCGACGAGAACGCCCACCCGCACATGTCGGGCGACGACAAGGTCGCCGTCGTCCACAACGGCATCATCGACAACGCGTCCGAGCTGCGCGCCAAGCTCACCGCCGACGGCGTCGAGTTCCTCTCCGAGACGGACACCGAGGTCCTCACCCACCTCATCGCCCGCGCCCAGGCGGACAAGCTGGAGGACAAGGTCCGCGAGGCCCTGCGCCACATCGAGGGCACGTACGGCATCGCCGTCCTGCACGCCGACTTCAACGACCGCATCGTCGTCGCCCGCAACGGCTCCCCCGTCGTCCTCGGCATCGGCGAGAAGGAGATGTTCGTCGCCTCGGACGTCGCCGCGCTCGTCTCGCACACCCGCCAGGTCGTCACCCTCGACGACGGCGAGATGGCCACCATCAAGGCCGACGACTACCGCACGTACACGACCGAGGGCTCGCGCACGACCGCCTCGCCGACCACCGTGGAGTGGGAGGCCGAGTCGTACGACATGGGCGGCCACGACACGTACATGCACAAGGAGATCTTCGAGCAGCCCGACGCCGTGGACCGCGTCCTGCGCGGCCGCATCGACGACCGCTTCTCCACCGTGCACCTCGGCGGCCTGAACCTGGACGCGCACGACGCCCGCAAGGTGCGCCGCGTCAAGATCCTCGGCTGCGGCACCTCGTACCACGCGGGCATGATCGGCGCCCAGATGATCGAGGAGCTGGCCCGCATCCCCGCCGACGCGGAGCCCGCGTCCGAGTTCCGCTACCGCAACGCGGTCGTGGACCCCGACACCCTCTACATCGCCGTCTCGCAGTCCGGCGAGACGTACGACGTACTCGCCGCCGTCCAGGAGCTGAAGCGCAAGGGCGCCCGCGTCCTGGGCGTCGTGAACGTCGTCGGCTCCGCGATCGCCCGTGAGGCCGACGCGGGCGTGTACGTCCACGCGGGCCCGGAGGTCTGCGTCGTCTCGACCAAGTGCTTCACGAACACCACGGTCGCCTTCGGCCTGCTCGCCCTGCACCTGGGCCGCATCCGCGACCTGTCGGTCTCCGACGGCAAGCGGATCATCGAGGGCCTGCGCAAGCTGCCCGGCCAGATCTCGGAGATCCTCAAGCAGGAGGACGAGATCAAGAAGATCGCAAAGGAGTACGCGGAGGCCCGCTCCATGCTCTTCATCGGGCGCGTACGGGGCTACCCCGTCGCCCGCGAGGCCTCGCTCAAGCTCAAGGAGGTCTCGTACATCCACGCCGAGGCCTACCCCGCGTCCGAGCTCAAGCACGGCCCGCTCGCGCTCATCGAGCCCGCGCTCCCGACGGTCGCGATCGTCCCGGACGACGACCTCCTGGAGAAGAACCGCGCCGCCCTGGAGGAGATCAAGGCCCGCAGCGGCAAGATCCTCGCGGTCGCCCACCAGGAGCAGGAGAAGGCCGACCAGACCATCCTGGTCCCGAAGAACGAGAACGAGCTGGACCCGATCCTGATGGGCATCCCGCTCCAACTCCTCGCCTACCACACGGCGTTGGCGCTCGGCCGGGACATCGACAAGCCGCGCAACCTGGCGAAGTCGGTCACGGTCGAGTAGTCCTCACGAGCCGGGCGGTTTCAGCCGGTCGGACCGCCCCGTGACATGGTTTCAGCCGGTCGGACCGCCCCGTGACATGAACGACCCCTCGCGCGTGCCACCAAGCGTGCGAGGGGTCGTTCTTCAGGGGTCAGGGGCGCCCATTCCCCCGACCCGTGCCCTGCCTCATCCGGTGGCCGTCACTCCCCGGTCGGCAGGTGGTCGTGCCCCCTGTACGTACCCTTCACAAGGGCGCAACCCACCTCTACGCACGAGTAGATTTATCTACACGGCAAGGAAGTTGACGGCTCGCCACCCTCACCCCACCTGGGGCGAAGGGACGTTACGGAATGACCACCACGGGCCGTTGCGCGCGGCGCGCGAGCCGGCCCGCGACGGAGCCGAAGATGCGCCCCACGATCCCGTGCGTCGATCCGACGACGATCGCGTCCGCCGAGTACTCCCGGCCGACCTCTTCGAGTTCGTGGCAGATGTCGCCACCGCGCTCGACGAGGATCCAGGGCACTTCGGTCAGATAGTCCGCACAGGCCAGCTCGAGGCCGAGTACTTCCGTGCGGTGGTCCGGCACATCGACGAAGACCGGAGGCTCGCAGCCCGCCCACACCGTGGTGGGGAGCCTGTTCGCGACATGGACGATGATCAGGCCGGAGCCGGACCGATGGGCCATCCCGATCGCGTACGAGAGAGCGCGCTCACTCGAGGTCGAGCCGTCGAAACCGACGACGACCCCGTGCCGGAAGGCCGGATCGCAGGAATGACGTGGTTCTTCCGCCGCCTGGGGGGTCGCCGTGGGGTCGGCGACCTGCCGCTTGCGGTCCGCTGGTTCGGAGAATTCGTGACCGGCCATGGGTGTCTCGGCGAAGGAGTCCTCTGTGGGAGGGTCTGTTCTGTTCGGGTCGTACGGCGCATTGTGGAGCGGAACGGACAAGATCGGACAGGGTCGAGGAGGAGCGGCGACGACCGGAGCTGTGTCCGGGAATCATCTTCCCAACCCCATACCCCTAAGGGTACGGCGACACTCCTCTCCTGCCCAGAGCTTGCTACCGGCCCTGCAGGGAGCCTCACGGCGTTCACCGGAGCATGCATGAGAGGCGCCCGTATGGCAATGGTTGCTGCCTCGTACAGGCGGTTTGCGCACCCACCCGCGCGGCACCCACGCGGGCGACCTTCGGCCACAAGGTTCACGCCAGTGACCGGCCGAGCGACCACGCGTTGAACCTCGGTACGCCACCGCCACAGGGAGCCCGCCGTGCCTGGACCGCCGCCCGTGTCCTCCCAGGGCACGACGTCCTCACATGTCACGACGCAGAGCCGCCGACCGCAGCCGGAGGGGGCGCACGAGCGTCCGCGTGGCGGCGTCCCCGCGCCGCGCGCCGAGGAGCCTCCGCCCGCGCCTCCACAGGATTCCGCGAGTGATGTCGTGCGCTGGGCGGCGTTCAGCTGCGTCCTGGTTCCCGTCGTCCTCGTGGGGTACGGGACATCACTGGCGGGGGCCGCCGGGTCGGCCCTCGGGCTCGTGGCCGTGACGGGGGTCTGCCGGCTGCTTCTGCGGCAGTCCGAGCGGGGAGCGGCGCGGGCGGCCGAGCGGGCGGCCGATGAGCGAGGCGGCGAGCGCCGCGGGCGGCACGGAAGGACGGGCGCGGGGGCGCACCGGGGCGGTCGGCATGCTGGTGGGTCCGCGCCGGAGGACTGACCGATTCGCGCGCACTCCACCGCATCTTTTCAGCCAACTTCCTATGGCCATGCATTCCTTGGCCGAAGGGGTACTCAACCCCGGTCCCACCAGGGCCGAAAGGCATGCGGAAGGCGTCTGAACCCTACGGGGACCGGCCACCGGGCCGAGGCGCACTTCCCAGCAACGCCCGTGAGTGCAACGCTTCGTGATCGACTGCTTCACGCCAAGTTGCCATGTCGACATAGTGCCGGGTCCTTAACTGGTCACCCCGGCAGCACGGGACGCAGTAGATTCGATCATGACTGTATTACGGCGGGGGACTGGTGGAGGACCGAGGGGAAACGTGCAGGAGCGACAGGTCCGACAGGAACGCCAAGAGCGCCGGGAACACAGAGAACACCGAGAACACCGAGAACGCATAGACCGCAGAAAACACAGAGAACACAGAGCACGCCAAGAACAGGGAGCCGCGACGACCGAGGGGGGCTTAGCGCCATGAGCCACGACTCCACTGCCGTGCAAGAAGCCGCGTCGCGGAAGCTTTCCGGGCGCCGCCGCAGGGAGATTGTCGCGGTGCTGCTGTTCAGCGGTGGCCCCATCTTCGAGAGTTCGATACCGCTCTCCGTGTTCGGGATCGACCGGCAGGACGCCGGGGTACCCCGTTACCGGCTGCTGGTCTGCGCCGGCGAAGAGGGGCCACTGCGTACGACCGGGGGGCTCGAACTCACCGCGCCACATGGCCTGGAGGCGATCGGGCGCGCGGGCACCGTCGTGGTGCCTGCCTGGCGGTCGATCACATCGCCGCCGCCGCCGGAGGCACTGGACGCGCTGCGCCGGGCGCACGAAGAGGGCGCCCGCATCGTGGGTCTGTGCACCGGAGCCTTCGTGCTCGCGGCGGCCGGCCTGCTGGACGGCCGGCCCGCGACCACGCACTGGATGTACGCACCGACGCTGGCCAAGCGGTATCCGTCCGTCCATGTGGACCCGCGTGAGCTCTTCGTCGACGACGGGGACGTGCTCACGAGCGCGGGGACCGCGGCCGGAATTGACCTGTGCCTGCACATCGTGCGCACGGACCACGGCAACGAGGCGGCGGGCGCGCTCGCCCGCAGGCTCGTCGTGCCTCCGCGCAGGGCCGGCGGCCAGGAGCGCTATCTCGACAGGTCTTTACCGGAGGAGATCGGCGCCGACCCGCTCGCCGAGGTCGTCGCCTGGGCCCTGGAGCATCTCCACGAGCAGTTCGACGTGGAGACCCTGGCCGCGCGCGCCTACATGAGCAGGCGGACCTTCGACCGCAGGTTCCGCTCGCTCACCGGGAGCGCTCCCCTGCAGTGGCTGATCACTCAGCGCGTACTGCAGGCACAGCGGCTGCTCGAGACCTCCGACTACTCCGTCGACGAGGTCGCGGGCCGCTGCGGCTTCCGCTCGCCCGTGGCCCTGCGCGGTCACTTCCGGCGCCAGCTGGGCTCGTCGCCCGCCGCCTACCGGGCCGCTTATCGCGCCCGCAGGCCGCAGGGGGGTGAGCGCGCACTGCTGGAATCCGCGCCCGCCGCCACGGCGACGGTGAACGCGGAGGGCGGGCCCGTGCCCTCGCAGACCCGGCGTACGGCGGCCGCGAGCGCCTTCGGCCCGTCGGCCTCGCTGTCCGCGGATCCGGGAAAGCCGAGCTCGGATATGTACGCACCAGGACGTCCGCCACTGCCCGGCCAGAGGAGCGCGCCGTAGGGTAAGACGCATGAACGATCGCATGGTGTGGATCGACTGTGAGATGACCGGGCTCTCGCTGGCGGACGACGCACTTATCGAGGTGGCCGCACTGGTCACCGACTCGGAACTGAACGTGCTCGGCGAAGGTGTGGACATCGTGATCCGCCCGCCGGACGCGGCGCTGGAGACCATGCCCGAGGTGGTGCGCAAAATGCACACCGCCTCGGGGCTCCTCGACGAACTGGCGTCGGGCACGACGCTGGCCGCCGCCGAGGAGCAGGTCCTGGCGTACGTACGTGAACACGTCAAGGAGCCCCGCAAGGCTCCGCTCTGCGGGAACTCGGTCGGCACCGACCGTGGCTTCCTGCTGCGCGACATGCAGACGCTGGAGGAGTTCCTCCACTACCGCATCGTCGACGTCTCCTCGATCAAGGAACTCGCCCGGCGGTGGTACCCCCGGGCGTACTTCAACAGCCCGGACAAGAACGGCAACCACCGGGCACTGGCCGACATCCGCGAGTCCATCGCCGAGCTGCGCTACTACCGCGAGGCGGTCTTCGTGCCGCAGCCGGGCCCGGACTCGGACACCGCGAAAACCATCGCGGCGAAGTACGTGCTGCCCGCGGAGTAGCCTCCGCGGAACCCTCTGTACGGGGTCCGGAAAACGCGTGCGCGAGCACCCCTTCGGACCCTGTACACTTTTTCTCGGCCGGTCGGAAGAACGAAAACGACCGGACATGGTGGGTGTAGCTCAGTTGGTAGAGCACCTGGTTGTGGTCCAGGTGGCCGCGGGTTCAAGTCCCGTCACTCACCCTGAATGATCAAGGCCCGGTCCGCGGAAGCGGACCGGGCCTTCTTCGTGTCCGTGCGCGGTTCAGACGGTCAGGGGGACGGGGTGGACCTCGTCGGCCCGGTGGCCGGCACGTTCGTGAATGCGTTGGACCGCCTCGGCCGATGGCGCCTCGGAGAGACAGTAGACCGTGCCGGACTTCGGATCCGCCCAGGCCTTCTTGAAGTGAACGCCTTCTTCCTTCTCGATGGCGAGGTCGGCCTGGTGAGCCTCCTTCAGCTGGTCGGCCGTGATGTCCTTCATCCCGTGGTGGACGTCCATGAACTGGGACATGGCGCCGCACCCCCTTCCGGCTCGCGCGTTGGGGCGTTCAGGGCTGCCGAGCCCGCTCGCCAGCCCCACTATCTCCATCCTGCGCCCGTAGGACCGCGGGTGCGACTGAGCGCCCCGCGGGGCCGGCGGTTCGGCGGGGCGGGCCCTCACACGGGGCGTGAATGCCGCCCTCATGGCCGCCCCTCGCACACCCTTCCCGGTCGCAGGGGGTCCGTGCAGAGTGCGTGTGGCGCTTCGTGTGGCCCGTGACGGTACGGGGTCCCGGGGCGTACGGGCCGTCGGTTGCCTCCCGCGTCGGCGGCCCGTCCCTCATGCCGCCGGAGCCGGCCGCTCACTCAGGACGAGGCCCGTTCCACCAGTTCCGTCGGCAGCACCAGTTGGCGCTGCTCCAGGCGGCGGGCCGATGCCGGGCGGTCGTCCGCGATCTCGGCCAGCAGGAGATCGATCATCGCCCGGCCCATCTCCTCGATCGGCTGGCGCACGCTCGTCAGCGGTGGGTCCATGTGGCGGGCGATCGCCGAGTCGTCGAAGCCGACGAGCGCCACGTCGTCGGGTATCCGGCGCCCGGCCTCCCTGAGGACCTGCCGGGCACCCGCGGCCATCACGTCCGAGCCCGCGAACACCGCGTCGATCCCGGGGCACGCATCGAGCAGCTCCGTCATCGCCCGGCGGCCGCCCTCCTCCGTGAAGTCGCCGGCCGCGATCAGTCGCTCGTCCACCGGGCGGCCCGCGTCCGACAGCGCCGCGCGGTAGCCGTCCAGGCGGCGCTGGGCGCCGTAGACGTCCAGGCGGCCGGTGATGGTGGCTATGGACGTGCGGCCCCGCGTCAGGAGGTGCTCCACCGCGCAGTGCGCTCCGGCGAAGTTGTCCGAGTCGACCGAGGGCAGCGCCTCGTCGGCCGAGCGGCGGCCGCTGATCACCGCGGGGATCTCCAGCTGGGCGAGCAGATCGGGCAGCGGGTCGTCGGCGTGGACCGAGACCAGGAGGACTCCGTCGACGCGGTGGGCCGCGAGGTACTGGGCAAGGCGCTGGCGCCTGCGGTCGTTCCCGGCGAAGATCAGGAGCAGCTGCATCTCCGTCTCGCCGAGCTCGGCCCCGACACCGCGCAGGACGTCGGAGAAGTACGGCTCGGCGAAGAAGCGGGTCTCGGGCTCGGGCACGACCAGGGCGATGGCGTCGGTGCGGTTGGCGGCGAGGGCGCGGGCCGCCGTGTTCGGGACGTAACCGAGCTCCGCGACGGCCGCCTCGACCGCCGTCCGGGTCGCCTCGCTCACCCGCGGCGAGCCGTTGATCACCCGGGAGACCGTCCCGCGGCCCACTCCCGCCCTTGCGGCGACCTCCTCCAGCGTCGGTCGCCCGCCACTGCGGCCGCGCGCACCGTGAGCTGCCATTGTCCGCCTCCCGTCGCACTTCCCCCGGCGAGGAATGTAGAGGAATGTAACAGCCTGATCATCTCCGAGCGGATGGGCCGAACGCGCGAGCTCCCTCGCAGCGGCCCGAGTGCAACCCGAGCACGGTCCGAGTAACAGCCCGATAACTGAAGGCATATCTCGCTGTCCGGTCCCTTGACACCCCCGCTCCCAGCCACGACTCTTCAACTCATCACTTGTGGGAGCGCTCCCACACTACCTGACACGTACACATCCCGCACGTTCCCCGCCCGCGCCGCAGACTCAAACAACGGGGCAAGAAGTGCAGTTGGCCGGGGGGTCGGCACGTCAGGCAACAGGAGGACGCAATGCGCACGAGTTCCCGCCGATCCGGTCGGCTGGTGGCCTTCGCGGCCGTGACCGCGCTGGCCGGCAGTCTGCTGGCCGGTTGTTCCAGCGATGACGAGAGCGGCTCGGAGGGCGGCGACGGCAAGGTCACGCTCAATGTGGGCACGTTCGGCGTCCTGGGCCTGAAGCAGGCAGGTCTCTACGACGAGTACGAGAAGTCGCACCCGAACATCAAGATCAAAGAGAACGTCATCGAGCGCAACGACGCCTACTACCCGAAGCTGCTCACCCAGCTCCAGTCGGGCGCGGGCGTGAACGACGTCGCCGCCATAGAGGTCAGCAACATCACCGAGGTCGTGCAGACCCAGGGCGCCAAGTTCGAGGACCTGGGCAAGGCCGAGGGCGTGGACAAGGCCACGTACCTCGACTGGAAGTGGAAGCAGGCCACCACCGAGGACGGCAAGACGATCGGCCTCGGCGTCGACATCGGCCCGACGGCGCTCTGTTACCGCAAGGACCTCTTCGAGAAGGCGGGCCTTCCCACCGACCGCGAGGAGCTCGCCAAGGCGTGGGCCGGCGACTGGGACAAGTACGTCGCGCTCGGCGAGAAGTACATGAAGAAGGCGCCCAAGGGCACCAAGTTCGTCGACTCCGCCTCCAGTGTCTACAACGCCGTCTTCGCCGGTGCGAAAGAGCGGTACTACGACAAGGGCGGCAAGGAGATCTACCAGGACAGCCAGGGCCGCAAGGACGCCTGGGACGCGGCGATGAAGGTCGCGCAGGGCGGCATGTCCTCCAAGCTCAAGCAGTTCGACCCGACGTGGGACCAGGGCTTCGCCAACGCCAAGTTCGCCACCGTGGCCTGCCCCGCGTGGATGGCCGGTTACATCCAGGAGAAGACGGGCCCGGAGGGCAAGGGCCAGTGGGACATGGCCAAGGCGCCCACGGACGGCAACTGGGGCGGAACGTTCCTCGGGGTGCCGAGCGCGGGCAAGCACAAGAAGGAGGCGACCGAGCTCGCCGTCTGGCTGACCCAGCCCGAACAGCTCGCGAAGGTCTTCGCCAAGCAGGCCAGCTTCCCGTCCACCCCGTCGGTCTATGACTCGCTGAAGCCGTCGCCCGCGACCAAGGCGTACTTCAACGACGCCCCCATCACGGAGACCTTCGCCGGCATCGCGGAGAACACCCCCGCGGCCGTCTACGGCATCAAGGACGCCCAGATCGGCCAGTCCATCACGGACATCGGTGTCCTCCAGGTGGAGCAACAGGGCAAGTCCCCGGCGGAGGGCTGGAAGGCCGCTCAGGAAGAGATCAAGGATGTTCTGGGACAGTGACGCCCATGTCCGAGACCACTGAGTACGCCGAGACCGCGTCCCCCGGCGAGGGGGACGCGGCCCCGGCCGCGTCCGGGATCCGCAAGGACTCCCCCACGTCCTCGTGGCGCAGCCGCCTGTACCGCTGGGACATAAAGGCGTCGCCGTATGTCTTCGTCGCCCCGTTCTTCCTCTTCTTCGGCGCCTTCGGGCTGTTCCCGCTGCTCTACACGGGCTGGGCGTCGCTGCACCGTCTGTCGCTGACCGACCTCGACGGCAGCACCTGGATCGGCCTGGAGAACTACACCAACCTGCTGCAGAGCGACTACTTCTGGAACGCTCTCGGCAACACCTTCACCATCGGTGTCATCTCCACCGTCCCCCAGCTCGCCGTCGCGCTCGGTATCGCGCATCTGCTCAACTACAAGCTGCGCGGCTCCACTCTGTGGCGCGTGGCGATGCTCGCTCCGTACGCCACGTCCGTCGCGAGCGCCTCACTGGTCTTCACGCTGCTCTTCGCCTGGGACGGCGGCATGGTCAACTGGCTGGCCGGGTCCATCGGCATCGATCCCATCAACTGGCGTGAATCGTCGTGGGGTTCGCAGTTCGCGGTGTCGTCGATCGTCATCTGGCGGTGGACCGGCTACAACGCGCTGATCTACCTGGCGGCGATGCAGGCCGTGCCGCACGACCTGTACGAGTCGGCCTCGCTGGACGGCGCGTCGCGCTGGCAGCAGTTCCGACACGTGACGATCCCGATGCTGCGCCCGACGATCCTGTTCACGGTGGTCGTCTCGACCATCGGTGCGACCCAACTCTTCGGCGAGCCACTGCTGTTCGGTGGTACGGCCGGGTCCAAGGGCGGCGCGGACCACCAGTTCCAGACGCTGGGTCTCTATCTGTACGACCAGGGCTGGATCAACGGCCATCTGGGGCGCGCTTCGGCCGTCGCCTGGCTGATGCTCGTGATCCTGCTGCTCATCGCCGCGGTCAATCTGCTGATCGCCCGACGTCTGAGGAAGGCCCAATGAAGTCCCGCACCACGGGCCCGACGACCGACCTCGCCACGGACGACGCGCCGGCCGATGTGGTCACGAGCCCGAAGACGGACCGTGCCCCCGCCCGGAAGTCGGGCCGCCCACTCGGGCTCAAGGCCGGGCGCACGATGCACGCGGGGCCCGTGACCTACATCGTGCTCACGCTGTTCACCGCCGTCTCACTGGCCCCGCTGATCTGGACGGCGATCGCGGCGTCGCGGACCAGCGGGCGGCTCGCCCAGACCCCGCCGCCCGTGTGGTTCGGCGGGAACCTCTTCAAGAACCTGGAGCGGGCCTGGACCGAGGCGAGCCTGGGCGACGCGATGCTCAACACCACGATCGTGGCGGGCAGCATCACGATCGGCACCGTCCTGTTCTCCACGATCGCCGGATTCGCCTTCGCCAAGCTGAAGTTCAGGTTCAGCGGTCTGCTGCTCCTCCTGACGATCGGCACGATGATGGTGCCGCCGCAGCTGAGTGTCGTACCGCTCTATCTGTGGGTCGCCGACCTGCAGTGGACCAATCAGCTGCAGGCGGTGATCCTGCCGACGTTCGTGAGCGCCTTCGGGGTGTTCTTCATGCGGCAGTACCTCCTTCAGGCGCTGCCGAGCGAGCTCATCGAGGCGGCCCGGATGGACGGGGCGAGCAGCCTGCGGATCATCTGGCACGTGGTGTTCCCGGCGGCGCGGCCCGCGATGGCGGTCCTGGGTCTGCTGACGTTCGTCATGGCCTGGAACGACTTCCTCTGGCCGATCATCGCCCTGAACCAGTCGAACCCCACCGTGCAGGTGGCGCTCAACTCCCTCGGTACGGGCTACATCCCGGACCGTGCGGTGATCATGGCGGGCGCACTGCTCGGCACACTGCCGCTGCTCCTGGCATTCATCCTCTTCGGCAAGCAGATCGTGAGCGGCATCATGCAGGGCGCCGTCAAGGGCTGAGGCCCCGCCCCGGCCGCCGTATCCCTCCAGCCAGGGCCGAGCCGCCGCCACCTCGGCCCTGGTCACCACATCTCCCCTTCTCCCCTTTCTCTTCCTTGTCCTTCCCCCCTTCCATGGGAGCGCTTCCATGCCTGAATCCCTCACCTTTCCGACCGATTTCCTCTGGGGCGCGGCCACGTCCGCGTACCAGATCGAGGGCGCCGTACGCGAAGACGGCCGCACCCCCTCCATCTGGGACACCTTCAGCCACACGCCCGGCAGGACGGCCGACGGCGACACCGGTGACGTGGCCGTCGAGCACTACCACCGCTACCGCGACGACGTGGCGCTCATGGCGGACCTCGGCCTGAACGCCTACCGCTTCTCCGTCTCCTGGTCCCGGGTCCAGCCCACCGGCCGCGGTCCCGCCGTGCAGCGCGGCCTCGACTTCTACCGGCGGCTGGTGGACGAGCTGCTCGGCAAGGGCATCAAACCCGCCCTGACCCTCTACCACTGGGACCTGCCGCAGGAGTTGGAGGACGCGGGCGGCTGGCCGGCGCGCGAGACCGCGTACCGGTTCGCGGAGTACGCGGGCTTCGTCGCCGAGGCGCTCGGTGACCGCGTCGAGTCGTGGATCACCCTCAACGAGCCGTGGTGCAGCGCCTTCCTGGGCTACGGCTCCGGCGTGCACGCACCCGGCCGCACCGACCCGGCCGCCGCGCTGCAGGCCGCGCACCACCTCAACCTCGCGCACGGCCTGGGCACACAGGCGCTGCGCGCCGCCCTGCCGGCCCGCGCCCGGGTCGCGGTGAGCCTCAACTCGTCCGTGGTCAGGGCGTTTTCGGACAGCCCCGCGGACCTGGACGCACGCCGCCGCATCGACAACCTCGCCAACGGCATCTTCCACGGCCCGATGCTGCACGGCGCCTACCCGGCGGACCTGCTCACCGACACGGCACGCATCACCGACTGGTCCTTCGTGCACGAGGGCGACCTGGCCGCCGCGCACCAGCCGCTGGACGCGCTCGGCCTGAACTACTACACGCCCGCGCTGGTCTCGGCCGCTCAGGGCGACCCCGCGAACGCACGCAACGACGGGCACGGCGCGAGCGACCACTCCCCGTGGCCCGGCTCCGACGACGTGGCCTTCCACCAGACGCCGGGCGACCGCACCGAGATGGGCTGGACCATCGACCCGACGGGCCTGCACGAGCTGATCATGCGCTACAGCCGGGAGGCACCGGGCCTCCCGCTGTACGTCACCGAGAACGGCGCGGCCTACGACGACAAGCCCGACGCGGACGGCCGCGTCCACGACCCGGAGCGCATCGCCTACCTCCACGGCCACTTGGCCGCCGTCCGCGGGGCCATCACGGACGGCGCCGACGTCCGCGGCTACTACCTCTGGTCCCTCATGGACAACTTCGAGTGGTCGTACGGCTACGGCAAGCGCTTCGGCGCGGTATACGTCGACTACGAGACGCAGGCCCGCGTCCCGAAGTCCAGCGCCCACTGGTACGCGGCGGTCGCGGCCGCCGGTGAGCTGCCGCTGGAGGGCGCCGTGGGCTGACCCCGCAGAGGTGGGCGCCCCGACCGGGTGGGGGGATGCCGGTCGAGGCGCCGTGGGGGGGTGGTGGCTCTGTTGCCGTGGGACTACTTGTAGGCGGCGAACGCCTTCGTGAAGGCGAGCGGCTCCTGCTCGATGGACGAACAGGTCGGCTGCGCACCGTTGTTGGCGCCGCCCTCGCAGGCCTTGTCGCGGGTGGACGACCACATCGCCAGCCAGCCGATGCCCTTCTCCTCGGCGAACTTCACCAGCTCGGTGGCGTCGTCGACCTTGAAGATCTCGGTGGTGACGTCGTTCACGCCGATCATCGGCGTGACGGCGACGGTCTTCCAGGCCGCCTCGTCGGACAGGTCCAGGGCGCCCTTGATCTGCTTCTGCGTGGCGGTCGCGGCGTCGATGGCGTACTGGCCCATGTCACCGCTGTAGGACGGCCCGTAGTCCATCGCCATGATGTTGACGGCGGAAACCTTCACGCCGTTCTTCTTGGCGTCGGCGACGAGGTCGACGCCCGGCTGGGTCAGACCCTCGGGCATGACGGGCAGCGTGAACGAGACGTCCAGGCCCTCGTGGTCCTTCTGCAGCTGCGCGATGGCCTGTGCGCGGCGGGTGTTGGCAGCGGTGTCGGGCAGGGCGGCGCCCTCGATGTCGAAGTCGACCTTGGTCAGCTTGTACTTGTCGATGACCTTGCCGTACGCCTTGGCCAGCTCGTCGGCGCTGTTGCACTTGAGGCCGAGCTCGGATCCCGCGGCGCCGCCGAAGGACACGCGTACGTCGCCGCCCTTGGCCCGCAGGTCGCCGATCTGCGAGGCGACCTTGTCGTCGTCGAGCCCGGTGGTGCCGCCCCACAGGGGCTCGCAGCTGCCGCCGGAGGTGATGAAGGCGAGCGTGAACTCCTTCACGCCGGTCTTGGCCGCGGTGTCGACGAGGTCGTACGCGGGGGCGAGTGAAGTGTCCACGAACGGGGCGAACTTGGCCGGGGTGGCCGCCTTGGCGGGGGTCTTCTCCGCGGGGGCCTTGGTCGCGAGGGCCGTCCCGGAGAAGAGGAAAGCGCCGCCGCCGATGAGGCCGGCGGCCACGAGCCCGCCTATGACCTTGGACTTGGTGCTCACCGTGCGCCGATGCGTGCTGCTCATCGCGTGCCTGCCTTAGCTGTGCGGGGGTGGGGGTGGGGGTGCGTCAGCAACCTAGCCCCGCGGCGACGCGACACAGCGGGCAATTCGGTCTCTGCACTGGATCTTAGGGCGGGCTTAAGGGAGCGATCGGGGGTGGTTAAAGGTCGCCGGGGAGCTGCCGGGTGATCGGGTGGGTCGGTGGGTGGGAAAGATCCGCCGCGAAGCGGGCGGCACAGGCCTGAACCGCCCCCGGCCGCAAGGCCTAGCGCACGCTCGGGGTGCGCTTACGCCGACGTACAGAACCCCCGTGACCACGGCCCCCGGCGACAGGCCGGCGCCCGTCCAGCTGAATCCAGATCCGCACCTCCGTGCCGCCCAGCACGGACCGCCCGATACGGACATCGCCACCGGTGGACTCCGCCAGCTGCCGCACGATGTCAAGCCCCAGGCCAGTGGACCCATCGGCCCCCGATCCCGCGCCCCGCGCCAACGCGGCCTCAGGATCGGCGATCCCCGCTCCCGCGTCCGACACCAGAACAATCACCGCGTCCTCGCCGCTGTGCACGTCCACCGCGAACGCCGCCCCCTCCCGCGTGTGCCGGAAGACGTTGCCGAGCAACGCGTCCAGGGAGGCGACCAGTTCGGGGCGCGCCACCGGGATCCACACCGGCCGTTCCACTCCCGCGACCCGCACCTCACGCCCCTCGTCCTCCGCGAGCGCCGACCAGAACGCCATGCGCTCCTGGATCACCTCGGACGCGTCGCAGCCCGCGCCGGGGCCGACGTTGACGGTCTGCGGCTTGGCGTCGCGGGCGGTGCGGATGATCGTATCGACCTCGCGCTCCAGTTTCTCCACCGCGATACGGGTCTGCTCGGCCGCCGGGCCGTCCCCCAGGGACGCCGCGTTGAGCCGAAGGACCGTCAGCGGAGTGCGCAGGCGGTGCGACAGGTCCGCCGCCAGCTCCCGCTCGTTCGCGAGGAGTTGGACCACCTGGTCCGCCATGGAGTTGAACGCCACCGCCGCCAGGCGCAGTTCGGTCGGCCCCTCCTCCGGGACCCGCGCGCCCAGCGTTCCCTCCCCGAGGGACCGCGCCGCGCCCACGAGCCGCTTGGCGGGCTGGACCATGCGGACGCCCAGGCGGTCCGCCACCGCCACGGACCCGATGATCAGCGCGACGCCGACCCCGGCGAGCACCAGCCACGCCGTGGTCACGCCGTTGCTCACCGCGCCCTCGGGCACGAAGATCTCGACCACGGCGATCTGGCCGGAGCTCAGCGCCGTCGGCTGGAGCAGCGCGAAGCCGCCCTCGACCGTCGCCGTGCGCGCGCGGCCCTCCTTGCGTGTGGTCTCCACCGCGTGCGCGTCCGCCCGCCGGTCGCCGATCTCCAGGGCGGGTGCCCGGTCGATGGGCGGCACATACACGGCCATCCGGCCCTCGCCGCCCGCCTCGGACGTGGCGACGGCCCGCGTCAGCTGGTCGCGGTCGGTGGTGATGGAGAGCGTGGGGCCCATGCCGGCGGCGTGCCGCTCGGCGTTCGAGAAGGCGCGGTCCCGGGCCATCTCCTGGATGACGAGCCCGAGCGGAACCGCGAAGGCCACCACGACCATCGTCGTGACGGCCAGGCACACCTTGACGAGTGCCCACCTCACAGCGGTGGCTCCAGCTTGACGCCGACACCCCGCAGCGTGTGCAGATAGCGCGGGCTCGCGGCGGTTTCGCCCAGTTTCCTGCGCAGCCACGACAGATGTACGTCGATGGTCTGGTCGTCCCCATAGCTCTGCTGCCACACCTCGGCGAGCAGTTCCTTGCGCGGTACGACGACGCCGGGGCGCCCGGCGAGGAAGGCAAGGAGGTCGAACTCGCGCCGGGTCAGGTCCAGCCGCGCCCCGTCCAGTTCCGCCTGGCGGCGCAGCGGATCGATGGCTAGCCCCCCGACCCGTATCTCCCTGCTCGGCGGTGCCTCGCCCGCCGTGACGCGCGAGCGGCGCAGGACCGCGGCCATCCGGGCCGAGAGGTGCTCGACGGAGAAGGGCTTGGTCAGGTAGTCGTCGGCGCCGTCGTTCAGGAGCCTGACGATCTCGGTCTCGTCGTCACGCGCGGTGGCGATGATCACGGGTACGTCGGTGATCCCTCGCAGCATCTTCAGCGCCTCGGAACCGTCGAGATCGGGCAGACCGAGGTCGAGGATCACCACGTCGAAACGGAAATGGGCCACCTCGCGCAGCGCCTCCAGGGCGGTGCCGACGCTGCGCACGGTGTGCGATGCCTCGGTCAGATGCCGGATGAGTGCGGAGCGTACGAACTGGTCATCCTCGACGACGAGCACACTTGCCATGGGCGGCACCGTACGCCATATGAGTGACCCCGGTCCTCCCGGGAGACGGGGGACACCGGCGGCTCCGGTGGTGCAGTATGGCTCGCGATGCGCAGAGGACTCATACACGCGATAGCTTGGTCGCTGGCCACCGGCGCGGCGGTCACGCTCTCCTGGTGGGGTGTCCACACGGTCATGGCGGGCACCGCCTACGACCCGCCGCGTGCCGTCCCGCTGGCCGCCGACGGCGACCGCGCCGAGCCGCTCTCGTCCTCCACGCACCGCCCGGATCCGACGCCGACCCCTTCACCGTCGAAGTCGAAGAAGCCGTCGAAATCGGCGAAACCCCCCGAGAGCAAGCCGTCCAGGACGAGGACGAGCAAACCGAGCACCCCCTCCACGCCCGCCCCCACACCCGGCAACGTGAAGAGCTACTCCACCAAGGGCGGCCGGGTGGTCTTCGACCTCGGCAAGGACTCCGCGACGCTGGTCTCGGCGACCCCGGCGGCGGGCTGGTCGGTGCAGGTGTGGAAGCAGGACACCTGGATCCGGGTGGAGTTCACGGCGGGCGCCGACAAGGTCTCGGTGTTCTGCACGTGGCACGACCACGCCCCGGCTGTCGACATCAACGAGTACTGACCGGGCCGGCGACGCTTCAGCGGAACACCGAAGGCGGCGGCGCCGGCGACGCCACCGCGCTCGCGTCCGTGACCGCCACCGCTCCCCCGCTGAAGTCGACGAGCGCCCTGCCGTGCTCGACCCGCGCCGGATGCGAGTCCCCCGCGCTGCGCCGGGTCAGCTCGGCGACGGGCAGCGGCACGTCCGATGCGACGAGCACCGCGTTGCCGAAGCGCTTGCCGCGCAGCACCGCCGGGTCGGCGATGAGCGCGAGCTCCGGGAAGAGGGCGGCGGCGGTGGCGAGCTGGCCGCGCAGATGCGCGAGCGGCGGCCCGTCGGCGAGGTTCGCCGCATAGAGCCCGCCGGGCTTCAGGACCCTGCGTACGTCGCCGAGGAACTCGGAGCTGGTGAGGTGCGCGGGGGTGCGGGCGCCGCTGAAGACGTCGGCTATGACGAGGTCGGCCCAGCCGTCCGCGATCTTCGCGAGCCCTTCGCGGGCGTCCGTACCGCGCACCCGGACGCGCGCCTGCGGGTCCAACGGCAGCTCGCGGCGCACCAGTTGGATGAGCGTCGTGTCGCGCTCGATGACCTGCTGGGTGGAACGGGGGCGGGTGGCGGCTATGTACCGGGCGAGGGTGAAGGCGCCGCCGCCGAGGTGCAGGGCCTGGATCGGCTTGCCCGCCGGGGCGACCAGGTCGGCGACGTGGCCGAGCCTGCGCTGGTACTCGAAGTCGAGATACGCGGGGTCGTCGAGGTCGACGTGGGACTGCGGGGCACCGTCCACGAGCAGCGTCCACGCGCGCGGCCTGTCCCGGTCGGGCATCAGCTCGGCAAGTCCGCCGTCCACCTTCTCGACGACGGCTTGTGCCTCTTCCCGGGATCGCCTGTTCCGTGCCATCGGACCATTATCGGCGTACGCGGACGGCGCGGCTCGATGACCTTGGAGCACCGCCGTCCACCGGCTCCACCGCGGGCTCAGCGGCAGTTGTCGGCGGCCTCGATCGTGCGGGCCGCCTGGCCGAGCGCAGCGCGCAGAACGGCGGGGTCGGTGACCGGATCGGTCTCGTCGGGCGGCAGCAGCCAGCCGGTCCCCGCGACCGGGGGCGGCGGGGGAACGGGCTCCGGCTCGGCGGGCAGGCGCAGGCCGCGGCCGAAGGTCTGCGTACAGGCGCTGCCCGGCAGGTCCCAGGCGTCGGCGGTGCCGGACGGGACCAGGAAGCCGAGGGTGTCGCAGCCCCCGTCGTGCAGGACGGGGCCGACGGCGTCGCCCGCCCCGCGGCGCAGGATGTCGACCGCCTCCAGGCCCTGGCGGGCCGGGACGGTGACGAGATCGCAGCAGTCGGGGGGTTCGGTGGCCTCGGCGGGCCGGACGCCCTGCTGTGGTGGTGCGCTGCGGTCCTGGCTCGGCACGTGCCGTGCGGTGGTCGACGACGCCCGCGATTCACCGTTCTCCACGCTGATCTCCAACAAGGGGACCCCTCCTCGCAAGGACGGAAGCCGCGTCGCTCCCTCTCCTCATGGTTCAACGCGGCACGGCGTCAACAGCTACGGCGCAATGCCGCCGCAAAGGATGGCACTTCATGGCAGATCGTGGGTGAGATATCCGGTTTGTAGCCAAACTCTGCGTGCCGTCGCCGTCACAGCGGGTACGTTCGTGCTCCGCCGGAACAGGGGCAGCATCGCCGGATCCACAGGATCCGGCGCAACTCCGGCACGATCCGTACGAGAGGGTCAGGCCATGGCGTCGTCACCGATGGCATCGTCAACTCCGTCCCCACGACCGAATCTTCTCTTCCGGCATCTGCGCGGACAGCGCTCGCCGGGCGAGTTCGCCGCCGTGATCCGCCGGGCGGCTCGCGAGATCGGTGAGCGCGTCAGCTGCGACGCCCGTTACATCGGACGCGTCGAGGCGGGCGAGATCCGCTGCCCCAACTACGCGTACGAGCGGGTGTTCCTGCACATGTTCCCCGGCCGCACGCTGACGGACCTGGGGTTCGCGCCCCGCTCCGCGGTCCGCGGGCGGGGGGCGCGCGCCGAATCCCAAGCGCCCACATCACACACCACGATCCAGCTGTATGAGTCTTCTCCGTCCGGGCCCGACGGCCCCGAAACGCACGAGTGCGACCCGTACGAGATCCAGATCCATGAGGAGAGCGACGTGCGGCGTCGCGCATTCATGAGCGGTACGGCCACCGCGGCCGCCGCCTCTTTGGGACCCTTCGGGCTCGCCGCCCAGAACCCCGCACAAGCCACCGCCCAGCGCGGCGGCCGGGCGGGCGAGGCCGAGGTGAGCGCGGTCGAGGAAGCCGTACGGAAGATCCGGTTGCTCGACGACCGGCACGGCGCCGACGGCCTCTACCGCCGCGCCGCCGCCCCGCTGCGGACCGCCTACGCCCTGCTCGACGCCGGCACCACCCGCCAGTCCACGGCGGACAGGCTGCACGCGGGCGCCGGTGAACTGGCCATCTCCGTGGGCTGGTTGGCGCACGACTCGGGCCGCTTCGACGACGCGCGCTCGCACTACGCGGAGGCTCTCGCCACGGCCCGGATGGCCTCCGATCCGGCTCTGGAGGCACACGCCTTCTGCAATACGGCCTTCCTGGCCCGCGACGCCGGACGGCCCCGGGAGGCGGTGCGGGCGTCCCAGGCGGCGACGCGGGCCGCCCGGCACCTCGCCTCGCCGCGGCTGCTCTCGCTCCTGGCGCTGCGCGAGGCCGGGGGCTGGGCGGGGCTCGGCGACCGGGCGGGCTGCGAACAGTCGCTGACCCGCGCGCACGCCCTGTTCGACCGGGGCCCATCGGACGCCGACCCGGAGTGGATGACCTTCTACGGCCCCGCCGAGCTGGAGGGCCTGGAGGCACAGTGCTGGTCGGCGCTCGGCGACTGGGATCGGGCGGCCGGGCACGCGCGGCGCGCCGCGGGCGTGGCCTCGACGCAGACCCCGCAGTTCACCCGGAACATCGCCCTCTACACGGCGGAGCTCGCCGACGATCTGGCCCGCGCGGGCCGCCCGGACGAGGCGGCGACGGCGGGCCTGCGGGTGCTCGGGCTCCTGGACGAGGTGCAGTCGTCGCGCATCCAGTCGATGCTCGCCACGACGGCCCGGGTGCTGCTTCCGCACCGGCGGGCCTCGGGGGTGTGCGGCTTCCTGGAGCGGCACGCTTCCTTGCCGCGGGCCGTCTAGTGCTTGCCGCGGGCCGTCAAGTCCTTGCCGCGGGCCGCCTGGACAGCCGTACTTCCTGCGGCTGCTACGCCAGGTGCCCGGTGTCGTTCCACGACTCGACGGCCGGTTCGCCGTAGGCCCAGCCGAGGGTGGAGATCGAGGTCGGGTTGAGGCGGATGCGGGCGGCGAAGTCGACGCCGAGACCCAGCCAGCGCGCGCCGATGGACCGCAGGATGTGCCCGTGCGCGAAGACCATGACGTCGCGGTCGGCGCTGCGCGCCCAGGAGACCACCTCGTCCGCGCGGGCGGTGATCTGTTCCAGGGTCTCGCCCCGGGGGACGCCGTCGCGCCAGATGAACCAGCCGGGGCGTACGCCCTGGATCTCGGCCGGGGTCATGCCCTCGTAGGAGCCGTAGTCCCACTCCATGAGCGCGTCCCAGGTGGTGGCACGGTCCCCGAAGCCGGCGATCTCGCAGGTCTCCCGCGCGCGGGAGAGGGGGCTTGTGCGCACCTCCGCGTCCGGGAGGCCGTCGAAGGGGGCGCGGTGCAGGCGCTCGCCCAGGAGCTTCGCGCCGTCACGGCCCTCTTCGAGGAGCGGGACGTCCGTCCTGCCGGTGTGCTTCCCGGACAGGGACCACTCCGTCTGTCCATGTCGGGCCAGCAGGATGCGCGGTGCCATGTCGAGCCTTTCCGGGCCGACGGTCGTCGTCATCGGTCGCGACCATCAGCTGTCATAGAGCGAATTCTGTGGACAGAGAGCTGTCCGTACCTTCCATCATCACTCACGCACCAGGTCCCGATCACTGGTGCCCGCGAGGAGCAACCCGCTCGTCGATCTCTGCGTCTAAGACGACCGGGGACCGCGTCAGCGCGCTCTCGCGTACGCCGTAAAGTGAGGCGGCGGCGAACACCGCATGACCACAGATGGATGGGGGACCGACCGGATGCCGCAGACCGACGCTCCGGGCACCGGGGGCATCAGCGGGCTTCGGCTTCGCTGGTGGACGGAGCTGCCGCTGATCGTGCTGGTGTACGTCGCATACTCGGCGGGACGGCTGCTCGCGCGCGGCGACGTGTCCACCGCCGTCGATCACGGCATCGGCATACTCCGCGTCGAGAAGTTCCTGCGCCTCAACGCCGAGAACCCGCTGAACCGTCTCTTCACCGCCCACTCCTGGATAGGCGTGCCGGCCGACTTCTGGTACGCGTCGCTGCACTATCTGGTGACGCCCCTGATACTCGTCTGGCTCTTCCGCAGCCGCGCGGTCCACTATCGCGCCGCACGCGCGTGGCTGATGATCTCCACCCTGATCGGCCTGGTCGGCTTCACGCTCCTGCCGACCTGCCCGCCCCGCCTGCTGAGCGAGGGGCACGGCTTCGTCGACACCATGGCGCAGTACAGCGACTTCGGCTGGTGGGGCGGCGAGGCGAGTGCGCCGCGCGGGCTCGGCGGCATGACCAACCAGTACGCGGCGATGCCGAGCCTGCACGTGGGGTGGGCGCTGTGGTGCGGGGTGATCCTGTGGCGTCACGGGCGTTCGCCGCTGGCCAGGACCGCTGCGGTGGCCTATCCGCTGATCACCACGATCGTCGTGATGGGCACCGCGAACCACTACTTCCTCGACGCGGTCGCGGGCGCAGCGGTGATGGGCCTCGGGCTGCTGCTCGTCCGGCCCGTACTGCGGCTCGCGGACCGGGTGAAGGCGCGGATGGGGCTGCCGTTCGCGGTCGCAGGCCCCGCGTCGGGGGGCTTGGCGGGGGCGCACTCGGCGCCCGTCGCGGGCGCGCCGTCGGCCTCGTCCGCCCCAGAGTCCTCAATTGTCAGTGGCGGGTGCCAGACTTCGACAGGTGAGCGAATTCCCCGGCCGCGCAAGCGGCCTGCCGAGCCAGGCGCCGAGCCGAGTGCCCGCCCCGCCGAAGCGGGGGACAGCGCTAAGACAGCGGCTCGCTGAGCTGCGCGGCCCGGACGTCCCCGCTCAGCCGCTGGACGCCCGCGCGCTCGCGGCCCTCGCCGCCAATCCCGGCTGCCGGCGGCGCGCGCTGCTCGACGGCGCGGGGGTGGACAAGGCGACGCTTGCGCAGTCACTCGGCTCGCCCGCCTCCTTCGGGCAGTCGCAGTTCGCGTTCATGCGGGGCAACGCCTTCGAGGCGAAGGTCAAGGCGGACGGCGGCGCGGAGCTGCTGCGGCTCGCCCACGGCAGGATCGGGGGCGGCCCGGAGCCGGTTCCGGGAGAGTCGTCCGTCCCCGACCTCTCCGCGGTGGGACCCGAAGGCCGCGCGGCGCGCACCTCCCTCGCGCTGCGCGAGGCGACGTCGGCGGAGGGCTGGACCCTCCTGGACCACCCCATGCTGGCGCTCGACGTCGCCGGGACACCGGCCTTCCTCGAACCGGACGCGGTGGTGATCCATCCGGACGGCAGCTGGACGGTCGTCGAGATCAAGTCCTTCCCGATGATCGACGGTTCGGCGGACGCGGCGAAGGTGGGCGCGGCGGCCCGGCAGGCCGCGGTGTACGCCTTGGCGCTCGAGCGCGTGGCGTCGCACATGGACCCGGCGCCCCGGGTCCGCCATCACGTGCTCCTGGTCTGCCCCAAGGACTTCTCGAACCTGCCGACGGCGTCCGCGATCGACGTACGCAAACAACTCTCGGTGACGAAGCGCCAGCTGGCGCGCCTGACCCGCATCGAGGACATCGCGACGGAGCTTCCCGAGGGCACCACGTTCGACGTGACCCGCCCCGCCGCCGACCTGACGGCAGCGGTCGAATCGGTCCCGGCGACGTACGCCCCCGAGTGCCTGGCCGCCTGCGAACTGGCCTTCCACTGCCGCGGACGCTCCCGCGACGAGGGCGCGGTGACGGCGCTTGGTCGCGCGGTGCGGGGCGAGTTGGGTGGTCTGACGACGGTCGCCGGGGTCCTGTCGGCAGCGAACGGCACATCGGGTGACCCTGCGGATCCGGCGGTGGCGGCGCTTCGGCGGGCGGCGGCGCTGCGGGCGGCGGCGCTGTCCGGAGTGGGGGGTACGGGGTGCTGAGGCGCTGCGTTTTCGTGAGCTTTTCGGTGTCGGCTCGATGCAGGGTGATCGGGTGGGTGGGCGGGGAAGAACCGCCGCGAAGCGGCGGACCCGTAGCCCACACCCCGCAGGGAGGAACGACCCGGTGTCACTGATCGACAACCTCGCCCGCCTGGAGGCGGTAGCAACAGGCACCGCCCAGCCGAGAGCAACGGCAAGGCACCGCCACCTCTCCCAGCACCCCCTCGTCCTCGTCCCCCTCACCACAGCGGGCGAGGCGGGCGCACCGCTGGGCGCCCTCGTCGGGACCGAGCGGACCTCGCCCCGCGTGCTCGTCGTCCCGCAGCCCCGCGACCGCGACCTCCGCTTCACCTTCCTCACCCAACTCGCGGACACCGTCCTGGAGTACGTCGACTCGTTCGCGGACGACGTCGAAGCGGCGGAGCGCAGCGAGACGGACCCGGAGACCGGCAAGCGTGTCAAGGTGGAGGTCGAACTCTGCTCGGACGCCCCGCAGTTGATCGTCCCGAGCAGCGCCGGCATCGACTTCGTACGGCTCATCGGCCGCTCCACCCGCTTCCGCCGCACCGCCGAGCAGGACCCTCAGACCCCGTATCCCGCCCCGCCCCGCGTCCCGCTCCTCGGCCGCTGGCTGACGCACTTCGGGGAGCGGGCCCGCGTTCCGGGGTCCTCCCTCCTCGTCGCCATGACCGAACTGCTCTCCCGGCACTGGGCCACCGGACAGAGCAGCCTCGAGGACCAGCACCTGGGCGCCCTGCTCGCCTGGATCGAGGCCCCGGAAGGCACCTCCGGAGCCGAGGCCGCGCTCCGCGCCGAGCTGGCGCGGGACAAGGACGGCCAGCTGCTCTGCCCGCCCGCGGGCCCCGCCACGGACCCGGCGTTCGACAACCGCCTGCTCGCCCCGGCCATCGAGCGGTACGACCGCGCGCGGCACCCTCGCCACCGCCGAGGACGGCATCGAGGCGGACGCCCGCCTCGCCGAACTCGCCGCGGCCGAGCGGGAGATCCGCTCCCTGATCGAGAGCAGGACCCGCCCCACCTGGGACGCGGTGTGGCGCGGCCTGGACGCGCTGTGCACACTCCCCGAGGCCCCGCGCGCCGCCGACCGCTGGACGCGCGACCGCTGGTCGTTCACCGGCCACCGGGACCGCGTGGTGGCGGGCGAGCCCCCGCAGCCCCGCGTGGACGACGCGGTGACGGCGGCGAACAAACTCGCCACGCGCGAGCGCGAGCAGGCCAGGCTGGAGGCCCAGGAAGCGCTCGACGACCCGCTGGTGATGGCCGGCCGCCGGCTCGCGGGCGAGGCCTTCGTCGGTGAGGTGACCGAGGTGGTCATGGCGTACAGCGAGAGCAAGCGCCCGAGCCCCCGCCCCCTGGTCACCGTCCGCACGGACGACCACCCGCACCTGGCCGAGCGCGCGAAGGTGTACCGCTCGCTGCAGGGCAAGCCGCAGACGGCCGAGTTCGTGACGTACGAAGGTGAGGGAAGCGCCGTTTCCGTCGTCCTGCGCATCACCGACAAGATGGGGCGCGGCAAGGAGCCCGAGTCCGGCTCCGTGCCGGAGAAGGGCGACCGGATCTGCTGGACGCTCTTCGAGCACGAGCAGCGCGGCGGCCCCAAGCTCCCCGAACCCGAGGCGACTCCCTGGACCCACGGCGGTCCGCCGGGCGAGGGCGACGCCGCCGAGCGCCCTGACCCCGTGACGCCGGAGGACACCCTGTGAGTCCGACCGCCCCCTTCGACCGCGCCTCCTTCGACCCCGGCGCCGCGGCGACCCGCGCCACGGACGCGATCCTGTACGACACGCTGGACGGCGCGCACCGCGGTGTCGTCGTCGACTCGCCGCCCGGCGCCGGAAAGTCGACCCTCGTGGTCCGCGCGGCCCGCGAACTGGCCGCCGCCGGCCGCCCGTTGATGGTGATCGCGCAGACGAACGCGCAGGTCGACGACCTGGTCCTGCGCCTCGCCGAGAAGGACCCCGAGCTGCCGGTGGGCCGCCTGCACAGCAGCGACCCGGACGCGTACGACAAGGCCCTGGACGACCTGCCCTTCGTCCGTACGTCGACGAAGGCCGCCGACCTCGCAGGACTCGACGTCGTGGTGTCGACGGCGGCGAAGTGGGCGCACGTCGAGGCCACCAAGCTCGACGCGCCCTGGCCGCACGCCATCGTGGACGAGGCGTACCAAATGCGCTCGGACGCGCTGCTCGCCGTGGCCGGGCTCTTCGAGCGTGCCCTGTTCGTCGGCGACCCCGGCCAGCTCGACCCGTTCTCGATCGTGGGCGCCGAGCAGTGGGCCGGCCTCGCGTACGACCCGTCGGCGAGCGCGGTCACGACGCTGCTCGCGCACAACCCCGAACTGCCCCAGCACCGCCTGCCGGTGTCCTGGCGGCTCCCGGCGTCGGCGGCCCCGCTGGTGTCGGCCGCGTTCTATCCGTACACGCCTTTCCGCAGCGGCACGGACCACGGCGACAGACGGCTCGACTTCGGGGTGCCGTCCGACGGTTCGGGTCCGGACCGGGTGATCGACGAGGCGGCGGAGTCGGGCTGGGGCCTGCTCGAACTGCCCGCGCGGAACACCCCGCGCACGGACCCGGAGGCCGTACGCGCGGTGGCCCAGGTCGTTGGGCGGCTCCTGGACCGCGGCGGCGCGGCCACCTCTGAGCGCGGCCCGGACCCCACGCCCCTGACGGCCGAGCGCATCGCCGTGGGGACCGCCCACCGCGACCAGGCGGCGGCGGTGCGCGCGGCCCTCGCGGAGCTCGGCGTCACGGACGTCACGGTCGACACCGCGAACCGGCTGCAGGGCCGCGAGTTCGACGTGACGGTGGTCCTGCATCCGCTCTCCGGGCGCCCGGACGCCACCGCGTTCCACCTGGAGACGGGCCGCCTGTGCGTCCTGGCGTCCCGCCATCGCCACGCCTGCATCGTGATCTGCCGCGCGGGCGTCAGCGAGCTGCTCGACGACCACCCGTCCACGGAACCGGTCCAGCTGGGTGTCACGGTGAAGTTCCCCGACGGCTGGGAGGCGAACCACGCGGTCCTCGCCCGCCTCGCGGGACACCGGGTGGTGTGGCGGCCCTGACCACCACTCCCCCACCTCCTGGGCAGGCGATCAGCCCGGCGCCGCGCCACCCGCCGGACGGAGTCCGGCACGCCGCCGGAGGCGGCCAAAGAAAACAGCCCCGACGGCTGGGAGGCGAACCACGCGGTCCTCGCCCGCCTCGCGGAACACCGGGTGGTGTGGCGGCCCTAGGCCGCGAGGGACCGGGAACGCGAGGCTCACGGCCCCCTTGCGCAGCAAGGGAGAATGGAAGACGGCCCCACGGCCGGACACGTACGAGGAGGAAGAACCATGGCGGAGCCCGAGCGGTCCCGGACCGAGCAGCGTCTGCGACCCGCGCCCTTGCTCTTCGAGCCCGCGGAGGCCGTCGCCGACCCGGAGCACTTCTTCGACCTGGAGTCGATGGAGGACCCTCGGGAGCTGCTGGCACGAGCCACCGAGCTGACCCACGCCTTCCGTGCCGCGACGGACCGGGCGGTCGAGTTCCAGGCGATCGCGGCCGCCCAGCTCGCCGACCCCCGGCGGTTCGACCGGCTGACGCCCGCCGTGATCGCCGAGCGCGCGCAATGGACCGAGGACTACGCGAAGAAGATGGTCGAGTTCGGCCGGGATCTGCTGCGCGGGACCGGTGCGGGCGGCGGCGGTCCGGAGGCCTGAGCCCCCGAAGCGAGCCCTCGAAGCGGGCCCCCACAGCCCTCCAGGCCCCGGAGAGAAGATCATGGGGCATATGCCATGAGGGCAAGGTACTCCCTCCCACCCCTTGTTGTCCGGATTTCTGACAACTCTCAGAAATGGAACGCTCACCACCGGTAGATGTAGTTGCCATGAGCAGCACGCGCCTTCACCCGGAGCCCGCCCCCACCGACATCCAAAACAGCCAGGACATCTCGGACGTCACTACCGACGGAGTCGCCTGGCTCGCCTCTGCGGAAACGTATCCGCGCAGCGCCCTCGCCCACTGGCGCAGCCGCCCCACCGCCCCGGCCGTCCTCCCCTGCGGCTCCGTCTTCGACGTGGTGAGCGTCCCGGCGGTCTTCGGCCGGCGGATGCTCGACCGCTTATGGGACGAAGGCCCCGGCTCGGGCCCGGTCGCCGCGCACCGCGGCCGCATGCTGCTCTTCGCCGCCCCGGGAACCGCCCAGCGACTGCCCTCGCTGCTGGAGTGGGAGGAGTGGGGCAGCGCCGTTCCGGGCGTGCTCTGCCACGGCACCGGGGACGCCGTGACCGTGCCGCCGATGGCCCAGGAACACCGGGAGACTCCGGCACCCGGCCGCCGCGAAGGGCGCCTCGAATCGCGCTGGCTGGTGGCCCCCGATGCCCGGCATCCCTGGCTTCCAGGGCCCGAGGTGGTGCTCTGGGCCTGCGTCCGCGCGGCCCGTGCGGCGGCAGGCTCCGCGGTCCGTATATCGATTTTTCCTGGCGGCGATCAGAGTGCTAAGGTCTACGACGTCAGCAGGCGCCGTTAGCTCAGTTGGTTAGAGCAGCTGACTCTTAATCAGCGGGTCCGGGGTTCGAGTCCCTGACGGCGCACAGACAGCGAAGGCCCTCCGTTCACGCGGGGGGCCTTCGTCGTGCCGCCACCGGCGCGGGTACCGCTACCGTTGCGCCATGGCGCGCGACATTCAGGAGCGGATCAAGAAGCTCATCATCGATCAGCGGCTGCCCTCCGGAGCCTCTCTGCCCACCGAGCCCGAACTGATGGAACGCCTCGGCGTCAGTCGGAACTCCGTGCGAGAGGCCCTCAAGGCACTGCAGGCGATGGGCATCGTGGAAATCCGGCACGGTTTCGGTACATATGTCGGACCCATGTCGATGGCTCCCATGATCGAGGGCCTCACCTTCCGCACGGTGGCCGGCCACTACCGCGGCGAGGACAGCCTTCGTCAGCTCCTGGAACTGCGGGAGGCCGTGGAGACCGGACTCATCGCGCGCCTCGCGGGCCGCATCCCGGACGCCGATCTGGCCGAACTGGACTCCATCGTCGACCGGATGGACACCGAAGCGGCGGCCCACGACGGCCGGAACGGGCAGTCGAGTGCGGTCCACACCGAAACGGACCGCGCATTTCACGCCACCCTTTACCGCTGCCTGCGCAATCCCCTGCTCAGCGAGGTCCTGGAGGCGTTCTGGGACGCCTTCCACAAGGTACGTACCGATCTGGTGGACGTACCGCAGGATCCCAAGGTCACCTGCCGCCAGCACCGGGAGATCGTCGACGCGGTCCGGTCCGGCGATGTACTCAGGGCCGAGCAGGCAATACGGGAACACTTCGGTAATATTCGAACGCGATTGAGCGCTCCTGTCTCAACAGGCAACTCAAATCGCTCGTATGACCGGTAAACACCTTGTTTCGCTCTTGCGATCATGGCTAGGGGCGTAGAACCTTGTGCTGGAGCCACTGGCTCTCATGAGGCAGGCGGTGCGGGGCAGTTGGGGGCCCCATCCGGCCGGTGCCCGCGGGGGAAGGGACGGGGGGTCCCTTTCATGAACGGATGCCGAGGGGGGCATCATGCAACCGGAAGGTGGCTGTTCCATGTCTAAGGGGACGGTGGCCTGCCACTGATGCGTCCGTGAAGGTCGGGGGACCGGCTCGGACGGAAGGACCAACGAACACGCGGGCGACCGCGTGCGGGGGGATGACTCATGACGTCGACGCCGACCGGCGCCCGGCCGGACGACCCGTCACAGACGACCCAGCTGCGGGTGCCGTCGCACCGGACAGGCGGGTTCCGACGTATCAAGAAGGCCCTGCCGCGATACGACTACGAGCACTACAGCCGTCTCGCGGGGCCGCTCACGCAGCCGGACCCGACCAAGCCGTACAAGGTGCAGTACCGTTCCCTGCTGTCGCAGGAACCGCACCGGATCAGGGCCGCGCTGATGCTGGGAGCCGCGCCGCTGCTCTCGCTCGTGCTGCTCGCCTGGCTGCTGCAGCCGACGCACTGGACGAAGCGTGACTACGTCGCCAACGACTGGCTGCCCACGCTCGACGTCATCATGCTCATATCGATCGGTCTGATCGAGTTCTTCCGCTGCATGAACGTGCTGTCGAACGCGCACGCCACGCTCGTCGCCCGTGACCCGATACCCGTGGTGCCCGAGACCGGCACCCGCGTCGCCTTCCTCACCTCCTTCGTGCCCGGCAAGGAGCCGCTCGAGATGGTGACGAAGACGCTGGAGGCGGCCGTCAAGATCCGCCACCGCGGCCTCATGCACGTCTGGCTCCTCGACGAGGGCGACGACCCCGCCGTCAAGGAGGTCTGCCTGCGGCTCGGCGTGCACCACTTCTCCCGCAAGGGCGTGGCGAAGTGGAACATGAGCAAGGGCCCGCACCGCGCCAAGACCAAGCACGGCAACTACAACGCCTGGCTGGACGCGCACGGCGACGACTACGACTACTTCGCATCGGTCGACACCGACCACGTCCCGATGCCCAACTACCTCGAGCGGATGCTCGGCTTCTTCCGCGACGAGAACGTCGGCTTCGTCATCGGCCCGCAGGTCTACGGCAACTACGACAACTTCATCACCAAGGCCGCCGAGTCCCAGCAGTTCCTCTTCCACGCCCTGATCCAGCGCGCGGGCAACGCCTACGGCTCCCCGATGTTCGTCGGCACGAGCAACGCCGTACGCATCAGCGCACTGAAGCAGATCGGCGGTCTGTACGACTCGATCACCGAGGACATGGCGACCGGCTTCGAGATCCACCGCGCCACGAACCCGAAGACCGGCAAGAAGTGGAAGTCGGTCTACACCCCGGACGTGCTCGCGGTCGGTGAGGGCCCCAACGCCTGGACGGACTTCTTCACGCAGCAGCTGCGCTGGTCGCGAGGAACGTACGAGACCATCCTGAAGCAGTTCTGGAAGGCGCCGTTCTCGCTGCCGCCCGGCCGCCTCTTCAACTACACGATGATGGTCATCTTCTACCCGATGTCCGCCATGAACTGGATCCTGGCCGCGCTCTCCTGCGCGCTGTTCCTGGGCATGGGCGCATCGGGCGTGAACATCGACCCGACGATCTGGCTGATGCTGTACGGCAACGCGTCGGCGCTGCAGATCGGCCTCTACATCTGGAACCGCCGCCACAACGTCTCGCCGCACGAGCCCGAGGGCTCCGGCGGTATCGCGGGCATGGTGATGTCGGCGCTCTCCGCGCCGGTCTACGCACGCTCCCTGCTCGACGCCGTGCTGCGCCGCAAGAGCAAGTTCGTGGTGACCCCCAAGGGCGATTCTGCGAGCCCGGACACCCTGTTCGGCACGTTCCGCATCCACCTGTTCTTCATCCTGGTCTTCGCCGGCTCGATGGCCGCCGCGTTCGTGTTCGACCACGTCCACCCGGCGATGATCATCTGGGCCACGTTCGCCCTGCTGATCACGGCGGCGCCGATCTTCGCCTGGCGGTGGGGGATGCGGCAGGACAAGAAGAAGCGCAAGTCCCAGCAGGGACCCGGAGCTTCGGGGCCGCCTTCCGGCGGCGGGGAACCGAAGGTGCCGCAGCAGCGTGACACCACGGCGGAGCTGCCGCAGGCGCATCAGCCTCCGCAGGCGCCGCACGCACCGCAGCAGAAGCCCAGTTGGGCAGCGAACGACCAGACCATGCAGATCGCCCTTGGGGGACGTAAGAAATGAAGGACCGCTCCAGCCGCCGCCGCGCCCGCCGCATCGCGATAGGCGCGGCGGTGGTCATAGCGCTGGCCGGGATGAACGGCCCGTGGCTGTGGCGCGTGGGTTCGGAGAAGTACCACGACTACAAGATCAATAAGCCGGAGTACAAGGCCGACAACGGCCACTGGCAGGTCGTGAACTTCCCCGAGGAGTACCGCCAGAACACGATCCACGCAGCGCTCCTGCACACCGGCAAGATCCTCCTGGTCGCCGGCTCCGGAAACAACCAGAAGAACTTCGACGCGAAGAAGTTCGACACCCGCCTGTGGGACCCGGTCAAGAACACGATCAAGAAGATCAAGACGCCCGTCGACCTCTTCTGCACCGGCCACACCCAGCTCGCCAACGGCAATCTCCTGATCGCTGGCGGTACTCAGCGCTACGAGAAGCTCAAGGGCGACATCACCAAGGCGGGCGGCCTGATGGTGGTGCACAACGAAGACCCGGACAAGCCGATCACGCTGCCGGCCGGGACGAAGTTCACCGGCAAGAAGAACGGCAAGACGTTCGTCTCCAAGGACCCGGTCGTCGTCGAGCGCGCCAAGAAGGTCTTCGACAAGCAGACCGGCGCGTTCGTGCGCAACGAACCGGGCCTCGGCCGGGTGTACGTGGAGGCACAGAAGAGCGGCACGAAGTACGAGACGGGTACGCAGGACAACTACCGCGTGCAGGGCCTCAAGGGCTCCGCCACCCGCAACACGTACGGCATCGCGCAGAAGCTCGCCCTGGACAAGAAGGACTTCCAGGGGATCAAGGACGCCTTCGAGTTCGACCCGGTCGCCGAGAAGTACATCAAGGTCGACCCGATGAACGAGGCCCGCTGGTACCCCACGCTGACCACGCTCTCGGACGGCAAGGTGCTCAGCCTCTCGGGCCTCGACGAGATCGGCCAGCTGGTCCCGGGCAAGAACGAGATCTACGACCCCAAGACCAAGAAGTGGACCTACACCAAGCAGGTCCGCCAGTTCCCGACCTACCCGGCCGTCTTCCAGTTGGAGAGCGGCAGGCTCTTCTACTCGGGCTCGAACGCGGGCTACGGCCCCGACGACGTCGGCCGCAAGCCCGGCACCTGGGACCTGGAGAAGAAGGGCAGCTGGAAGGGGATTCCGGGGATGAGCGACCCCGACCTCCTCGAGACCTCCAACACGGTCGAACTGCCGCCCGCGCAGGACCAGAAGTACATGGTGGTCGGTGGCGGCGGTGTCGGCGAGTCCAAGAAGTCCAGCAAGAAGACCCGCATCGTCGACCTCCTGGACGACGACCCGAAGTTCGTCGACGGTCCCGAGCTGGAGAAGGGCACGCGTTACCCGCAGGCCTCGACCCTGCCCGACGACACGGTGCTCATATCCGGCGGCTCCGAGGACTACCGCGGACGCAGCGACTCGAACATCAAGCAGGCGCGGATCTACGACGCCAAGACCGGCGACATGCGCCGCGTCGCGGACCCGGAGGTCGGGCGCAACTACCACTCGGGCTCGATCCTGCTGCCCGACGGCCGCGTGATGTTCTTCGGCTCCGACTCGCTCTACTCGGACAAGGCCAACACCAAGCCGGGCGAGTTCGAGCAGCGCATCGAGATCTACACGCCGCCGTACCTCTACCAGGGCTCGCAGCCGACGCTCTCCGGCGGCCCCGAGGAGATCAAGCGCGGCGGGTCGGGCACGTATCGGACGAAGCACGCCTCGTCCATCAAGACGGCCCGCCTGATCAGGCCGAGCGCCTCGACGCACGTCACCGACATCGACCAGACGTCGGTCGCCCTGGACCTGAAGAAGTCCAAGGACGGGGTCACGGTGACGATCCCGAAGGAGAAGAGCCTGGTCGAGTCCGGCTGGTACATGCTGTTCGTCACCGATGACCAGGGGACTCCGAGCAAGGCCCAGTGGGTCCACGTGCCGTAGCCCCGTCAGGGCGCGGGGAACTGCGCGCTCAGCGCACGAAAAGCCGCAGTCGCAGATGCCGAGGTCTCGGCATCTGCGACTGCGGCTCTTTTGGTGTTGCTCGCGCAGTTCCCCGCGCCCCTGACGGGGCGCTACTTAGCTGCTTCGGCCAGCTTCAGCGCGTACTCGGGCCACCACTCCCCTGCCTTGGGGCCACCCCGGCAGGTCCCGTCCGACTCACCGGGCCGCTTGATCCAGAGGTACGCGTCCACGAGCGGGTCACCGGTCTTGGTGGTGGGCGCCTCGCCCAGCGCGCGGCCGGGCGGGTTGCACCAGGAGTCCTTGCCCTTGGTGTACGCGCCGTTGCCGTTCCGGGCCGTGTCGATGACGAACGGCTTGTTGCCGATCTTCGCGGAGAGCTTCTTGCCGAACTCCGTGCTCGCCTCGGTGGTCTCGAAGTTCGAGACGTTCACCGAGAAGCCGTCGGCCTGCTCGACGCCCGACCACTTCAGGGGCTCCCAGAGCGAGTCGGGGTTCTTCCATCCCGCGTTGCCCGCGTCCAGGTACACCTTGGTGTTCTTCAGGGACTTGAGCTTCTCGATGGCGCCCTTGAGGAGGTCGTAACGCTCCTCGTGGAACTCCTCCGGCGTGCAGTTGTCCACCAGGTGGAGCACCGCGTCCGGCTCCAGGATGACCGTCGCCTTGCGGTCGCCGATGCCCTTGGCCACCTTGTCGATGAACGCGCGGTATTCGTTGCCGTCGGCCGCGCCGCCGCCCGAGTACTGGCCGCAGTCGCGGTGCGGGATGTTGTAGACGACCAGGAGCGCGTCCCGGTCGGCCTTCGTCGCGGCCTCGGTGAAGCCGCGCGCCTGTTCCTCCGCGTTCTCCGGGACGATCCACTCGGCCACCGGCTGTTCGGCGATCTTGCGGATCAGCTCGGCGTCGTCCTTCTTGCCGTCCTTCTCGTACGAGGCGACCTGCTTGGCCGCGTTCCCCTGCGGGTTGACCCAGTACGGGTCGGAACCCTTCGGCTGCTGCTTGACCGGCTGTCCCGACGACTCCTCGTCGCCCGAGTCGCCGTCGGAGGAGCACCCCGACAGCAGCAGCGCCGCCCCCGCAAACGCCGCCGCAGCCTTCACCCCCCTGACCGCGATGCGATGACCGCGGCCGGTGCCTTTGTGGTACATCCACTCCCCCTTGGGTGCACTGTCCGATTCTCAATCCTGACATACACACTCCCGGCCCACGAGGCCCGCCCGTCGGCTGCGGAGAGCTGTAGGTGACCTGTTACAGCACCGCGCCCGGGGGTAGGCGCAGGGCGCAGGGGGACTCTCTGGGAGAAGATCATGCGGGACCGCACCTTTGAACTACGGCTGGCCCAAGCCCTGGTGGAGACCACGAACACACTGGACGAGGACTTCGACCCCGAGCACTATCTGAGCCGGGTGGCCGGGCACTGCGTGGGGCTGCTCGACGCCTCTGCCGCCGCGGTCGTCTTCGACAGGGCCGGCGCCCCCGAGGCGGCCGCCGGCGGCCACCCGCGAGACCTGGCACTGAAGCTGCTCGGCGCCCAACGGAGCGGCGGCCCCTGCGTGGAGAGCCTCGGAACGGGGCTTCCGGTGCCGCCGGTGCGGCTCACGGCGGACGAACCCGCCGCGCGCTGGCCGGAGTTCACCGCGCTGGCCCGCCGCCACGGCATCGGCATGACCTACGCCCTTCCGCTGCGCCAGCGCACGGCGCGGCTCGGCGCGCTCAACGTCTTCGTCCCCGAGACGAGCCGGATCGTGCACGCCGACGGCGAGTTGCACATCGCGCAGGCGATCGCCGACGCCGCCGCGGTAGGTCTGCACAATCACCGCGCCTGCACGGAGTATCGCGTGCTCGCCACACAGCTCCAGGGCGCCCTGACCAGCCGCGTACGCATCGAACAGGCCAAGGGCATACTCGCCGAACGCTGGCGCACCCACGTGGACGTGGCCTTCGACGCGCTGCGGCGGTACGCGCGCAGAGAACGGCTGGTCATCGAGGAGGTCGCCACCGAGGTGATCAAGGGATCACTGGACGACGCGGCCCTGCGCGGCGATTGGTCCGAACCTTCCTGAAGGTCATCCCGGAACCATCACCACCTGCGGTGATCACGGAGAGGAAGCGAACAGCGACTTGGCGTTAATCCACCTCTAGGCTGCGGCGCCCATTCGTTCTAGAGTCGACACAACGGCCCAAGCCCCTGGCCTGATCGTCCATCCCGCATTGCGGGGTTGGCCACTGAACCTCCCGCGCCGACGCCGGGTTACTCCCGCAGCTCGTGCGCGCGCGGTCGAGGACCAGCCCGGTCGGCGGCTCCGGGGGGAGCGGGCCGCCGACCGGGCCGGGTCACTCCCGGCAGGGGACCGGCTCTACGACTCGACGCCGGTGAGATAGGCGGAGACCACCACGTTCGCCGAGTACGTCTTGGTCGCCCGGTCGAAGGTGCCGCCGCAGGTGATCAGTCGGAGCTCGGCACGGCCGTCCTCATGCGGGCCGTACGCCTTCTTCGCGTCGAAGCGCTCCCGGGTGAGGACCTGGACGTCGTCCACGGTGAACTCGGCGACCGAGCCGTCGTCCCGGGCCACCCGGATCTTCTCGCCGGGGCGCATCGCGCTGAGGTCGTAGAAGACCGCGGGGCGCGTCTCGGTGTCGACGTGGCCCACGAACAGGGAGGTGCCCGCCTCGCCGGGGCGCGTGCCGCCGCCGTACCAGCCGACGGAGTCCGCCTCCTCGAAGGGCGGCGGATCGATGGCGCCGTCCTGGTCGAGCCCGCGGGCGACCACGGGCGCCCGCACCTTCAGCGAGGGGACGTCGACGCTCTCGGGCTTCGCGGCGTCCAACGGCTCGTGCGCGTCCGGGAGTTCGACGGCGAACGGCCTGCCCACCGCCGCCACGTCACCCGTCGTGGGCTCCGAGACCCCGCCCCGCACGTCGGTGATCTCGCTGCCCCACAGCCAGAGCCCGACGAGCAGCAGCGCCCAGGCGACCCCGGTGAGGAATCGCCCGTGCCCACCCGCCGTTTCCTCTTGGCCCGACACGTCGGTCGTCGCCCGTCACTCGGAGCGGCGCCGGCGGACGCTGCGGAACGCCACGGCCACGGCCGCCACCCCGGCGAGCACCAGGCCGATCACCGCGTGCAGGGTGCCGGGGCCCGCCTCCTGGCTGTGCGCGGCCAGCTGCGCGGTGCCGCCGCCACCGGCGCGGACCGGCGAGACGGGTTCGGTCCGGTTCTCCTGTCCGACCTGGTTCTCCTGGCCGACCTGGATGGTGCCCACGCCCTGGTGGGGATGGCCGTCGCAGATGACGGTGATGTCGTACGACCCGACGAGGCCGTTCCTGATCGTGGCGGAGCCGTTCAGGGAGTACTTGTCGCCGTCCCTACCGGTGAGCTTCGCGTCGCCCGTGAACGCCCCGGACCCGGCGGTCCCGGTCGTCCCGTCACAGCCCGTGACGCTGATCTCCACCTTGGCCCCGGCGTCGGCGCGGGCCGGAACGGCCGTGGCCTGCACCTTTTCCTTGTCGTGGGCGTACGCGGGCGCCGTGGCCGCGACGGGAAGCACGGCAAGGACAGCCGCCCCGACTATGCCACACAGGGTGAGTGAGCCTCTACGCATCGTGAACCTCCTGTTTCGAGGTTCACGCGCGGCGACACGTCACGCCTCCCGTGTGCGGCAAACGGGTGGCTTTTGCTCAGACGCGGTCGACGAGATCCGCGATCGAATCCACGACGTTCGAGGGCCGGAACGGGTGCTGGTCGATGTCCTTCCGGGAGGTCAGCCCCGTGAGGACCAGGAAGGTCTCCATCCCGGCCTCGAGCCCGGCGAGGATGTCCGTGTCCATGCGGTCGCCGATCATGGCGCTGGTCTCGGAGTGCGCCCCGATGGCGTTCAGGCCCGTGCGCATCATCAAGGGGTTCGGCTTGCCGGCGAAGTAGGGGTTGCGGCCCGTGGCCTTGGTGATCAACGCGGCGACAGCCCCGGTCGCGGGCAGGGGCCCTTCCATGGAGGGCCCGGTCTCGTCCGGGTTCGTGCAGATGAAGCGGGCCCCGCCGTTGATCAGCCGCACGGCCTTGGTCATGGCCTCGAAGGAGTACGTACGGGTCTCGCCGAGCACCACGTAGTCCGGGTCGTGGTCGGTCAGGACGTACCCGATGTCGTGCAGCGCGGTGGTGAGTCCCGCCTCGCCGATGACGTACGCCGTGCCGCCGGGCCGCTGGTCGTCCAGGAACTTCGCGGTGGCGAGCGCCGATGTCCAGATGTTCTCGACGGGCACTTCGAGGCCCATGCGGGTCAGGCGGGCCTGGAGGTCGCGCGCGGTGTAGATCGAGTTGTTCGTCAGGACAAGGAAGGGCTTCCCGGACTCGCGGAGCCTCTTGATGAAGGCGTCGGCGCCGGGAATCGGAACGCCTTCGTGGATGAGCACGCCGTCCATGTCGGTGAGCCACGATTCGATGGGCTTGCGCTCTGCCATGGGGTGCACTCCTGCGGTCTGCGATCTACGGGTGAGCTGAGGGGCGCCGGGACAGCTCTGTGCCGACGCCCCTCACCCTAATCAGGAAGCGGTGATCGTGACCCCGTCGATCACCCAGAACCAGTTGTTGCCGCCGGTGTACCGGAAGCGGACCTGGGCCTTCTTGGCTCCGGCGGGCACCTGGAGAGCGATCTTCTCGACGGCGGACGCGGTGTCCGCGGTGTACGTCTTCACCACGGCCGGAGCCCCTCCGTCGTACGAGACGAGCACCTCGCCCTTCTGCGGGGCCTCCTGGCGGTAGTACGTCGTGTAGGTGAGGGTGGCCCGCGCGCCGCCCCGCACGTCGTACGAGGGGCTGACCAGCGTCGAGTCGAAGGTGCCCGAGAAGGTCTTGTCGGTCCACTCGTCGCCGTCCGCGACGGCGAAGACGTTCCGGGCGCGGATGTTGAGCTCACGCTGCTGGTCGCGCTCGGTCTTCGTCCAGAACTCGTCCGTGGTGAAGGACCAGCCGCGCCACTCGGTGATGCCGCCCGTGCCCATCCTGGAGTTGTCGACGCTCCAGCCGCTCGGCGGTGTGTGCGTGAAGCCGATGACTCCGGCACCGATGCCGGTCTCGTCGACGGGCCCCGTCAGCTTGGCCCGCAGCGCGTCGAACGCGTCCGGCGTGGGCTGCTGCACGGGGCGTCCGTCCAGGCCCCAGGCCGGGTCGATCGCGACACCGAGGTGCGCGAGCGCGCTGGCGGCCACGTCGGGCATGCGGACGTCGTGGCGGACCGAGCCCGCCGTGACCCCGCCGCCGGTGGCGATCATGAAGGTCTGGCGCTCGGGCCAGCTGGAGCCGCCGTGACCGCCGGGGTCGGTGTGCCCGTGGTCGGCGGTGATCATGATGAGCCAGTCCTCGTCGCCGTACGTGGCACGGGACTTGACCGCGGCGACGATCTGTCCGACCTGGGTGTCGGCGCCGTGGATCGCGTCGAGATAGGCCCGGCTCGCGGCGCCGCTGTCGTGGCCCGCGTGGTCGATGTTGTCGAGCTGGACGAAGACCGCGTCGGGGTTGCCGCTCTTCAACTCGGCGACGGCGCGGGTGGTGGTTCCCGCGTCGTACTCGGCCGACGGGGTGGACACCCGGGCGTCGACCTTCGCGGAGAAGATGATGTCGGTGATCGGCGCCCAGGACGAGACGGCGTACGTCCGCAGATGCGGCTTCGCGGCCTCGACGCGGGTCATGAAGTCCGGGTACGTGGCGAGATCGTGCCCGGTGAACTCGTTGTTCACGACCTTGTGCTTGTCGGGCCAGACGCCGGTGATGAGCGTCGACCAGCCGGGGCCCGAGGAGGTGGGGGCGAGCGGGTTGGCGTAGATGCTGCTCGGCGCGGTCAGGCCCGCGCTCATCAGGCCCTTGAGGGCGGGTGCGTCGGCGTCCTTGATTCTGCCGAGCAGGGCGCCGTCCAGGCCGATCACCAGGACCTTCGGGGTCCTGGCCGCGGCCTTGGCGACGGTGGCGAGGGGGCCTGCGGCCACCGCGAGGGCGGCGGTGGAGACGAGGAGCGAGCGGCGGGATATGCCGTGCGACGACACGTGGTCCTCCGAGGTTCGTAGGGGGGGGAGGGCTGGCGCGCGCCAACGCCCCTGGAGAACCAGGGGCGTTGGGTCCATACCCGTTATCTTTTCGCTACCGGACACCTTGGGCCAAGGGTGCGGCGGTGAACTCTCAGCTACCGGTCGCCGACTTCCAGTCCTCGACGTACGTCTGGAGGTTCTCGGAGATGTCGGCCCAGTCCGGCTCGAAGACCTCGACCCCGTCGACGATCTTGTCGAGCGCGACCGCGTTGGCGTCGGTGGCCTTGATGTCCTTGCGCGCCGCGAAGCCGCCGCCGATCTCGCTGACCTGCTGCTGGGCCTTCTGGCTGAGCAGGTAGTCGAGGAACTTCTTGGCGTTGGCGTTGTGCGGGGCCTTGTTGACCAGGCCGGCCGCGTAGGGCAGCGCGAACGTGGTGGGCTTGCCACCCTCCTTGGCCGGGAACCAGATGCCGAGGTTCGGCATGTCCTTGGACTGGGCGTAGTTCATCTGGACGTCGCCATTGGCGGCGAGGAGTTCGCCCTTGTCGACCTTGGGCGCGAGCTTGCCGGTGGAGGCGGAAGGACCGACGTTGTTGGTCTGGAGCTTCTTCAGGTAGTCCATGGCGGGCTTCTTGCCGCCGAAGTCGTGCATCGCCTTGATGAGCACGGCGGTTCCGTCGCCCGCGACGCCGGGCGTGGAGTATTGGACCTTGTCCTTGTACGACGGGTCCGTGAGGTCCTCCCAGGTCTTGGGCGCCTTGCCGCCGCTGAGTTCCTTCTTGTTGTAGATGAAGCCGAAGTAGTTGTTCACGACGGAGGTCCACTTGCCGTCGGCGGCCTTGTCGGCGCCGTCGACCTGGTCGGAGCCCTTGGGCTTGTAGGCCTGGAGCAGGCCCTTGTCGTCGGCCTGCTGGATGAACGGCGGCAGGGTGATGATGACATCGGCCTGCGTGTTGGACTTCTCGCGGACGGCGCGCTGCACCATCTCGCCGGAGCCGCCCTCGACGTAGTTCACCTTGATGCCGGTCTTCTTCTCGAAGTCCTTGAAGACCTGGTCGTACCAGCCGTCGCCGTTCTCGCCCTTGAGGCCGTCGGCGCTGTAGACGGTGACCTCCTTCGCGTCGGACGCGGAGGATTCGCCGCAGGCGGTGAGGGATCCGGCGAGGACGAGGCTGCCGGAGACGGCGGCGATCGTGCGGGTGCGGGTGTGACGCGACATGGCGATTCGTACTCCTTGCAAGTCGTGGGTTCGGTCAGCGGTAGGAGGCGCGGGTGCGGATGCGGGAGACGCCGAAGAGGACGAGCAGCGTCGCCGCCATCAGGACCACCGCGACGGCGGCACCGGTGAAGAGGGAGCCGCGGTCGGTGGCCGCGTAGATCTGCACGGGAAGCGGCATCCAGTCCGGCGGGTAGAGCATCATCGTGGCGCTCAACTCGCCCATGGAGAGCGCGAAGCAGAGGCCCGCCGCCGCGTTGAGCGACGGCAGCAGGAGCGGCAGCTTCACCTTCCACAGGACGTACGCGGGCCGGGCACCGAGCGATGCGGCGGCCTGTGCGTACGCCGGGTCGAGGCGGACGATGGCAGCCGAAACCGACTGGTAGGCGAACGCCGTGACAAGAATGGTGTGCGCGAGGATCACGATCCAGCGCGTGCCGTTGAGGATCATCGGCGGCTTGCTGAACGCGACGAGGATCGCGAGCCCGACGACGACGGACGGCACGGCCACCGGCAGCATGAAGAGGGTGTCGAGGACCCTCTTGCCGCCCCTCTTCAGCGAGGCCGCCGCGAGCGCGGCCCAGGTACCGACGGCCAGCGCGAGCAGGCTCGCGGTGACGGCGGTGACCAGGCTGGTGGTGAGCGCCTTGAGCGATTCCCCGCGGGTGGCCGACTCGTAGTGCCCCGTGGTGAATCCGGAGGGAAAGGCGCCGGACCAGTGCGAGGAGAACGAGGCGGCCAGGATCACGAGGAGAGGCAGCGCGAAAAGCGGCAGGAAGAAGACGAAGAAAAGAACCCAGGTGGCCCATTTCCCCTTGCGGCTATGCACCAACACGACGGCTCACCACCCGGTAGAGGCTGTAAAGGCCCACGGAGATCGCGATGTTGACCACGGCGACGACACAGGCCGCCGGATAGTCGGACTCGAGAATGGCCTTGCTGTAGACGAGCATCGGGAGGGTCGTGACCCCCTTGGCTCCGGTGAAGAGAACAATCCCGAACTCATTCAGACACATGACGAGTACGAGGCTGCCGCCCGCCGCGAGGGCGGGAAGCGCCTCGGGCAGGATGACCCGCCGGATGATGCGTCCGGGCTTCGCCCCGAGACTCGACGCGACTTCCAGCTGCGCGGTGTCGATCTGCGAGAACGCGGCGAGCAGCGGGCGCATCACGAAGGGCGTGAAGTACGTGATCTCGGCGAGAAGGACACCCCACGGGGTGGTGAGGAACTGAAAAGGCCCCTCCGCGGCCCCCGTCGCGCCCGTCCACATCCCATTGGCCATTCCCTTGGTGCCGTAGATGAACAGCAGGGCGAGGGTGATGAGGAAGGACGGAAAGGAGAGAAAGACGTCGATGAACCTGGCGACGGCTTTCCCTCCCGGGAACGGCACAAAGGCAATGACGAGCGCGAGCGCGAACCCGAGCACCAGACACCCGATCGTGGACCCGACGGCCAGCCACACGGTGGTCCCGAGCGCCTCCCGAAACGCGTCGGAGGCGAAGACGTCGGAGTAGGGCTGGAGGGAGGTCCCCCCGGTGTCGGGCTGAACGGACTGCTGGACGACGAGGGCGAGGGGGTAGAGGAAGAAGAGAGCGAGGAGAGCGATGGGGGGCAGGGCCCATACAAACGCGGGGAGTCGTTTCCGCTGTGGGCAGGCGTCCCGCGGGGCGATGGGGGTCCCCCCGCTCGAACGGAGTTGAGAGTGGGGGAGGGTGGGCACAGCCCCCACTGCCGGTTCAGCTTCAACGAGGCGTCCACCAGGGCTAACCATCGGTCACACCACCAGACAGCAACACGGCATCCTCGGGTGAGAAGTGCAGCGTGACCTCGTCACCAAGACCCGGCGGGGTCCGCAGCTCCCGAAGATCCGCCGTCACCCGCCGGCCGGCGACATCGACGTACAACCGGTGGGTGGCACCCCGCCACTGCACTTCGGCGACGCTGCCCGTCAGGGCGTTGGGCCCCTCCCCCAGGCCGACCAGATGCGGCCGCACGCACAGCGTGGCCGTGGCGCCCGGCGCCGCGTCCGCCGTGTCGACCTCCAGGTCGGCGCCCCCGAACGAGACGGTGCCAGAACCCACCCGTACCGGCAGCAGATTCGCATGGCCCACGAACGACGCCGTGAACTCGGTCCGAGGCGCCCGGTAAAGCTCCTGAGGTGTCCCGCAGTCCTTCAGGCGGGCCTTGTCCATGACGGCGATGCGATCCGCCAGGGTCAGGGCCTCCACCTGGTCATGGGTGACGTACAAGATGGAGACATCCGGCAACTCCCGGTGCAGCCGGGCAAGCTCCGCCAGCATCCCCGACCGCAACTGCGCGTCGAGCGCGGAAAGCGGCTCGTCAAGGAGGAGCACCCCCGGCCGAATGGCCAACGCCCGTGCGATGGCGACCCGTTGTTGCTGCCCACCGGAGAGCTCACGGGGAAACCGCTTGGCGTACGAGGCCATCCCCGTCATCTCCAGCGCCTCGGCCACCCGCCCGGGAATCTCGGCCTTGGTGACCTTCTGCGCCTTCATGCCGAAGGCGACGTTGTCCTCGACCCGCATGTGCGGGAAGAGCGCGTACTGCTGGACGACCATCCCGATCCCCCGCTGATGCGGCGGAAGGCCGGTGACATCGCGATCCCCGATGAACACCCGCCCGGAGGCGGGCCGCACGAACCCGGCGACGGCCCGCAGCGCGGTCGTCTTGCCTGAGCCCGACGGGCCGAGGAGGGCCATGACCTCGCCGGGCTCGACGGTCAGGTCGAACCCGTCGAGGACGGTGTTCCTGCCGTAGGCGACCGAGACGTCGTCGAAGCGGATACCGCTGCGTACGGGGGTGTGGCGGGCAGGGGTGCCGTCACTCATGCGTCAACACCCCGGAGTATCCCGGGCAGTTCGGCGACCGAGCCGAGGACGTGGGTGGCTCCCGCCCCCGTCAGCGCTTCGGCGTCGTGCGCCCCGGTGAGCACTCCGGCGACCACTCCGGCCCCGGCCCGCACTCCGCTCGTCATGTCGTACGCCGTGTCGCCCACGACGGCGATCCGCTGGACGCCGTCCACCGCGCCCGTCCGCAGGAAGGCGCTGAGCACCATGTCCGGGTAGGGCCGTCCGCGACCGCCCGCGTCGGCGGGGCACAGGGTCAGCTCGACGAGGTCCCGCCAGCCGAGCGCGTCCAGGATGGCGTCCTGCGTGACCCGGGCGAACCCGGTGCTCAACACCACGGTCAGGCCTGCGGACTTGAGCTCCTCGACGGCTTCCCGCGCGCCGGGGATCGGCGCGATCCGCCCCCCGTCGACGAGCTCCCCGTACGCCTTCTCGAAAGCCACGTTGCCCTGCTGGGCGAGGGCCTCGTCACCGAAGAGATGCCGGAAGACGGAGATCTTGGACTCGCCCATGGTGGCGCGTACGTAGTCCAGCTTCTCGGCATGGTCGGCCGAGCCCGGCTCGACGCCGAGTTCCGTCGCGGCGGCGGAGAAGGCCTGCTCGACGAGGCCTCCGTCGGCGACGGTGGTCCCTGCCATGTCCAGAACCACGAGGCCAATGCTGCTGTGTGCGGTCAACTCACTCACCATCCCAACTCGTTCGCGGTCTTCTCGGCGATCGCGGGCGAGCACGTCATGCCGCGCCCGCCGGGTCCGGTGACCAGCCAGACGCCCTCGCGCACCCGCTGCCGGTGCACGACTCGGGTCGTGTCGACGCACTGCGCGTACACCCCGGCCCAGCGCCGCTTGATCTTCGGCAGCGGGCGGCCCAGGAAGCCCTCAACGACCCCGGTGAGGTGGTCGTAGGGGTCTTCGAGGGTGTCGAAGGCGAAGGGGTGCTCGTACTCGTGGGTGTCGCCGATGGTCAGGCCGCCGTCCTTGCGCTGCACCATCAGGAGCTGCATCTTGTGCTCGGCGGCGGTCGGCGCCTGCGCCTGTCCTGCGTTGAGCGCGTCGAGGGCGTCCGACTTGTAGGCCGGGTAGTAGCGGAAGCTGTCCGCGTCGGCGACGGAGGTGGTGAGCGCCTCGCCGAGGGGCTCCGTCTGCATCATCTGCAGCCGCACGCGCCGCACGGGCAGGTCGGGCCCTGCGAGCTCGCGGACGAGGCCGCCGAGCCAGGCGCCGGTGGCGAGCACGACGACGTCACCGGTGTGTACGTCACCGTGGTCGTCCCGCACCGCGTTCTCGCCGACGACTTCGCGGACCTCACGGCCGGGCAGGAAGGTGTAGCGGGGCGAGGCCAACAGGGCTTCACGCAGCCGGAGTTGCGCTGTCCGTGGCTCGACGGCCGCGTCCCGCTCGCACCACAGCCCGGCGATGAAGTCACCCCGGAGCGCGGGGTTGACGGCGCGAGCCTCGTCGGCGTCGAGCAGCTTGTAGCCGCGGGCCGACGCGTCGGGGCGGGCGAGGGCGGCCTCGGCGACCGCGCGCTCGCGCTCGTTGCGTACGAGGGTGAGGGAGCCGTTGGCCCTGAAGCCGAGGCCCTCCACCTGCGCGCCTATCTCCTCCCACAGTTCACGGGCGCGAAGGGCGGTGTCCAGCTCCTCGCCCCCGGCGCGACCGCTCACCCATATCTGCCCGAAGTTGCGCAGCGAGGCTCCACGGGCCTCGCTTTCTCGCTCGATCTGTACGACCTCGTGGCCGCGGTTCACTGCGTGCCAGGCGTGCATGGTTCCCACCACGCCGGCTCCTACGACGATGACTCTCACGACGGCAACGCTCCTGGGGACGAGTGACCCGCTGTGGACCTGTCGGCAACGGGACGGTGAACGGCCACCCAAGCTTGGCCCAGACCCGTTACGTTCTCGTTATCATCGTGGGTCGTTTCGGTCCGACCCCCTTACGCAGAAGGGAAGTTCAGGATCCGCTGTTGGCCAAGTGCGTGGTGAAGGAGAACCGGTCGCCCCGGTAGAGGGTGCGGACCCGCTCAAGGGGGTGGCCGGAGGCATCCCGCGAGACGCGGTGGATCAGCAGCATGGGCAGCGCGGGAGGGGTGCCGATGAGCAGGGCCTCGCGGGGGGTGGCGAGGACGGTCTCGATGCGTTCGTCGGCGTCGCCGAAGGAGATGCCGAGCTGGTCGCGCAGGTAGGCGTAGAAGGAGGAGTCGGGCTCGAATTCCCGGTCGAGCGCGGGGACGCGGGCCACAGACACGTACGTACTCTCCAGGCCCACCCGCTCGTCGTCGGCGAGGAGCACACGCTCCATGTGCCAGACGGGCTCGCCCTTCTTGACCCCGATCTCGGCGGCGAGGACCGCGGGGGCGGGGAAACGGTCGAGGGAGATGAGATGTCGCCCGGGGGTACGCCCCTGCCGCCGTACGCCTTCCGTGTAGCTCGCGAGGGACAGCGGCTGCTCCAGCTTGGGGCCCGCGACGACCGTGCCGCGCCCCTGCCTGCGCAGCCGCCCTTCGAGCAGCAGCTCACGCAGCGCCTGCCGCACGGTCTCCCGCGCGACCTCGTACCGCACGGCGAGATCACGCTCGGTCGGCAGCGTCTGCCCGTCCCCCAACTCCTCTATCAGGTCGGCGATTTTGGCCTTCACCGCGTAGTACTTCGGGATGCGGCCGTGCTCGGGGATGCCGGAGCGGATGGGGGCGCCGGGGGCCTGGTCGAGCAGGTGCGCGGGAGGGTGCGGGGAGTTCGGGTTGTCCACCCGGGGATGTTCGCAGACGTAGGTGAACAGGTAGGTGAACGGAGGGTGCCGCGGCGGCCGGGTGCGCCTGCCGGGGCCTGCCGGGTCAGCGCCTCCGCGCGGCGCGCAGTCGCCTGGTCCCTACGACGAGGGCCCAGCCCCCGGCGAACAGCGCGCCGGCGACGGCACCGACGCCGAGGAGGGTGCGGGGTCCGGTGGCGGCGAGTTCATCGGCGTACGAAGAGTCTCCGTGATCGGAGCGCTCACCGGCTCCCCCACTGCCACCGTCGACGCCGGGCCCGTCACGGCTGCCGTCAGGGGCGGTACCGACGTCACTGTCACTACGGGTTTCTGTTCCTGTGTCGCTGCCGCTGTCGCTGTCGCTGCCGCTGCCGCTGCGTCCGTCGATGACGAACGGATAGTCGCTGGACTCACCGACCCAATCGCCGTCGTCGTCGCGGCGCTGGACGATGGCGGCGGAGATGACGGCGTGCTCGGAGCGGGCCCCGGAGGTGAAGGAGAGCCGCACCTTGACGGTGCGGGTCTGCCCCGCCTTGACCTTGAACCCGGGGAATCCGTCGTCGAAGACGCCGACGTTCTCGTCGCGGTCGGTCCGCTCGAACTCCACGGGGCGCCAGCGCGTTCCGTCGTGGAACTCCAACTGGATCTGCCGGGGCTTCAGCTCGCGTTCTTCGTCGACGATGACGACGACCGGGTGGATGTTCCCGCAGCTGCCGCGGGTGGTGTTGGCCAACTCGACGGCCCAGCTCCGATAGCCGCCCCCGGCCTCGTAGCCGGGGGGCCCGCCCTTGATGCGCGTCTCGATGGGGAAGCCTTGGCCGTTGGGGGCGGAGCAGATGGGGGGCTGGGCCGCCGCGACACCCGCCGGCACCCCATCCACGGCGGCGGCCGGCCCGGCTTGAACCACTCCGGCCGCACCGGCGGCGAGGGCGGCGGCGGTGAGGCCGGAGGCGAGGGGGCGGCGGAGTCGCATGGGGGGGCCTTTGCTGAGCGCGGGGAGGGCGGGAGCGGGAGCGGGGGCCGTATAACGGTTGAGAGGCTGGGTGACGCTGGAACGCTGTGACGCTGGCGAGCGGCAGGCCGTACACACTGGCCGTGGCCTGTGCCGTACGCACTGGCCGTGGCTAGTGCCGTACGCACTGGCCATGGCCCGCGACCTTGCCACGCCCACCCGATCCCACGGACCCGCCACAACCTGGTACCGCCGACTGGCCCGCGCAAGTCCCCCCTATCAGCCGACTTTCCGTTAATTGCGGTTGCGGGGGCTGGGGCCTGCGCTTGGGGGCGGCTGAGGCTCGCGGACGCGGCGGCTGGGGCTCCGAACCCGGGGGGCTCGGGCTCACGGACCCGGCGGCTGGGGCTCCGAACCCGGGGACTCGGGCTCACGGACCCGGCAGCTCAGGCTCACGGACGCGGGGACTCGGGCTCACGGACCCGGCAGCTCAGGCTCACGGACGCGGCGGCGCGGGCTCGCGGACGCGAGGGCCTCTAGCCCCGCCCTCCCTGAAAAGCCACCTCCGCTCGCCCGAACACCGGGGCGAGCACCAGCTGTGCCGCGCCCTCCGCGACGCCCCTTTCACCCCCGGACGCCACCGCGACCGGGATCTCCCTGCCCCCGCCGCCCCTTCGCGCGCGTTCGGCGACGACCGTGCCCACCCCTCGTACGAAGCGCTCCTCGTCCGCGAGTACCGCCCTGCCCCCCAGCAGTACGCGATCGATGTCGAGCAGGCTGACCAAGTTGCCCGCCCCCGCCCCGAGCACCCGCGCCGCCTCGTCCAGGTCCCCCCGCGCGACCGCCGCCAGGCACAGCGCCTCGATGCAGCCGCGGTCTCCGCAGCCGCACTCCGGGCCGTCCAGCTGGATCACCTGGTGGCCGAACTCGCCCGCCCCCGTCCGCGCCCCCCGGTAGAGACTCCCGCCCAGTACGAGGCCCGCGCCCAGGCCCGTACCGAGGTGCAGATACGCGAAGGACTCCGCCGCACCGCCCAGCGCGAGACCCAGCGCGGCGGCGTTCGTGTCCTTGTCCACCACCACCGGAAGCCCGAGGCGGCCCGCGAACGCGTCCCGCAGCGGGAAGCCGTCCCACGCGGGAAACCCCGTCACGCGGTGCAGCACCCCGTCGGAGTGGTCGAGCGGGCCCGGGAGCGCGACGCCGACGCCGAGCACCCCCGCGTCCCCCGGCACCCGGTCCTGGACCAGCTCCCGGGTCACCCCCACCGCCACGTCGACGACCGCCACCGCGCCATCACCGAACTCCAGCGGCGCCCGCCGTTCCGCGACCACGTGGCCCGTCAGATCGGCGAGTACCGCCGTCAGTTCGTCGCGGTCCAGGTGGAGGCCGACCGCGTGACCGGCGTCCGGGACGAGGCGCAGGAGCGTCCGCGGCTTGCCGCCCGTGGACGCGCGGCGGCCCGCCTCCACCGCGAGGCCCTCCGTACGCAGCCGCGCGGTGATCTTGCTGACGGCCTGCGGCGTGAGCCCGGTGCGCTCGGCGAGTTCGAGGCGGCTCACGCCCGCCTCGCCCGCCGTGCGCAGCAGGTCGAGCACGAGGGCGGCGTTGTGCCCGCGCAGCGCCGGCAGGTTCACTCCGGCACCCGTCCTGCCCGCGCCCGCCCTGCCGCCGCTTCCCGTGCCCGTGCCCGCCCTATCAGTGCTGTTCACACCCCCCATTGTCGCCCGCGCTTGCGCTTTGGCAACACCGTTGCTTAAGTGGAACGCATGACTGGTACCGGCTCCACAGGCTCAGCAGGCCCCCCTCTACGCGTAGCCCTCATCGGGTACGGCCTCGCGGGCTCCGTCTTCCACGCCCCGCTGATCGCCGCCACCGGGGGCCTCGTCCTCGACACGGTCGTCACGTCGAACCCCGAGCGCCAGGAACAGGCCCGCGCCGAGTTCGGTGACGGACTGCGCTTCGCCGCGTCGGCGGACGACCTCTGGGCCCGCGCCGACGAGCTCGACCTGGTGGTGATCGCGTCCCCGAACAAGACGCACGTCTCGCTCGCGACCGCCGCCCTCAAGGCGGGCCTCCCGGTCGTCGTGGACAAGCCGATCGCGGGCACGGCCGCCGAGGCCCGCGAGCTCGCGGCGCTCGCCGAGGAGCGCGGGCTGCTCCTCTCCGTCTTCCAGAACCGCCGCTGGGACAACGACTTCCTGACTCTCCAGAAGCTCATCGCGGACGGCGAACTCGGCGACGTATGGCGCTTCGAGTCCCGCTTCGAGCGGTGGCGCCCGCAGCCCAAGGGCGGCTGGCGCGAGTCCGGCGACCCCGAAGAGATCGGAGGTCTGCTCTACGACCTCGGGTCCCACGTCGTCGACCAGGCGCTGGTGCTCTTCGGTCCGGCACGGACCGTGTACGCCGAGTCCGACGTCCGTCGACCCGGCGCCGAGGCCGACGACGACACGTTCATCGCGATCACGCACGCGAGCGGCGTCCGCTCGCACCTGTACGTGAGTGCCACCACCGCCCAACTCGGCCCGCGCTTCCGCGCGTTGGGCTCGACTGCGGGCTACGTGAAGTACGGCCTCGACCCACAGGAAGCGGTACTCCGCGACGGCAAGCGGCCCACCGGCCAGGACAGTTGGGGCGAGGAGCTCGAATACATGTGGGGCCGCATCGGCTCCGGCGAGTCCCCGCTGACCGGCGGCGGCACCCCGGTCAAGACGCTGCCGGGCGACTACCCCGCGTACTACGCGGCGGTGGCCGCGGCGGTCCGCGGCACCGGCGCGAACCCCGTCTCCGCGTACGAGGCGGCATCCGCACTCGACGTCCTGGAGGCGGCACGCCGCTCGGCGCGCGACGGTGTGACGGTGGTCGTATGACGGCGCCCGCCGCACCCGCCGCACCCACCGTGGCCGAGCTGGAAGCCCAGGAACTCCGCCTGGTCCTGCCCCACTTCACGTACGAGGACGCCTGGGCGCTCGGCACCCTCCTGGTCGACCTGGCCCGCGAGCGCCAGGCCCCGGTGGCCATCGACATCACCCGGAACGGCCAGCAGCTCTTCCACGCGGCGCTGCCCGGATCCACCCCGGACAACGACGCCTGGATCGCCCGCAAGCGCCGCGTCGTCGAACGCTACGGCTGCTCGTCGTTCCTGGTCGGCACGCGTTTCCGTGCCAAGGGGACGACGTTCGAGGAATCCTCGCGCCTGGACCCGGACACGTACGCGGCGCACGGCGGCGCGTTCCCCATCGCGGTGCGGGGCGCGGGCGTGATCGGCACGGTGGTGGTGTCGGGGCTTCCGCAGGCGGAGGACCACGCATTGGTGGTGGAGGCGCTGGAGCGGTTCGCCCCATAGGGGCGCGGGGAACTGCGCGCCCCTACGGGGCACCCGCGGGTGGAGTCGGGGATGCCCCCACTGCCTCCCGCCCGGGGGTCGAGTCGGCGATCCCCCCGCCGACTCCACCCCGGGCCACCAAGAACCCGCCGCGCCCCCGCCCCGAAGGGCTACGCCTGCTTCAGTTCCTGCCGCTGCTTGCCGAGCCCCGTGATCTCCAGCTCCACCACATCACCGGCCCGCAGGTACGGCTTCGGCTCGGGCTGGCCCATGGCCACGCCCGCCGGCGTACCGGTGTTGATGACGTCACCCGGGTACAGGGTCATGAACTGGCTTACGTAGCGCACCACTTCGGCCACCGGGAAGATCTGCTGGGCGGTGGTCCCGTCCTGCTTCAGCTCGCCGTTGACCCAGAGCTTGAGGGACAGCGCCTGCGGGTCGGGGACCTCGTCCTTCGTCACCAGCCACGGGCCGAGCGGGTTGAACGTCTCGCAGTTCTTGCCCTTGTCCCACGTGCCGCCGCGCTCGATCTGGAACTCGCGCTCCGAGACGTCGTGCGACACCGCGTACCCGGCAACGTGCGCGAGCGCCTCCTCGTCGGACTCCAGGTAGCGCGCGGTGCGCCCGACGACGATCGCGAGCTCCACCTCCCAGTCGGTCTTGACCGACTTGCGCGGCACGAGCACGGTGTCCTCGGGACCGACCACCGTGTCCGCCGCCTTGAAGAAGATGACGGGCTCGGTGGGCGTCGCGGCCCCGGTCTCGGCCGCGTGGTCGTGGTAGTTGAGCCCGATGCACACGACCTTGCCGATCCGGCCGACGGGCGGCCCGACCCGCACCCCCTCCGCGTCGAGCACGGGCAGCTCGCCCGACTCCGCGGCGGACCGGATGCGGTCGAGAGCGGCCGTGTCGGCGAGCAGCGCGCCGTCGATGTCCGTGACGGTCCCTGACAGGTCCCGCAAGGTGCCTTCGGCGTCGAGCAGCGCCGGGCGCTCGGCGCCCGCCGTACCGACTCGCAGCAGCTTCATGGTCAATCTCCCTTGGTCGAGCGCGCCCACTCACCTCCGACCGATCGCGTGGCCCGGGTTGGGGCCTCCCCTGCTCGAGCGGAGTCGAGAGCTCGGGGAAGGGCTGCGGCCATCGGAGGATTGGAAGATCCTCCAAGGTCACCGTCCATCCCGCAAGACCCTGTTCACGGACCGGACCGTTACCCGGCGGTAGCCATCGCCCCGGCGCCGTACGGCATGTCGCGGTACAGAACGGCACGCTCGACCGCGCTCCAGGTCGTACTGGTGACCACGTACAGCGCGGCGGCCAGCGGCACGAAGGCCACAGTGAACAGCGTCATGAAGGACATGAACGGCATGACCTTGGTCATCGCGCCCATGCCGGGCACCTGCTGGGCGTCGGAGCCACCGGCGGCAGGCGCCGCCACGGCCATCTGCTGCTTCGTACGCCGGAAATTGAAGGTGGCCACGGCCGCGACGATCACGAAGAGCCCGAGATAGACGAGCCCCTGCGCCCCGAAGACCCCGCCGTCACCGAGCGCGTCCGCCCACCGCCCGCCGAGGGGCGCGGCGAAGAGCTTGTGGTCGAGCAGGGCGTTGGCCTCGCCGCCGATCCGTGAGCTGGAGAACAGGTGGTAGAGGAGGAAGAACGCCGGAAGCTGGAAGAGGCTGGGCAGGCACCCGGAGAGCGGCGAGACCTTCTCCGCCCGGTGCAGTTCGAGCACCGCCTTCTGCAGCTTCTCCGGGTTCTTCGAGTGCTTCTTGCGCAACTCGGTGATCTGCGGGTTCAGCCTGGTGCGCGCCTTCTGGCCGCGGGCCGATGCCCGCGACAAGGGGTGGACGAGGAGTCGTACGCAGGCGGTGAAGAGGACGATGGCGGCGGCCATCGCGGAGGCGTGGAAGAGGGGTTCGAGGAGGTCGGCGATGGAGCCGACCAGGTCGGCGAAAAGGGACATGAAGGCGGACATGGAGGAGCCCTCCGGGGGTCTCGTCGTGCCGAGGAAAAGAGGAAAGGGAGCGGGTGCTCTTTTCGGCATGACGGCCCGCGAGGGGGGCTCTGTGTATCGGTAGAGGTGCTGCTGTTCCCTACGCGGCCGTCATGACGAGACGGCCCGGTGCTCGGGGCCGCCTGCGCCCGGAGGCGTCGGGATCACGCTGCGGCAGGAACGCCGTGCGCTTCTCGCGGTCGCGGATGGCCGTACGCACCCGAGTGCGGGGCACGGCGGGAGCGCAGCGCGCGGCGATCAGCGAGCAGACGGCGAGCGCGGAGCCCGCCGCGGCGGTCGCGGCGAGCGCGACGGCGGCGGTGAGGCTGCTCGCGTCGAGGAGGACGACCTCGACGAGGAGGAAGAGGAGAAGGCCGGTGGGCCGGAGGGCGGCTTTCCAGCTGCGGAGTGCGTCCTGCATTTCCCGACCCCCCTTCACTGCTCGCTACTCGCCTATGACGTACTGCCCGTTATACAGGACCCGCCCCACCACCCGTAAGGAGGCTTCGAGGCACCGTGGGCAGCATCACCTCGGCCGCATGGACTGCAGCTTCCCCCACACGATGAGCCGGTACTTGGAGGTGTACTCGGGGGTGCAGGTGGTGAGGGTGATGTAGTAGCCGGGAGAGCTGTATCCGTGCCCGGCTTTGACCTCGCTGCGGGGGACGGAGCTGATGACGGCGCTGTCACGGGCGGAGGTCTGGGCGAGCGTCTTGTCGACGACGTACGTGTAGATGGCCTTCTTGGTCTCGACGACCAGCTCGTCCCCGTCCCCGAGCCGATTGATGCGGCGAAAGGGCTCACCGTGGGTGTTGCGATGCCCGGCGAGCGCGAAGTTCCCGCCTTGGCCGGGCTGGGCGGTGCGCGGGTAGTGACCGACGTACCCCTTGTTGAGTACGCCGCTCTTGCTGATGCCTTCGGCGACAGGCACCCGTATCCCGATGCGCGGCATGCGGAGGACGGCGTAGGCCTGGTCCCAGTCGGGGGCCGGGGCGGTAACGGGTTGTTGCCGCCGGGTGGGCTCCTGCGCGGACTCGCCGCTCCCGGCATCCGAGGCACCCGCATCGGACGCCTCGGAACGGGGCTCGGGCTCGGGGTCCGAGGGCTGGACGGCGTCGGGGGAGTCGGCTGAGGAGGGGCTCCCCCACTCCCGCTCAAGGGCCTGAACCTGGCGTTCGGCGCCTTCGCGGGCCTGGCGATTGGTCCACCAGAGCTGATGGACGACGAGGAGCAGCAGCACGATCCCGAGGGTCACGGCGACTTCGGCACCACCCCACAACCCCCGCACGAGAGGGCTCTTCCGCGTCTTTCGCCCCTGCACGACAACAGGAACCCGTTCCGGCACGGCTACCACCCCTCTCCCCGGCCGCCCGCACGATAGAGGCAGCCCCGCCAAGTAGCCATGCCAAGCACCAACGCCGTATCCGCATGTCTGCGTGTCCGCCTCCGCGTATCCGCAACCGCATATCGGCACGACAACCCTGCTGTTACGCCCCCACTCGGCAGTACGGTGTCCCGTATGCGCCCCGACACGCCTGCCGATCACATCGCCGAAGCCGAGCGCCTGGAGCGGACCGCCGGCCTGTACCCCGAGGACTCCGAGCACCTCCTCCTCCAAGCCGCGGCTCACCTGGAGCTGGCGGGCGAACGCGACCGCGCGACCACGCTCTACGACCGCCTGCTGGCCCCGGACGCCCCGCACCCGGCGTCGGCCCCGACCCTGATCCGAGCGCTCAAGGCCTCGAACCTCTGGGAGTACGGCCACGAGGCAGAGGCAAGGGCGATCATCGACGGAGTCCGGGCGGCGTCGCCGCGCGACCCGGCGCCGTGGGTGATCGTGGCGGAGTCGCTGGAGGCCCACGACGAACTGACGCAAGCGCAGGAGACATTCACACAGGCCCTGGACCTCCTGCTCGCAACGTCGTCCACCCCGTCAACCCCCTCGTACGAACAACGCCCACTCCTCTTCGGCCGCCACAGGGTGCGCCGCCTGCTGGGGGCGGAGCACGACGCGTGGGACGCGCTGGCGGACGAGGTCTCGACGTCCCCCGTCCCCTTGGACGAACTGCACGACCCAAAACGAATCTGGTCCCTGGGCTCGGACAACCCAGCGGAACTCCGCGCGGAAATCTCCCGAATCCAGGCGGAGTTGGGCTCATACAGGGAGGCGCTCTCCCGTCCCTTCCCGGTGGCGGTCCTGCACTGGCCGTCAACGGAACTGGAAGAACTCCTGACGGCGTACCCGAGCCTGGAATCGGAATACCCGTCCCACGAGGCGCACTTGGCGACGATAGAGGAATCACTGAGGGAGCTGTCGGCTTCCGGCACCCCGAACCTGGGGATCGTGACGGGCACGGTCCCGTCGTACGAGGCATTCGCGGCATCGGAGGGCTCGGACCCGAGAGACGCCTCCCTGCTACCGCAGTACGCGACGACACTGGCGGCACGGGGGCTGGCTGTGGGGTGGCCGCCGGGGGTGGGGGCGGGGTGTTGGTGTGGGTCGGGGACCCCGTACGGCGAGTGCCACGGGAGGCCGTAGCGGCACGGCGTATCGCCGAATGTCTGCGGTCATGGGTCCTTCAGGATCATTGACCGGAACCTAAGCCCCCTATTTCCGCACTCACGCCCCATATGAAACGTGTGTGCGATATCGTCACAGCTGAAAATTGGAACTGCCGAGCCGTTGTTGCCTGCTTCCGCAGACGCAGTCCCGCGCTTCAGAGGAACACGACAGCCATGCTTGATGCGCCCTCCGCCGGCCGGCGCCGCCATCACGGCGCCACCGGCATCACCCAGGCCTCCCGCCTCATCGGCTTCCCAGGTCTCCTCGGGCGCACGCCTCTACCGGTAAGCCCGGTCAGTTTGCGCCCCGAATAAACCCAGGCGTGCATTTCGCGGACTCTGGATTTCACGGCTTCACCAACTTCGGTGAGCCGGCACGTACTCGGGGTACTGGCGCCACGCTCGGCCCGGTTAGGAGACCAAGTGAGCAGCGGACTCGACCAGATATACGGCGTCTTCCGCGACCTCCTCGACACCAGCACGCCCGCCGAAGCGGTGAAGAAGCTGGAGATCCTGGGCGTCGACGAAGAGCGGATTCAACACATCCGCGAGTTCCACGAACAGCAATTGCTCGCGATCAAGGAGATGGAGGAGCCGCGGGTAGCGGTCAACGGCAACCGGGAGACCTGGTACACCGGCCCGCGTGAGAACGACCGCGCGTGGCCCGCGATCCAGCGCGAGCTGGAGAGGTCGGGCTGGGGCCCGGACGGGATCGAGGACCTCGACGCAGCATCCACGCGCGTCGTCTCGCTGCTCAATCACCCCAAGGAGCCCGGGTTCTGCACTCGCGGGCTGGTTGTCGGCTACGTACAGTCCGGCAAGACCACCAACTTCACCTCGGTGATGGCCAAGGCGGCGGATCGCGGCTACAAGCTCTTCATCGTACTCGCCGGGATCCACAACGGATTGCGCCGCCAGACCCAGGCCCGTCTGGCCCAGCAGTTGGTGGAGTCGAACCCGACCGGCTGGTCTCAACTCACCGGTCTTGACCGCGACTTCGTCCCGACGGAGAACGCCGCCTCGTTCTTCGGTGGCAGCAACCGCACCCATGTCCTGTGCGTGGTGAAGAAGAACGCCACCGTCCTCCGCAAGTTCGCCCGCTGGCTGGAATCGGCCTCCGAATATCTCCAGCAGGCGCCTGCGCTGGTGATCGACGACGAGGCCGACCAGGCCAGCGTCGCCACCGCCTCGATCAATCCGCTGATACTCCGGATTCTCGACACCCTGCCGAAGGCGGCGTACGTCGGGTACACCGCGACTCCCTTCGCCAACGTCCTCATCGACCCGGCGGCGCAGGACCTGTACCCGAGCGACTTCATCGTCAACCTGCCGCAGCCGCAGGGGCACTTCGGCACCGAGGTGCTCTTCGGCAGGTACGCCCTCGACGGCGAGGATCCCGAGGACGTGGACGACGGGTACGACATGATTCGCAGCGTTCCCGCAGAGGACATTCCTCTGGTCAGCCCTTCGACCAGGGCAGACGCCGACGGCTTCACTCCTGAGATCACCGACACACTCGAAGATGCCGTCCAGTACTTCTGGCTCACCACCGCCGCCCGCCGCGCACGTGGGGGCGGCAACAAGCACGCCACCATGCTGATCCACACCAGCATGCGGATCCAGGTCCACAACAGCTTCCGCGCACCGCTCAAGAAGCTTCGCCTGCACACCTTGGACCACCTGGACGCCCCCGACACCCTGCGGCGACTGCGCACCCTCTGGGACCAGGAGACCGCACGGGTGCCCGCCGAGGACTTCGGGGAGACTAAGGTCCCCTTTGACACGCTCCTCGAGGAGCTGCCAGGTGTGATCGGCGACTGCCGGATCATCATGGACAACTCCGACAGCGAGGACACCCTCGACTACGACAACGGCCCCGTGGTCGCCATCGCGGTCGGCGGCAACAAGTTCTCCCGCGGCCTCACCCTGGAGGGCCTCGCCGTCACCTACTTCGTGCGCGCCGCCTCCGCGTACGACACCCTGCTCCAGATGGGCCGCTGGTTCGGCTTCCGGCACGGGTACGGGGACCTCCCGCGCGTGTGGATGACGGACGACCTCCACGCCTCCTTCCGACATCTGGCCACGGTCGAGGCCGACATGCGGCGCGACATCGACGTATACCTCCACGAGAACGAGACCCCGCAGACGTTCGCGGTGCGCTTGCGCACCCACCCGCTGCTGCGGGTGACCGCCGCGGCCAAGATGCAGTCCGCCATCAGGGCAAGTGCGGCCTACGGCGGGCGCCGGATCCAGACCCGTTACTTCCATACTTCCGCCGAGTGGCTGCGCGGCAACCAGGAGGCTGCTCGCGACCTGGTGCGTCGCGCCGTCGCCGAGGCCGTTACACAGGACTCTCGCCCTGAGGACGGCCGTCATGTCCTGCACGGTGTCCCGCACACCGACGTGCTCGACTTCTTGGGCCGGTACCGCTTCCACGAGAGCTCCCAGGAGTGCGACGCGGAACTGATCTCGGCGTACATCCAGCGGCGCGCCCAGAGGGGCTCTCTCTTGCGCTGGAACGTCGCGATCGTGGGCAACCGCGCTGACGGCACCGAGACGGACTTCGCCTTCGCCCCGGACGTCGCCGTCGGTCGCATCACTCGTGCCCGGCTCCACAACCCCACGGGGGAAACGGACTTCGCGGACATCAAGACCCTGATGAGCCGGCCCGATGCCTCCGTCGACCTGTCGAACGTCCCCCGTGGGCTCACGGAGAAGGAGATCAAGCGGGAACGCCGCGAGCAGCTTCCGGACACCGGCCTTCTCGTGCTGTACCCGATCGACAAGGACTCCCGCCCCTCCGAGCAGCGCAAGGAGTCCCGTGAGCCCCTCGACGCCGCGGACCACGTGATCGGCGTCGGGCTCGTCTTCCCGGAACCCGGACAGGACAGCGAGGTCGACTGGGACGGCGGCTACATCTCGGCCGACCTCTCCGGCCTCCGACTGGAGGACACCCACGACGAGGACCTTCGTACCCTCGAAGGCGAGGACGCCGCGTGAGTGACATGTTTCGGCAAGCGCTGGAGGAGAGTTGGCGGGATCTCCTGATTGCTCCCGTGTCCGCGGACAACCGGCTCCGCACAGCGCCGCTGCCCGTCACCACGTCACGCGGCCCGGTTCTCGCGGCCGTCGACCACGAGGGTCATCGCCACCTGCTCGTGCCCATCGCCGGGAACCAACATGTCCGCGAGATCCGGGACGGCCAGGTCCTGCACCTTCGCAAGCGCCCCCTGGAGGACGAGGAGGTCTACCAGTACTACGCCGACCTCGGCTGCCTGCGTCACGACCTCGACGACGTCTTCACCGGGCTCGGAGAGAACGTCCTGCGGGAGATGGCCCGGCTCGGTGAGGACGAGCAGACGCCCGCGTCCTCCCAGACGCTCAAGGCCCTGCACCGAGTCCTGGATCGCTGGCGAGCGCTGTTTCGCACACACGGGACTCTGCTGGGTCCCGTGCAACTCGCGGGCCTGTACGGCGAACTACGCATACTGCTCCGGCTACTGGCAGAGAACCCCAGCGCCCACCGGCTGTGGACAGGGCCGCGCGGGCGCGCTCACGACTTCACCTCTGGAACCGACGCAATCGAGGTGAAGACCACCACCGGCGATGCGCTACGGATACGCGTCCACGGCCTGCGCCAACTGGAACCACCGGAGGGAGGCAGCCTCCAGCTCGCCTGCCTGCGGGTCGAGCGCGCCCCCGAGGGCGGCGAGGGGGCGAGCGTCGTGGACCTTGTGGAACGGGCGCTGCGCCTGTGCGACGACGAGAGCACGTTGCTCGGCCTCCTCGCCGAGATCGGCTACCACACCGTCGACACGGAGCGTTACCGGACGACCCGATTCCTCGTACGCGAGGAGCGGTGGTACGCGGTGGCCGCGGGCTTCCCCCGCCTCACGACGGCCGACCTCGCCGTCGCAGAGGTGCCCGGCAACGTGACCGACGTCGAATACACGGTGGACCTCACCGTTTCCCCGCCCGACCCCCTCCCGATGACACGGGTGGAGAGACACCTGGCCGCCATGCTCGGGGAGAGCCAGTGACAGACGTTCGCACCGAACCGCAGTGGTACTCCCAGCCGTATCCGCCGGAAGGCGCGAGCGCGGCCGAGGGCATCCGCAACCAGCTCGGGCGCCCCGAGTTGGACCTGCTCACCATCCTCGTACGGGAAGCCGCCCAGAACAGTTGGGACGCAAAGGACCCGTTGCAGGAGGGACCCGTCCGCTTCGGCATCGACCTGGGGTACGTCGGCCCCTCGTATGCCGACTCCTGGCGCAGGCTCCTGCTGAACGGCGCTCCTTCGAACGACCATCTCGCACTGCGCAGGGCACTTCGCGCGGGAATCCGGATCATGACGGTCTCCGACAGGGGCACGAACGGCCTCGGCGGCCCCACCCGAGCCCACGAGATCTCCGAGGGCCGTCAGGACTTCGTTGCCTTTGTGCGGAACGTCGGTGAACCGCGCGACACCAAACTCGGCGGCGGTACTTACGGGTTCGGCAAGGCCATCTTCTACCTCCTCTCCAGTCTCGGCACGGTTCTCGTGCACACCCGCTGCCGCAACGACCGCGGGGAACCGGAGACCCGCCTGATCGGCTGCGCCCTGGGGCACAGCTATCGGGACAGGGACGAACAGGGCGACGAGCGGCGCTACACCGGCCGGCACTGGTGGGGGGACGCTTCCGGGGACGTGATCGATCCACTGGTCGGCGCCGGCGCGGAGGAGATGGCTCGCCAGCTGGGCCTCGTTCCCTTCCGCGAGGAAGAGACCGGTACGAGCGTCGTCATCCTCGACCCTCAACTCGACGGCCTGGAGCCCAAAGAGGCAGCCGCCTACCTCGCCGAGACCGTGGCCTGGCACCTATGGCCCAAGATGCTGGAACGCGCCGACGGCACCCTGCCCATGCAGTTCACCGTCACCTGCGAAGGACGCGACTTCCCGATCCCGGACCCTCGCACCACGTCACCGCTCAGCCTCTTCGTGGACGCCTACCGCCAGTTGGCCACGGAGGAAGGCCGAACGCTGTCGTGCCAGAGGCCCCTCAGGGAGTTGGGACGGCTGGGCCTCGTCCAGCGCCCGGTGATCCCTCTCGACCCATCCCCCGCCGCACGCCGGGCCATGGAGATGGTTCAGGTCGAGCGATCCGTGCACCACGTGGCACTGATGCGACCCGCAGAGCTGGTGGTCACCTACTGGCCGGGGCGCGAGACCGGTGCGGAACTCCTCTCGTACGCAGGCGTCTTCCGCTCCACCGAGGAGATGGACGCAACTTACGCCGAGGCCGAACCGCCGACGCACGACGCATGGAACCACCAGCGGCTGGAGGGCCAGGAACGGACTTTCGTCCGCACCACCTTCACCCGTCTCAAGGAGGCGGTCGACGAACTCCTCCAGCTGGGCGGAACCGCCCGAGAGGGCTCGGCGAACGTGGCACTGGGCGCGGCCAGCGCCCGCTTCTCGCCACTGGTCGGCGGGGCATGGGGAACCGGCGGCGCCACGGACTACGGCACCACCTCCACTGGACGAGCGACCGCAGCGCCGGACGACGAGGAGTTCCCGGGCAAGCCCGCCCGCGCCGGCGCGCGACGAAGTGGCCGAGGCACGGATACGGTGGACGCCTCGCCCCCGGACGGCGGTGCCTCCCGTACCCTCCGCCCTCGCGTGAAGTACGCGGGCGAGACGACGTACGAAGAGCGCTTCGGTCACGCCGTCCTCGTGCAGGCGTTCACCCTCCCCGTGGCGATCGTGCAGCGGGTCCGGGTGGAACTGGCCGTGGCCCTGCCCGGCATCGGAAACCGCGAGACCGACCCGCCCGCCGGCGCCGCCATGCCCGGCCTCGTCGGCTGGGAGGACGCGACCGGCACGCTCCACGCCTCGCCCACCTATGTCGTCGAGGGTGGCGACGAAACCGTCTGGCGCGCCGTCGTCCGCCCGGCTCCGGACACGATCACGGAGATCACCGTCAAGACCCAGGCGGTGAATGCGCCGTGAGCAGACTCGCCCTTCCCTACCGCTCACCAGCCACCTCCTGCGTCCGGGCCGAGCCGTGGCAGCTCGTCATCGACGGCGCTGCCATCGATCTCCCCGAGTCACTCGACTTCTGGGACTACCGCATGGATGTCGAGCTGAGCCGCACCGTGCACGTCGACCTGCCGCAGGCCCGTGCAGGAGCGGGCCTGACCGCCGGCGCGGTGCTCACCCTTGCAGCCGTCTGGACCGCCTCCGGCTCAAATCTGCGCGGTCCCGTGCAGCGGATTCCGCTCACCGGTGACGGCGTACGCACCGTGGACCTGCATGCCGTCCTGCCGGGGTCCCGACTGGGCGGTGTGCTGGCCCTGGAGACGGTGCTCGTCCTCTCTCGGAGCGCTGGGTCGGCCGCCCCGTTCGCGCCGCGCCGCGCCGGGTCGCTGCTCTGGGACGACACCGCGGCTCTGCGTCTCCAGGGCGATGCGCCGCTCTTCCCCATGACGGTGATCGACTTCGCCCACACCTCCTTCAGGGACGGCGCGGCCTGGCACCTGCAGCTCGGCTCGGACCTGAACGCCGCTGCGATGGGCTCCATGCTTCTCCTCGTCAACGAGAAGGCCGAGGAGGTGTCCGCCGCCTTCGCGCACGCCGCAAGACCCGCACCGGTGGATCGCGTCGTCCTCTCGATCGTGTACTCGGACTGCGCCCGCATCATGGTGGAACATGCCCTGCTCAAGGAAGAGTTCGTCGACGACGCGGACTTCTCCGAGGACTCCTTGGGCGCCACCCTCGTCAACCTCTTCCACCGGCTCTTTCCCGGCCGCAGCGTCCAGGACCTGCGGCAGCTCCGGCAGAACTCTCCGAGCCTGTTCGCCTCCGAACTCCAGGCCGCGACCCGCATCCTCCAGGAGGCATGATCCATGGCTCTCCTCTACCCCCGCCTCCTCGCCGGACAGGCCAAGCCGCTGCACCAGCAGTACAAGGAGATGTCGCTCCCCGACCTGACCGAACACGTCGCGTACCGCCATGAGTCCACGGTCTACGTCGCCACCGGCGGCGACCGGATCACGGAGGGACAACTGCGCGACTTGCGGGCCCTTGTCCTGGAGGCCGCCACACGTGCGGGCTTCCCCGAGGAGTCCTCCCGCGCTGCGCGGGCCCGCTTTGACCTCGACCTGGCGGCGCTCCTGCACAGCAAGATGGACCTGATGCCGGCCGAAGCCGCGTCCGGCGACGTCTGGGCCTTTCTCGCGCTGACCCTGCTCCCCGATGTCGCGTACTGGCGCTATCCCCGCCCGCCCGGCGACCGTGTAGTGGCCAGCGACCTCACCCGGCACGTCTTCGGCCGTCTGTGGTGGCGTGCGCACCTGGTCCGTGACCCCGCTGCGCCCGAGCCGTACGCGGCGCTCGACATCCTCGGCGAAGCCGCCTTCGACCAGATCTACGCCCGCCGCAAGTCCCTCGGCGGCAGCCCTCATCTGGTACGCAACATCCTCCACTCCTGGGCGGCCATCGACCTGCACGGTCTCCCCGAGCGTGAGGTACTGCGGGATTTCCTCAAGCGGCTCCTGAGGCTCGCCCCATTCGTCATCTTCGAGGCACTGGACGACACCGAGTTGCGTGCCGAACTGCGCGCCGTGGCGGAGGAGTCCGTGGCCGCGTTGAGGCCCGACGAACCGCAGCAGACCACTTCGGGGACCGCACCCACACCTACGATCCCGACGGAAGAGACGCGGATACCTGAGCCCGACCCGGCCTTCGCCCCACTGTCGGCGGCGGCACATGTCCCTGTGCCTCCCACCCGTCGGCTGACCTCGCTGGAGCTGTGTGCCGGTGCCGGTGGCCTCGCACTGGGCCTGGAGTACGCGGGCTTCGATCCCGCGCTCCTGATCGACAATCGCGCCGTCACCCTCGACACCCTGCGCCTCAACCGACCCGGCTGGCGCCTCCGCGAGGAGGACCTGAGCACACTGGTCCCGGAGTCGCTCGCCCAGGAACCGTCCCTGCGGGGACTCGACTTGATCTCCGGCGGCCTACCGCGCGTGAAGGCAGCGGCCGCCGTGTCCCGCGAACGTGGCAATGACCACGAACTCGAGGTTCTCCGCGCCACGCTCGATCTCACCCGGATCCTGCGTCCCCGCGCCCTCCTGATCGAGAACGTGCCGGATCTGATCACGAGCGAGACGTACGCACCGCTCCGGGACCATGTGCAGCAAGAGCTTTCCGCAAGCGGCTACTCCCCGTTCTGGTTCGTCCTCAACGCCGCCCACCACGGCGTGCCTCAGGTCCGGAAACAGGGCATCCTTCTGGCCTTCGCGAGCTCCGAGGCGGCGAAGGCATTCCGGGTTCCGCCCCGCTCCCCCGAACCCGTGGCCACCGTCGGCCAAGCGCTCGGACCGTCCATGGCCGCCCGCGGCTGGCCAGGCGCCGCCGAGTGGGCCGCGCTGGCTTCCGAGGTCGCCCCCACCCTCGTCGGCGGTTCCTGGGAACGTGGCGGCGCCGACCTGGGACCGACCGGCTCCAAGCGGGCCTGGGCCCGCATCGGGGTGGACGGCGGCACGGTCGCGAACGAAGTGCCGGACCCCGACTTCGAGTGGAACCCGGCCCGCGGTCGCGACGGCATGATGGCGCTCACCGTCGAGCAGGCCGCCCTGCTTCAGGGCTTCCCCAAGGACTGGGCATTCGCGGGACGCAAGACAGCCCGCTACCGCCAGGTCGGCCATGCCTCCCCACCTCCGGTCGGCGAGGCGCTGGGGCGCGCGATCAGTGCCGCGCTGTCGGCCGGGTGACGTCGTCGCCCTCCACCCGCTCCCCCGCCCCCGTCATCACCTATAAACTCGCTCACCATGACCGTCGCACTGCCTCACCAGCTCCCACCTGTGGATTTCCACATCGTGGACCTTTTCGCCGGCCCCGGCGGGCTGGACATGGCCGCGACGGTTCTGGGGGTCCCCTCGCTGGGGATCGAATGGGACGCCAACGCCGTGACGACGCGTGCCGCCGCAGGGCTCCGATCGATCCACGGCGACGTGCGCAATTACGGTCCGGAGAACTTCCCCGAGGCGAATGTCCTCGCCGGAGGCCCACCCTGTCAGAGTTTCACCGTCGCCGGCAGCGGGGCCGGTCGCCGTGCCCTGGACGACGTGTTGAAGTTCGTCCAACGCCTGGTCGACCGTGACGCACGCACCAACATCGACGCCGACCTCGCCGACATGGACGACGAGCGCACCGGGCTCGTCCTGGAGCCATTGCGCTGGGCGCTGAACGCGATCGACAACGACGAGCTCCGCCCGTACGACGCCATCGTCCTCGAGCAGGTGCCGGCGGTTCTCCCCGTCTGGGAGGCGTACGGGGCAGCCCTCGCGGGCGAGGGCTACTCGGTGGCCCACGGCATCCTGCACACCGAGGAATTCGGCGTCCCGCAGACCCGCCGCCGCGCGATCCTCGTGGCCAGACGTGACGGGCACACGGCCGCCCTGCCCACACCCACACACCAGCGCTATCGCAAGGGCGCCCCACGCCCTCCGGGCGATCTCGTGCTCCAGAGTTGGGTGGCCATGGAGGACGTGCTGACCGAGCGCATCGCCCCCTTCCGGGTCGTCTCGAACTACGGCACCGGCGGCGATCCCAAGCTCCGTGGCAGACGTCGTTCCTGCGAACCCGCGGCCACGGTGACCGGCAAGGTCTCCCGCAATCGCATCGTCACCGACGACGCGACGGAGCATGACCTCCCCCGGCTGACCACCGGCGAGGCAGGTCAGCTCCAGACCTTCCCGAAGCAGTTCCCCTGGTCCGGCGGCGACATCTCCCAACAGATCGGCAACGCCGTTCCGCCCCGCCTCGGCATCCACGTCCTCAGTGCCGTGCTCGGCCTGGCGGCCCCGGGTGAGGACGTGTGGCGCGCGCTCGCGGACTGGTCCCCGCGGGTCCGTGACGCGGCCGACGCAGTCGCCCCACACTGAGATCATGCCCGCCTCACGCCCGATCCCGTCGTCCCCCGACGTCTCCGCGCGCATGAGCAGGCAACCCTCTCGGGACACCAGACCGGAGGTGACCGTCCGCCGGTTGCTCCATTCCGCAGGCCTCCGCTACAGGTTGCAGAGACGCGTCCCGGGAATGGCCCGCAGCACGATCGACATCGCCTTCCCCGGGCCACGCGTCGCCGTCTTCATCGACGGCTGCTTCTGGCACGGCTGCCCCGAGCACGCCACCTTCCCGAAGTCGAACCCCGCGTTCTGGCGCGAAAAGATCAACAAGAACGCAATGCGCGACACCAGGACCACCGCTCACCTCGAATCTCTCGGCTGGACCGTCCTCCGCTTCTGGGAGCACGAGAAGCCGGAGCAGGTGGCCGTTCAAGTGGCCACCGTGATCCGATCGGCGAAGCAAGTGGGGCGCCCCGCATCCACCAGTCGGGGACCACGTCCGGCGGCTCGTCCGGGAAAGGGCACCAACTCCCGGCCGGTGCGAGCAGACGGGCGAACCGAACTGCCGTGAAACGGGCTTCGACGTCCGGCGATCCTCGGCTCATACCTCTGTTGCCTCGGCCTCGAAGTGCATCTGCGCACGATCCAACACCTCGTCTGGATCGCAGCCATGAGCCCGCAGCCAGTGCAGGAGGTCCGCGATGGCATCGATCGCGGCCTCTTCCCCGACCGCGACCGTCAAGCATGAACCCAACCCGCGCCCCGGAGCCCCTCTCCCGCCGTAGCAGCCGATCAGAGCTTCAGCACGATCGACCCGCATTCCGCCCGTGTGACCGGTCGGCGACCCGAGCCCTGTGCCCAGTTCGCACCAGGTGACCTTGGAGTCGCTCCGAAGGATCACGCCCCATCGGTCGGCGACGGCATCGAGCAGGGCCATGCCTCGCCCACTCTCCGCATCTACCTCGGCCGAGATCAAGGTCGGCAGCGCACGGGTATCGGGGTCGCTGACCTCGATACGGACACACGTGTCCTTCATCGTGAGACCGCATGTCGTGGGTGTCTGCGGGCCGACGTGCGAAATGACGTTGGCCACCAGCTCACTCACGCACAGCTGGGCCGCTTCGACTACGTGAGGCAACCCCCACTGAGTCAGATGAAGCCGCACGATGCGCCGCAGGGCTGCCACCTCCTCCGGCTCGGCCAGAAAGGGCAGTTCCCACGACTTTCGCAGCACCCGACATCGGCAGTCGGACATGCTCGACCATCCCCCTTCACACCGGGCAGGCCTCGCTTGTTGTGCCCGCCTGTGCACTCAGGGTTGCAGTGGAACTCTCAAAATGGAACTCTCACACCAGAGTTACGGGAGCACACGACTCTCGCGCACGCCCCTGGTCGTACGCCCTTGCTCCGCCGCCGATGCACGGGCACTCTCGGATCGATCAACAAGAAAGGCCAGGAACATGGCAGTTGGGCCGACCACCCGCCGTCGCCAGCTCGGCGCCGACCTTCGCCGTCTGCGCGAACGCAAAGGGCTCACGCTGGAGGACGCGGGCGCTCGCGTGGGCATCTCCAAGGCCACCCTCAGCCGGTACGAGACCAAGGAAGGCACGGTCAAGTGGCCTGCGGTGGATGCCCTTTGCCGCGAGTACGACGCGCCCGACGACGTACGCGAAGCTCTGGTCGAACTCGCCAAAGGGGCAAGAATTCAAGGGTGGTGGCGCTCCCTGGCCGACCCCGTCCCTGAGTCCATGAACCTGATGCTGACCCTTGAGGACGAGGTGGTGCGCGAGGACCACTATGCGTGCATGTACATCCCCGGTCTGTTCCAGACCAGGGCGTACGCCGAAGCCGTGCACCGGGCGTCCGAGGTGGGCTGCTCGGATCGCGAGGTGCAGCACATGGTCGACATTCGCATGAAGAGGCAGGCTCTCCTTCAGCGCTCCGAGCCACCCCACATCTGGACCGTCGTCGACGAAGCCGCCATCCACCGCGTCGTCGGCGGGCCCGACGTCATGCGGGAGCAACTGCAACACCTCTTGGACCTGTCCGGGACCCCACAAGTGACCGTCCAGATACTGCCGTTCTCGGCAGGGGCGCACGCGGCCGCAGTAGGAAGCTTCGCGCTTCTGCGGGGCGAGACCGAGGACTTGGATGTCGTCTACGTGGATCTCCTCGGCGGCGGGCTCTTCATGGAGAAGCCGAAGGAGCTCGAACGGTACAAGTTGGCGTTCGATTACCTTCGTGCACAAGCCCTTGATCTGCCATCATCCAGCGAAGCCATTCGCCGAAGTCTCATGGAGCTGTGATGGACGCCGGACGCCCTCTCCACTGGTTCAAGTCCTCCTACAGCGGGGGCTCCGGTACCGAATGTGTCGAGGTGGCGGTGACTCGGCGCAGGGTCCTGATCCGTGACTCGAAGCGCACCACCCACGCTCGACTCAGCATCGAGCCGAATGCCTGGGCCGGATTCCTCGCATCCATACGAGACATACCGCTGCCCTGACCCAGCGATCACCCCGCCCTCACCCAAGATCCGACCGACCTCCGGTGCCGCCCCGTGGGCTCCGCGGATCTCGCAGATCTCGTGGTTGCAAGAAAATCCCACGACACGCCGGTCGGGGAGCGGGCGGAGTGGGATTTTCCTGCAACTCGCCCCGTGCCGTACGGCCTGCCTCACCGCTCCCCGTGAGGGCGTCATCACGAGACGTTCCGCACCCCTAGGCCGGCTCCACGCCACCCGTATCCGACCCGGTGTGGCCGCAACCGTAGTTGTGGAAGAGCCATCCCGACCGAACCACCAGGAGCCACCCCCATGCCCCGCACCACCCCACCACCCCTCCTGGACGTCGAGGCGCTCTTCCCCGCGATCGCTGCCCTGCGTCGCGAGGCCGTGCGGCTGCACCCCCGGCGGGGGGAGCCCGGGGTCGGGGACAGTTCCGTGGGTGGGCCGTTGGTGTGGCCCGTGGGGGAGGACTGGCCGCTCTGCGAGGACTCGCATCCGCGGACCCGGCTCGCGCCGCGCGGCAATGGTGGCGCGCACGTCATGGTTCCGGTGCTTCAGTTGTACGCCCGCGATGTGCCTGTACTGCCCTTTCCTGAGGGCAGTGACGTGCTGCAGGTCGTCTGGTGTCCCTTTGATCATGAAGCCGGTTACGTGCCTCGGCCCGAGATCTACTGGCGGGACAGCTCGCGGTGCGGACCGCTGGTCGAGCACCCGCCCCCACCCCTCGATGCCGATGACGACTATCTGCCGGACCTCTGCGTGCTCCACCCGGAGCGGGTCGTCGAGTATCCGAACTGGGATCTCGACGACACGCTGGCCGAGGAACTGGAGGAGACGTTCGAGGAGATGGAGGAACGCGCCGAGGACGAGGGGCGTCCCTGCGCCTACTGGTCCCACCTCAGTGTCGCTCCCGGCATCAAGGTGGGCGGCTATCCGAGTTGGACCCAGGAACCCTATTGGCCCACCTGCCCCGGCCCCTGCGGGCAGCGCATGCGGCACCTGGTGACCATCTCGAGCGCCGAGTTCGACGGGGCTTCCTGGCGGCGCTGGGTGCCCGTCGAGGATCGTGGCGCGGGGGACGACGGGTGGAGCATCTCCGAGCTTTCCCACGAGGAACGGAAGGTCCTTCAGCGCGCGCCCGGCATCATGCTCGGCGACATGGGCGGCATGTATCTCTTCGTCTGCGGGCATGGCTGCCCCGGTATGCCCTTCCGGTACCACTCAGACTGTTCGTGAGGGGCGGGGACCTCTCGGCTGGCCCGTCAGGGCCGTCCGCCCCTCACCCCACCCGCTCATCCCAATCAATCCGATGCTCGAACTGCCAAGCCCCCCAAACCGCTCCCCCAGCCCCACCCATCTTCGTCGCCACCGGCAGCAACGCATCCCGCAGAGCCCGGCCCAGCGGGCCCGCCGGCTTTGGAGTGGCCGTTCGGGCCGCTGCTGACGTGGACGTTGGAGTCGCCGTCGTGTGTTTCAGGATGCGGTCCACCCGGGGGCGGCGCAGCGACTCGTACGCCTTGAAGGCCTTGGCGACCGGCAAGTCCCGTAGGCAGCGGGCCAGTTGTACCGCGCTCTCCGTGGCCAAGGACGCGCCCTGGCCCGAAGTCGGGGACATCGCGTGGGCCGCGTCTCCGATCAGGATCATGCGGCCCCGGCTCCAGGCGGGGACGGGCGGCATCGTCTCCGTCGGGCCTGCGATCACCACGTCCTCCGGGGCCGTCTCCGCCAGGAGGTCCGGTGCCGGGGTGCGGTCGTTAGTGAAGGCCTCGCCGAGGCGCTTCAGCCACTCTCCCGCGCCCACCGCCTGCGCCTCCGCCGGCGTCATCGGCTCGCGGTGCGGCAGGTTCGCGAACCAGGCCGCCGACCCGTCGTCGAAGATCTGGTACGCGAAGTACGCCCGCTTGCCGTAGCACATGTACAACACCCCCTCCGTTGAAGGGAGTTCCGTTTTCCGTACGCGTGCCGTGAACGTCAGCGTTCCTGCGTAGTGCGGCTTCGGCACCGAGGGGTCGATCAGCGAACGCACCGTCGAGCGCATGCCGTCCGCGCCGATCAGGATGTCCGCTCTCTCCTGCGATCCGTCCGCGAAACGTGCCGTCACGCCCGTGCCCGTGTCCGTCGCGTCCAGGAGCCGCTTGCCCCTGTGGGCAAGAACCCCCCGCCGCGAAGCCTCCTCCGCGAGTGCCTCGTGCAACTCCGTGCGCCAGACGAAGCGCGTGGTGGGGAGGTCGGCGGGCGGGGTGAGTTGAGCCAGGTGCCTACCCGTCCAGCTGCGCAGGCCAAGGGCCGTCACCGGCGTACCGATCGCGCTCACCGTCTCCGCCGCGTCGATCGCCTCCAGCGCCTGTTGGCCGTTCGGGGCGATGGTCATGCCGCCGCCCCGGCCGCCCCCTTCGCCACGACCGCTGCCGCCCCGGCCGCTCGACCTGGAGTCGTACGCCTCGTACACCCTCGCCTCGATGCCCGCCTTGTGCAGTGCCATCGCTGCCACCAAGCCTGCTATGCCACCTCCGATGACCAGGGCGGTTCGGGTGGTGGGGGCAGGGGTTCGCGCGGTCATCTCTACTATCGGTCCCTCGTCGGTGCGCCTTCGATCGCGCCGCTCGGCCGCAGCGCGCACCCTCACCAACCTACGTGCCGCAGGCCCCCTCGCCGCAAGGCTTCCTGGCAGCGCGTTAGCCTCGGCCACGGACATGTCGAGGGACGTATCGGCTGGAAGCCGTGGAAGCGAGGCAGGCGTGGCGGGCGAGGCAGGCATGGCGGGCGAGGCAGGCGTGGCGAAGGTTCCGGCAGCAGCGGCAACCGCCGTCGGTGGACTCGTCGGTGGGTACGCCGTCGCCCGTTGGACCAAGAAGCGCGCCCTCGGTGGTGTCGTCCTCGCCGCCGCGGGGGCCTGCGCCGCTCAGCAATGGCGGCAGAGCGCGGGCGTGAAGACCGCCGCCGCGCTCAGTGCCGTGTACGTCGCCGCCTTCGCCGGGTCGCACCCCCTCGCCAAGAAGGTCGGCGCCTGGCCCGCCGTCTTTGGGGCCGCCGGTGGCGTGGGGCTTGCCTCGTGGGTGCTCGCCGATCGCCGTCGGCAGACCACGGCCTGACTGTGACTGCGGTTTGACTGCGGTCTGACTGCGGTCTGACTGCGGTCTGACTGCGGTCAGATCGCAGTCAGACGCCGCTCAGGCCTCGCTGTCCCTGAACAGCCGCGCGAAGCCCGCCACCGCAAGCACCCCCGCCCCCATCACCAGCACGAAGAACCCCCACGCCAGCGGCCACACCGCCGCGTCCGGCCCCGGGTGGCTGTCGAAGGAGACGTACATCAGTGTCGCCGGTGGACCGGCCACCAGGAGCAGCGCCCAGCCGAGGCGGTCGCGGAACCCGAAGTAGGCCGCCAGGGACAGCATCGCGACGGTCAGGGCCGTGATGCCGAGCGCCGTCACCGGTGACGTCTCGTTGATCGCGCCCGGCGTCTCGGGGCGGTTGCGCAGGTCCCAGGGCAGGCACAGGAGGTACGCCGACGCCGCGAGGGCGGCCCCCATGGCACGCGTCACCCAGCGCCGCAGGGGAGGACTGTCGGGCACGGATGCCAGCAGGTTCCGCGGATTTATGGGGCTCAGTTCGTGGCGCGGGTTCATGTGCAGGTTCATGCGTGTGCTGATGCGCGGGCTCATGTTCATCGACTTCGCCGTCATGCGTACGAGCCTGCGACCTCGCCGCGGGGCGCGACAGAGTACGCGTACTCAGACCGGCCGGCCCTCCGTACATCCCCCCAGACCCCCAGACCCCCAGACCCCAGACCCCAGACCCCAGGCCCCAGGCCCCAGGCCCCAGGCCCCCTCAGGCTGAGCCCCTCGTCCCCCTGAACGTCATCCGGTACGCCCCCGGCGACACCCCCAGCCCCGCCTGGAAGTGCTGCCTCAGCGACGCGCCCGTGCCGAAGCCCGCCTCCGCCGCGATGCGGTCGACCGTGCGGTCCGTCTCCTCCAGGAGCTCGCGGGCCCGGTCCACGCGGCGCTGGGTGAGCCACTGCATCGGCGTCAGGCCCGTCTCCTCGCGGAAGCGGCGGCTGAAGGTGCGGATGCTCATGGACTCCTGCTCTGCCATCTCGGCCAGCGTCAGGGGCTCCTCCAGACGCCCCTGTGCCCACTCCCTCGCCCGGCCCGTCGACGTGCGGCGGGGCTCCGCCACCGGGCGTCGGATGTACTGGGCCTGGCCGCCCTCGCGGTGCGGGGGTACGACGGTCCTGCGGGCCACGTCGGACGCCACCGCCGCGCCCTGGTCGCCGCGGATCATGTGCAGGCAGAGGTCGATGCCCGCCGCCTCGCCCGCGGAGGTGAGGACCTGGCCCTCGTCCACGTACAGGACGTCGGGGTCGACCGTCACGGTGGGAAACGTGCGGGCGAAGAGGTCCGTCGAGAGCCAGTGCGTCGTCGCCCTGCGGCCGTCCAGGAAGCCGGCTGCCGCGAGGACGAAGGCACCGGTGCAGATGGAGGCGATGCGGGCGCCGGTGTCCGTGGCGGACCTCAGCGTCTCCGCGAGGGCGGGCGGGAGCTCGCCCGGCCTCAGCGACTCGTCCTGTTCGTGCGAGGCCGGGACGATCACCGTGTCCGCGGCTGCCACCGCCTCGGGGCCGTGCTCGGCGTATACGGGGAAATCCGCGTCCGTGCGGATTCTGCCGGGGGTCAGGGCGCAGGTGCGGAGGGCGTAGAGCGGGTCCCCGGAAGGGCTGCGCGCGTTGCCGAACAGCTGGTGGACCAGGCCCAGCTCCATGGGGAGTACGCCGTCTCTGACCAGGACCGCGATCCTGTGTGGCTTGGTCACCTGGGACTTGGTCACCTGGAGGTTGGTCACGTCACCTTCCTTTCCCCAATCCCGCCCCTTCCCGAAAACCCGCTCGGCGCGGGGGCCTCGCATGCCGTCATCACCGGCTCCGCCGAGCTCGTCCTCAAACGCCGGACGGGCCGAAAACCCACAACCCAACCGCCCCGAAGCCCTGCGCACCGTCCACACCGTCCACACCGTCCGCACCGGCTCCGCCGAGCTCGTCCTCAAACGCCGGACGGGCTGAAAACCCAAACGCCGGACGGGCCGAAAACCCCCGGACAGGCTAGAAGACCGCGTGCGACACCGCATAGATCGCAAGCCCCGCCAGCGCCCCCACCACCGTGCCGTTGATCCGGATGAACTGCAGGTCGCGGCCGATGTGGGCCTCGATCTTCTTCGACGTGTGCTCGGCGTCCCAGCCCGCCACCGTGTCCGTGATCAGGGACGTGATCTCGTCGCGGTACGTCGTCACCACGTACACCGCCGCGCCCTCGACCCAGCCGTCCACCTTCTGCTGGAGCCGTCCGTCCGTCGCCATCCGCGCGCCGAGCGACAGCAGCGCGGCCCGCACCCGCAGGCGCAGCTCGCTCTGCTCGTCCTCGGCCGCGGCCACGATCATCTGGCGCACCGCCGACCAGGCGGAGGCGATCAGGTCCTGCACCTCGCCGCGGCCGAGGACGTCCCGCTTGAGGCGCTCCACGCGCTCGCGGGTGTCCGAGTCGGACTGCAGGTCGGCGGCGAAGTCGGCCAGGAAGCGGTCGACGGCGCCGCGCGCCGGGTGCTCGGGCATGTCCCGCATCTCGGCGAGGAAGCGGAGCAGCTCCTTGTAGACCCGCTCGCCGACCCTCTTGTCGACGAACCGCGGGGTCCAGCCGGGGGCGCCGCCCTGCACCGCGTCCATGACCGACTCGTCGTGCTCCACCAGCCAGTCGTGGGCGCGTGCGCAGACCAGGTCCACGACCCGCTTGTGGCCGCCGTCCGCCACGACCTTCTCCAGCATCTTCCCGATGCCGGGCGCGATCTCCTGCGCGTCGGCACGGCGCGTGATGGCCTCGCCGACGACCGCCTGCACGTCCGAGTCGCGCAGGACCGTCAAGGCGCCGCGCAGCGCCGTGGCCAGTTCGGCGGTCACCCGGTCGGCGTGATCGGGGTCCGCGAGCCAGGTGCCGAGGCGGCTGCCGATGCCCACGGCGCGCAGCCTGCCTCGTACGACGTCCGAGGAGAGGAAATTCTCGCCCACGAAGTCGCCGAGGGACGCGCCCAGTTGGTCCTTTTTGTTCGGGATGATGGCCGTGTGCGGGATGGGCAGGCCCAGCGGGTGGCGGAAGAGCGCCGTCACCGCGAACCAGTCGGCGAGCGCGCCGACCATGCCCGCCTCGGCCGCCGCGGCGACATACCCCGCCCAGGCACCGGCGCCGGTGTTCTGGGCCCACTTGGCGAGTACGTAGACGAGCGCGACGAAGACGAGGAGGCCGGTCGCGGTGATCTTCATCCGGCGGACGCCGCGCCGCTTCTCCTCGTCGGCGGGGCTGTACGTGAAGCCGCCCCCCACGCCTGGGCCGGAGGCGACGCCGCCGCTTGAAGGGTGTGGCTCGCGGGCATGCTGCCCGGCAGCACGCCCCTCAGCCGCGGCCCCCTCGGCCACGCCCTCCGGAACTGATCGATTCGTACGTTCCACTCACTCCACCTGGCCCGTTCGCGTGATTCGCGGCGTCCTCATACGTATTGTCCCCGTCTCTCTGCGTCCCTTCCTGACCGACTCCTGGAACGGAGCACAAGTTCCCGGCGTCTGAATGGTCGGAGGGGGGCAGTGTCGGCCGCCTCACGGCCCATGACGCATCATGGGGTGATCACATCGGAGCCTCGGGCTCCCCCTGCTCGAGGAGACACAGCCCGCATGACCAAGCGTCACGGTTATGCCCTGCTTGCCGCGGTGCTCGCGGTGATAGTGGTGATTTCCGCCGCCATATACCTCGGTGTGTCACACACCGACGACGGATCTCAGGACACCATCAGCGCGGGGTCACGCAGCCCGCGCAACTCCGCGGCACCCGCCTCCGCCGGCACATGGGTCGGCACCTGGGCCGCATCCCCCGCGGCCGCCGAACCGAACACGCACCGCAACGGCTTCGCGGGCCGCTCCATCCGCAACGTCGTGCACACCAGCGTCGGCGGCGACAGCGCCCGCATCACCCTGTCGAACCTGTACGGGCAGCAGCCGCTGAGCATCACCCACGCCTCCATCGCCGTGGCCGTCGGGTCGAACAACCCGGCCGCGGCCCCGGGCACCCTGCGCCGCCTGAACTTCAACGGCAACACGTCCGTGGTGATCCCCGCGGGCCAGCAGGTGATGAGCGACGCGGTCCGGCTGCGCGTGCCGCACGACGGCGACCTCCTGGTCACGACGTTCTCGCCGACCCCTTCGGGCCCGGCCACCTTCCACCCGCACGCCCGCCAGGTCAGCTACATCGCCGAGGGCGACCGTACGGAGGACCTGGACGGCATCGCGTTCAGCCAGCAGAGCACCTCCTGGCGCTACCTGTCGGCCGTGGACGTCCTGAGCAACGAGTCGGACGGCACCGTCGTCGTCTTCGGCGACTCGCTCACCGACGGCATCTCCTCGACCATGGGCGCCAACACCCGCTGGACCGACACCCTCGCCGACCGGCTGCGCGACGAGTCGGGCGGACCGCGCTACGGCGTCGTGAACGAGGGGATCAGCGGCAACCGCGTCCTCTCGGACGGCAACGGAACGCCCGCGGACAACCCGAGCGGCCTCTCGCGCTTCGGCCGCGACGTGCTCGACCGGACGGGCGTCAAGGCCGTCGTCATCGCGCTCGGCGTCAACGACATCCTGCGCAACCCGCACCAGAACAACCCCGACCGCATCGTCGAGGGGCTCCGGGAGCTGACCCGGCAGGCGCACGCACGCGGCCTGCGGGTCGTCGGGGCGACCCTGATGCCGTTCGGCGGCCACCGGGGCTACGAGCCGGGGCTCGAGAACGTCCGCCAGGGCGTGAACGAACAGATCCGTCAGGGCAACGTCTTCGACGAGTTCGTCGACTTCGACCGGTCGCTGCGGGATCCGTACGACCCCCGCAAGCTGCGCGCCCAGTACGACTCGGGCGACCACCTGCACCCGAGCGACGCCGGCTACCGGAAGATGGCGGACACCTTCAACCTGGCGCACCTGCGGGGCTCCGCGGCGGCGGAGCTGTAGCTCCGGCCGCCGGGCCGCGGTCACCGCGGCTCAGTCCCGCTCGTCGCGCTTACGCATGTTCAGCTCGTGCCGCGCCTCGTGCCGCAGGCGGTGCTCCTCGGCCCGATCGAAGTGTGCCGCACGCCGCTCCTCGCGCCGCTCAAGCTTCTCGCGGCGGCGCTCCTCCTTGAGCCTCAGGCGCTCCGCCCGCGGCAGCTTGCGGTCCACGCCGACGCCGCCCATCAGGGCGAAGCCGGTGACCACCACGCGCGGGGAGCCGGGGGTGCCCTCGCCCGAGGCCTTGTCGTCGAAGCCGCCCATGATGCCGAAGCCCTTGACCTGGACGTTCAGCTCGGGCGGCACGGTGACCTGAATGCCGCCCATGATCGTGAAGCAGCGGATCTCGACGTCGCGCTCCGCGAACCGCGTCTCACGCAGGTCGATCTCGCCGCCGCCCCACATCGCGAACGCGGTGAACCGCCGGCCCACCGTCCAGGCGCCCTTGCGCATGAAGCCGCTCCAGAACGCGAAGGCGCCCGTGGAGGTGGGCTCGCCTCCGATGCGGGACGGCCAGTCGATCTCGCCGTCGCGGGACGAGCCGGGCTTCACCATGGAGATCTTGGCGCCCACATCCGGCAGGTCCCGCGTGATCGGCTCAAGATCGCCGTACGTGCGTGCCTTGTACGTCGCGTCCAGGCGCTCCTCGAACTCCTCCATGTCCAGGCGGCCCTCGGCCACGGCGTCACGGAGTCGTTCGGCGACGCGTTCGCGGTCGGCGTCGGCGGCCCGGAGATCCGGGAGTTGAGGCTGCTCGTCGGTCATACGGGCAGCCTACGAGGTCGTCTTCTCCGCGTACATCTTGGCGATGACCGCCTCGATGTCGGGTTCCCTGACCGAGAGGTCGACCATCGGGTACTCGGCCGCGACCCGGGCGACGAGCGGAGCCGCCGACTGAGCCGCCGGGAAGGCGAGCCACTGCCGCGGGCCCTCCACCTTCACCACCCGCGCCGACTCCACCTCGATGGGCGGCAGTTCGCGCTCCAGGTCCACGACCAGGGTCCGCTCGCTCTCCCCCACCTCGTGCAGCCCCGCGAGGGCGCCGTCGTACATCAGGCGGCCGTGGTCGATGACCATCACGCGCTTGCAGAGCTGCTCGATGTCGGTCAGGTCGTGCGTGGTGAGCAGGACCGTCGTGCCCGCCTCCGCGTTCAGGTCCCGCAGGAATTCCCGCACCTTGGCCTTGCTGATCACGTCGAGGCCGATCGTCGGCTCGTCCAGGTACAGCACCTCCGGGTCGTGGAGCAGCGCCGCCGCGATGTCGCCGCGCATCCGCTGGCCGAGCGAGAGCTGACGCACCGGTACGTCCAACAGGGCGCCCAGTTCGAGGAGTTCGACGCAGCGGTCGAGGTTCTCCTTGAAGCGGGCGTCCGGGATCCGGTACATGCGGTGCATCAGGCGGTACGAGTCGATCAGCGGCAGGTCCCACCACAGGGTGGTGCGCTGGCCGAAGACCACCCCGATGCGCCGCGCGAGGCGGGTGCGCTCGCGGGAGGGGTCGATGCCCGCCACCCGCAACCGGCCGCCGCTGGGCGTGAGAATCCCCGTCAGCATCTTGATCGTCGTCGACTTGCCCGCGCCGTTCGGCCCGATGTAGCCGACCATCTCGCCGCGCGGCACGGTGAAGGTGATGCCGTCGACGGCACGCACCTCGTGCTTCTCGCGCCGCAGGAAGCCGGTCTTCTTGCGTACGTCGAAGACCTTCTCGACGCCGTCGAGTTCGATGAAGTCCGATTCTGATGTCACGTGCGTTCAGCTCCCCGTGCTGCGATACGAACGAAGTCCCGCACGCCAGGCGAGTCCGGCGAGGGCGCAGCACCCGACGGCCACCAGCGGCGGGGTGAGGGCCAGCCAGCGCGGCAGGTCCAGCGGGTAGGGCAGCCCGAGCACGTACAGCGCGGGCAGCCAGTTCACGAAGGCGAGCGGCAGGACGAACGTGACGCCCCGCACCAGGTCCTTGGCGAATACGGTCGGCGGGTACTGGAGCATCGTGGTGCCGCCGTAGGTGAAGGCGTTCTGCACCTCGGACGCGTCCTGCGCCACGAACTGGAAGGCCGCGCCCGCCACGAACACCGCGGCGAAGATCGCCCCGCCGCTGAGCAGCATCAGCGGGATCATCAGGACCTTGAGCGGGGTCCACTGGATGTCGAGCACGACCAGCGCGTAGCCGAGGACCAGCAGGCCCTGGGTGATCCGGCCGAGGCGCCGCAGCGCGAACCGGTCGGCGGCGACCTGCGCGAGCACCGGAGCGGGCCGTACGAGCAGGGTGTCCAGGGTGCCGTCCCGCACCCGCCGCCCCAGCCGGTCCATCGACCCCATGACCAGGTCGGCGAGGCCGAAGGCCGCGCCCGCCGAGCCGTACAGGAAGGCCACTTCGGGCAGCGAGTAGCCGCCCAACGCGTCCACCTGGGAGAACATCAGCAGGATCGCGACGAAGTCGAGCGCGGTCGCCGCGAAGTTGCCGAACGCGGTCATCGCGAAGGACGCGCGGTAGGCCATCGTGGAGCGGATCCACATGGCCGCGATCATGCGGTAGGTCCGCACGCCGTCGAGCGCCCGCGACATCCGTGTGTCCGGCACCCCGTCGAGGAGACTCTCAGCCACCCTGAACCACCACCCGTCGCGTCGCCACCGACTGCAGCATCCGCCCGGCGCACAGCAGCCCGGCGGCCCACGCGGCCTGGAAGCCGTACGTGGCGAGCAGGTCGAAGCCGGTGTGCCTGCCGAGGAACACGTCCGCGGGCACCTGGATCAGCGCCGACCACGGCATCGCCCGCGCGAACTCGCCGAGCGCTCCCGGGAAGACGTTGAGCGGAAGCAGCATCCCGGAGAAGAAGATCCCCGCGAGCCACGCCATCTGGGCCACGCCCGCGCCGTCCATCAGCCAGAACGCGGAGAGCGACACCAGGAAGCGCAGCGCGAAGCTCACCACGACGCCCATCACGATCGCCACGGCCGTCGCGAGCCACGTCCACGGATCGGCGGGCACCGCCAGATCGAAGATCAGCGCCCCGATCACCATCGGTACGACCCCACGCCCCAGGAGGTGGAAGAGCGCACGGCCCAGGTCACCCGCGAGCCACCACGCCTGCAGGTCAGCGGGCCGATACAGGTCGATCGCGATGTCACCCGTGCGGATACGCTCGATCAGTTCCTCCTCGAAACCACCGCCCATCACCGCCATCACCATCAGGAGCGCCTGTCCCAGCCACACGAACGTCAGCGCCTGCGACTGGTCGTAGCCGCCGAGACCGGGACGCTCGTCCCACAGCGCGATGTACGTGTGGGCGAGGATCAGCCCGAAGACGGTGTTGGTGAACACCCCCGCCAGGGTCGCCGTCCGATAGGTCGCGTAGCGCCGGAAGCCTCCGCGGGCGACGGCCGCGTACAAGCGGAACCGTCCTGTACGCACACGCATCCCCTTTAGAAGAGTCTTGACGAGAGCCTTGCCCGTTCCGGGCCAAAGAGACGGAGCCTAGTGCCGTCGTCATCGCCCGTGCCAGGCATTTTCTGGGCACGGCGCGTGCCTGGCAGGGAACGCATGAAGCGACAGTGTGCAATGGGTCGTACGAGGCGTACGTGACGTACGACGCGAACCGGGAGTTCCACGAGACATGAGCAGCGACGAGCCGCAGCAGCAGGGCGCCGAAGGACCCGAGGGCTGGGCGCCCCGCGAACCCGTGGACACCCCCGGTGAGACCCCCGAGGGGTCGGCAGAGGCCCCCTCGGACAAGAAGGGCGGGAAGGGCGGGAAGAAGCGCCCCAAGCGCAAGGGCTGGCGGCGGATCTTCCCCACCTGGCGCATGGTGCTCGGCGGGTTCATCCTGCTGATCCTGCTCTGCGTCGGCGGCTTCGCCGCGGGCTACATGATCGTCGACATCCCCCCGGCCAACGCGGCGGCGACCGCCCAGAGCAACGTCTACCTCTACGCCGACGGCAGCCAGCTGGCCCGCGACGGCGAGGTCAACCGCGAGAACGTACCGCTGAGCCAGATCCCCAAGGACGTCCAGCACGCCGCGCTGGCCGCCGAGGACCGCGACTTCTACAGCGAGTCGGCGGTCGACCCGAAGGCGATGATCCGCGCCGCCTACAACACCGTCACCGGCAAGGGAAAACAGTCCGGCTCGACGATCACCCAGCAGTTCGTGAAGAACTACTACCTCGGCCAGGAGCAGACGCTCACCCGCAAGGCCAAGGAGTTCTTCATCTCGATCAAGCTGGACCGCGAGGTGAGCAAGGACGACATCCTCGCCGGGTACCTGAACACCAGCTACTTCGGGCGCAACGCGTACGGCGTGCAGGCCGCGGCCCAGGCGTACTTCGGCAAGGACGTCAAGAACCTGAACACCGCGCAGGGCGCCTATCTGGCGACGCTCCTCAACTCCCCGAACGCGTACGACGTGGCCACGCACCCCGAGAACAAGCAGCGCGCCGTGGGCCGCTGGAACTACGTCCTGGACGGCATGGTCAAGGAGGGCTGGCTGAGCGCCGCCGACCGGGCCAGGACCAAGTTCCCCGCGCCCAAGGAGGCCAAGGGGTCGTCCGGCCTCTCCGGACAGCGCGGCTATCTCGTACAGGCCGTCGAGGACTATCTGACGGCGAACGACATCGTCGACGAGGACACCCTCGCCAAGGGCGGCTACCGCATCACCACCACCCTCCAGAAGGACCGCCAGAACGCCTTCAAGGAGGCGGTCGACGACCAGGTGATGTCCAAGCTCGACAAGAAGTCCCGCAAGGTCGACCGCAATGTGCGGGCCGGCGGCGCCTCGATCGACCCGAAGACCGGCAAGGTCGTCGCGATGTACGGCGGCATCGACTACACCAAGCAGTACGTGAACAACGCCACGCGCCGCGACTACCAAGTGGGCTCCACCTTCAAGCCGTTCGTCTTCACCTCGGCCGTGGAGAACGGCTCGGTCACCCAGGACGGCCGCCTGATCACCCCGAACACGATCTACGACGGCACGAACAAGCGCCCGGTGCAGGGCTGGGACGGCGGGACGTACGCGCCCGAGAACGAGGACAACGTCGACTACGGCAACATCACCGTCCGCGCCGCCACCGACAAGTCCGTCAACTCCGTCTACGCGCAGATGGCCGTCGACGTCGGCTCGGACAAGGTCAAGGACACCGCGGTCGCCCTCGGCATCCCGGAGGGCACCCCCGACCTGACCGCGTCCCCGTCCATCGCGCTCGGCCCCTCCACGGCGTCCGTCCTTGACATGACGGAGGCGTACGCGACGCTCGCCAACCACGGCAAGCACCCCACGTACACGATGGTCGAGAAGGTCACCAAGGACGGTCAGAACATCGAACTGCCGGAGCCGAGCACCGCGCAGGCCGTCAGCCGCGAGGCCGCCGACACCACCACGTCCATCCTGCAGAGCGTCGTCGACGGCGGCACCGGCACCGCCGCGCTGGCCGCGGGCCGTCCGGCGGCCGGCAAGACCGGTACCGCGGAGGAGGACAAGGCGGCCTGGTTCGCGGGCTACACGCCCGAACTCGCCACCGTGGTCTCCGTGATGGGCCAGAACCCGGACACCGGCGCGCACACCCCGCTGTACGGGGCGCTCGGCGAGCCCCGCATCAACGGCGGCGGCTACCCGGCGCAGATCTGGGCGCAGTTCACCAAGCAGGCCCTGGCGGGCGAGCCGATGCGGGACTTCGACCTGGAGCTGGAGGAGGGCGCCGACGTTCCGGTGATCCCGGACCCCACGGACGGCGAGGAGGACCCGTTGACCGGCGGTGCGGCCACCGGCGGGGACGACACGGGGGGCCTGGACGAGGGGCAGACCGAAGGCCAGGACCAGGGGCAGACCCAGGGCCAGGACCAAGGCCAGACGCAGGGCCAGGACCAGGGGCAGACGCAGGGGCAGGATCAGGGCCAGACGGAAGGGCAGACGGACGGCGGTGCCACCGTCGACGGCGGGACGGCCGACGGAGGCACCACCGCCGACCCGGGCGCCGCCCAGGGGCAGACCGACGGCTCCACCGCGGACGGCGGAACCGGCGACGGCGGTGGAGACCTGGGCGGCCTGACCGAGGGCGCGGCGACCAGAAGGCAGGGCGACGGCACCCCGGCGTACAACTAGGGCACCCCGGCGTACTCCTAGTGCCCCGAAGTGGCCTTCAGGCCCACGACGGCGACCAGCAGAAGCACGACGAAGAAGATCCGGGCGGCGGTGGCGGGCTCACCGAGCACCATCATCCCGACCACCGCCGCACCGGCGGCGCCGATGCCGACCCACACGCCGTACGCCGTGCCGATGGGCAGCGTCTTGGCGGCATGGGAGAGCAGCAGCATGCTGGCGACGATCCCGAGTCCGGTGAACACGCTCGGCCACAGCCGGGTGAACCCCTCGGTGAACTTCATCCCGATCGACCAGCCCACTTCGAGCAGACCGGCGACGATCAACAGAACCCAGGCCATGACGGCACCTCCGACAACGTAGGAACGCGAGATCGCGTTTCTTGATGGGGGTGCGTCGTCTTTTCAGAAACCCGGTACGGCGCGTCTCGTCGGGGTCCTTAAAAGGTAGCAAGGAACGCGCAAAAGGGGCTGGTGACGATGGTCACCAGCCCCTTCCGCACGCTTTACGGACCGCTACGGACGGACCGCTAGAGGCGGACCGCTACAGATAGAGCCCGGTCGAGTCCTCGGAGCCCTCGAACCGGTCGGCGGCCACGGCATGCAGATCGCGCTCGCGCATCAGCACGTACGCCACGCCACGCACCTCGACCTCGGCCCGGTCCTCCGGGTCGTACAGCACCCGGTCACCCGGCTCGACCGCCCGTACGTTCTGCCCGACGGCGACGACCTCGGCCCAGGCCAGACGCCTGCCGACGGTGGCGGTCGCGGGGATCAGGATGCCGCCGCCCGACTTCCGCTCACCCTCGGCGGTGTCCTGCCGCACGAGCACGCGGTCGTGCAGCATGCGGATGGGCAGCTTGTCGTCGTGGGTGCTGTGTCCCTGGCTCTTGGCGCTCACGCCCCGAACCTACCTGCCGACACCGCGCCCGTACGATCCCGGGTCGCCCCATCGTACGATGCCGGGTCAGTCCCTGCGGCGCCGTGTGTTCACCGCGAGCAGCCCCACGAGGCCCACGACCACCAGGGCCACCGGCACGATGCGCTCCAGGCGCGGCGCGCCGTCCTCGTGCACGAGCTGGGCCCGCACGTCCGACACGACGCGGTTGGCACCGACGTACGCCCGGCCGAGGGAGTTGTCCACGCTCGCGACGACCTTGGCCTTCGCGTCACCGACGATCGTCTTCGGGTGGACCCGCACCCCGATCTCATCGAGCGTCTCGGCGAGCGTCACGCGACGGCGCTTGATGTCCGCCTCGATCTGCGCCGGGGTCCTGATATCCGACGTGTCCGACACCGCGCTGCCTCCGTGGTCGTGTCCGGTTGTCTGTTCCTTCTGTACGTATCGCCGACAGTCTGTCAGCTCCAGGCGCACCGCACCCCACGGCACCCCTATTACGCTCGACTCCGTCACCACACGTTTTACGAGCATCCTGTGCGAGGAGACCGAAGATGAGCGAGCGACTCACCCCCGGCGACACGGCCCCGGCCTTCACCCTGCCGGACGCCGACGGCAACGAGGTCTCCCTGGCCGGCCACAAGGGCCGCAAGGTCATCGTCTACTTCTACCCTGCCGCCCTTACCCCCGGCTGCACGAAGCAGGCCTGCGACTTCACCGACAACCTCGACGTGCTCGCGAGCGCGGGCTACGACGTCATCGGTGTCTCCCCGGACAAGCCGGAGAAGCTCGCGAAGTTCCGCGAGCAGGAGAACCTCAAGGTCACCCTGGTCGGCGACCCGTCCAAGGAGACCCTGGAGGCCTATGGCGCCTTCGGCGAGAAGAAGCTGTACGGCAAGACGGTCACCGGCGTCATCCGCTCCACGGTCGTGGTCGACGAGGCGGGCAAGGTCGAACACGCCTTCTACAACGTCAAGGCGACCGGCCACGTGGCCAAGATCATCAAGGACCTGGGGATCTGAGCGCCCGAGCGCCTGACCTGCTCCTCTCCCCCGTCCCTCGGCAAATGTGACGAAGGCCCCCTTCACGGGGGCCTTCGTTTGCGTCGGCCGTCTTCGAGCAAGTGATGCCAGGAGGATTGTTCGCAGAACGGAAGGACTACCCATGGCGGCCCACGACGAGGCAGAGGCCGATACCGAGGCCGTGAAGCGGCACCGCACCCTCTTCCGAGCCGCCAAACGGCGCGCGAATCCACCGCTGCGCCGCACGGACATCACGGTCACGGACGATGCGGCGGTCAAGCGGGCGGTGAAAGCGGCCTCGCTCGGTAATGCCATGGAGTGGTTCGACTTCGGCATCTACAGCTATCTGGCCGTCACCATCGGGCATGTCTTCTTCCCATCCGGAAACGACACGGTCCAGCTGATCGCGTCGTTCGCCACCTTCGCGGTGTCGTTCCTCGTACGACCCATCGGCGGCATGGTGTTCGGCCCGATGGGCGACAAGATCGGCCGCAAGAAGGTCCTCGCGCTGACGATGATCATGATGGCGATCGGCACCCTCGCCATCGGCCTGATCCCGTCCTACGCCACGATCGGCTTCTGGGCCCCCGTCCTGCTGATCTTCTTCCGCCTGGTCCAGGGCTTCTCGACGGGCGGCGAGTACGGCGGCGCGTCCACGTTCATCGCCGAGTACGCGCCCGACAAGCGCCGCGGCTACTTCGGCAGCTTCCTGGAGATGGGAACCCTCGCGGGATACACGGGCGCGGCCGGCCTGGTACTGACCCTCAACACGGCGCTCGGCTCGGACGCCATGGAGTCGTGGGGCTGGCGCCTCCCGTTCCTCGTCGCGGGCCCGCTCGGCCTCGTCGGCCTCTACCTGCGGCTGAAGCTCGACGAGACGCCCGCGTTCCAGAAGATGGAGGACGCCACCTTCCACTCCGCGACCGAGGGCGCGTCCACGGTCGAGACGACCGCCAAGGGCGACCTGGCCAAGATCTTCCGCGAGCACTGGCCGATGCTGGTCCTGTGCATCGCCCTGGTAGGCGCGTACAACATCACCGACTACATGCTCCTCTCCTACATGCCGACGTACCTCTCGGACGAGCTCGGCTACGACGACTCGCACGGCCTGCTGATCCTCATCGGCACGATGGTGATCCTGATGCTGATCATCACTCAGGTGGGCAAGCTGTCCGACCGCTTCGGCCGTAAGCCGCTCCTGATGACGGGCATGGTCAGCTTCTTCGTCATCTCGATCCCGGCCTTCCTCCTGATCAAGCAGGGCAGCCTGATCGCGGTCTCCGGAGGCATGCTCCTGCTCGGCCTCTCCCTGGTCTGCCTCCTGGGCACGATGTCGGCCACGCTCCCGGCCCTGTTCCCCACCTCGGTCCGGTACGGCTCCCTGTCGGTCGGCTACAACATCTCCGCGTCCCTCTTCGGCGGCACGGCCCCGCTGGTCATCACGTCCCTGATCAGCGTCACGGGAACGGACATGGTCCCGGCGTACTACGCGATGGCGGCGGCGCTGGTGGGCATCATCGCGGTGGCCTGCATGAAGGAAACGGCCCAGAAGCCGCTGGAGGGGTCGCCTCCGTCGGTGGGGACGAAGGAGGAAGCCGCGGAAATGGTGGAGGCGGCGGCTCCATCACCGAGGTTCTGAAGCTCCCGCCGAACCTCGGGCCCTGTGCCGCTCGAACCCTCGGCCCGATAACATGGCTGACGACCAGCGGCGGTGGTGCAATGGCGACACAGCTGGTTTAGGTCCAGTGACCCGTGACAGGGTTTGAGGGTTCGAATCCCTTCCGCCGCACTGCTCCTGAGCATACGTAGGCCCGCCTCGCGCACTGCGCGACGCGGGCCTACGTCGTCCGTACCGCCGCTCAGCCCAGGAGCTCCCGCACCACCGGGACCAACGCCCGGAACGCCTTGCCGCGATGGCTGATCGCGTTCTTCTCGGCGGCCGAGAGCTCCGCGCACGTCCGCGTCTCCCCCTCCGGCTGGAGGATCGGGTCGTAGCCGAAGCCGCCCGAACCCGATGGCTCGTGGCGCAGTACGCCCCTCAACTGCCCCTCGACCACCCGCTCCGTGCCGTCCGGCAGGGCGAGGGCCGCGGCGCACGCGAAGTGGGCCCCGCGGTGGATGTCCGCGTCGATGTCGCCGAGTTGGGCGAGCAGGAGCGACAGGTTCGCGGCGTCGTCGCCGTGCCGGCCCGCCCAGCGGGCGGAGAAGATGCCGGGGGCGCCGCCCAGGACGTCGACGCAGAGGCCGGAGTCGTCGGCGACCGCGGGCAGGCCGGTGGCCTTGGCCAGGGCGTGGGCCTTGAGGAGTGCGTTCTCGGCGAAGGTGACGCCGGTTTCCCTGACGTCGGGGATCTCGGGGTAGGCGTCCGCGCCGACGAGGTCATGGGTGAGGCCTGCGTCGGCGAGGATCGCCCTGAGTTCCGTGATCTTGCCGTTGTTGCGGGTGGCGAGGATGAGGCGGGTCATGCCCACCAGTATCCGGGCTGCCGGAGGGTGCTAAGGCGTGCAGACCTTCGTCAGTTCGCCCGCCGCGTCCACGACCGGGCTGAGGTCGGGCGTGGCGTCGCCGCCGTCGATGGAGTCGCGGACGTTGTCGACGGCCTTCTCCAGGTCGTCGACCGCCTTGTTCACGTCCGCATTGTCGGTCTTGTCGCCGATCTCATCGATGTTCTTGTCGATCTTGTCGAGCGCCTCGTCGGCCTGTGTGGGGTCGTCGCCCGCCTTCTCGACGGCCTGCTGCAGGTCGGTGACGCTCTCGGCGATGGCGTCCGCGGTCTGGACGCAGTCGAGGGCCTTCTCGACTGCGCTGCAGCCGACAAGTCCGACGCCCGCCGGTACGGCGATGAGTACGGACGTGATGGCGATGGCGATACGGCGGTGACGCGCGGCCATGCGTGGATCCCTCCCCGGGTGTGACACAGGCGCACGGCATTGCCCGCGCGCCTGTATCGGTAAGAACGCCTGTGGGGGGTCCGATGGTTGCTCGTCCGGCCGCCCAGTTGGTCGTCTGCTTCGACTGACTTTCTACCGCGTGGCTTCGAGCGCCTCGCGCTGGAACGCGGCCAGGTCCTCGCAGCCGCCGACGGCGAGGTCGAGCAGCGCGTTGAGCTCCTTGCGGTCGAACGGCTCGGCCTCGGCGGTGCCCTGGACCTCGACGAAGCGGCCGTCGCCGGTGCAGACGACGTTCATGTCGGTGTCGGCCTTGACGTCCTCCTCGTAGCGCAGGTCGAGGAGCGGTACGCCGCCGACGATGCCGACGGAGACGGCCGAGACGGTGTCGGTGAGGGGCTTGCGGCCGGCCTTGATGAGCTTCTTGCCCTGGGCCCAGGCCACGGCGTCCGCAAGGGCCACGTAGGCGCCCGTGATGGCCGCCGTGCGGGTGCCGCCGTCGGCCTGGAGGACGTCGCAGTCCAGGACGATGGTGTTCTCGCCGAGCGCCTTGTAGTCGATGACGGCGCGGAGGCTGCGGCCGATGAGGCGGGAGATCTCGTGGGTGCGGCCGCCGATCTTGCCGCGTACGGATTCGCGGTCGCCGCGGGTGTTGGTGGAGCGCGGCAGCATCGAGTACTCGGCGGTGACCCAGCCTTCGCCGCTGCCCTTGCGCCAGCGCGGGACGCCTTCGGTGACGGAGGCGGTGCAGAAGACTTTGGTGTCTCCGAAGGAGATGAGGACGGATCCCTCGGCGTGCTTGCTCCAGCCGCGTTCGATGGTGATCGGGCGGAGCTGTTCGGGGGTGCGGCCGTCGATGCGGGGCTGGGGTGAGGACATGCGGCTGAGCCTATCCGTACATGAGTGAGGGGCCCTTCCCGCTTGGCGTGAAGGGCCCCTCAGCGGTGAGCCCGGCGGCTTACCGACTCACATCATGTCTTCGATGTCCGCGGCGATCGGGTCCGCGTCGGTGCCGATGACGACCTGGATCGCGGTGCCCATCTTGACGACTCCGTGGGCGCCGGCGGCCTTCAGCGCGGCGTCGTCGACGAGGCCCGGGTCCTTGACCTCGGTGCGGAGGCGGGTGATGCAGCCCTCGACCTCTTCGATGTTCTCGATGCCGCCGAGCCCGGCGACGATCTTCTCAGCCTTGCTGGCCATGGTGTTCTCCCTGTTCTCAAAGGACGCGACCTCACCACACCGTGGGTCCGCTTTGTCACGTTAACGCACGGTTGGAGCATCTTCGCGGGCGGTTACGGCACTCGTACCCAATGATGACGATCAAGGTGCCATTCCTGTCGGGATGGCACCGCACCCGTTCCGCAACTGGTCTACACCAGTTTTCAACGACCGCCAAACCTGGCTTGTTCCGGAGGGGACGCGCATGAGCTCCAATGCAGCGGCGGTGCCGCAGAAGAGGTGGTGGAACGGCCTGTTCCAAGGCCTCCAGAAGATGGGGCGCAGCCTCCAGCTCCCCATCGCCGTGCTGCCGGCCGCGGGCATCCTCAACCGCCTCGGCCAGCCGGACGTCTTCGGCGCCGAAGGCCTCGGCTGGGACAACGTCGCCAAGGTCTTCGCGGCGGCGGGCGGTTCACTCCTGGACTCCACCCTCGGCCTGCCCCTGCTGTTCTGCATCGGTGTCGCGATCGGCATGGCCAAGAAGTCGGACGGCTCCACGGCGCTCGCGGCCGTGGCGGGCTTCCTCGTCTACTACGCGGTGCTGCGCGCGTTCCCGGACGACTGCCCCGCCGACACCACCTTCGGGGCGGCGGGGATGTGGAGCGGGGTCTGCATCGCGCAGGACGGGACGCCCGCGCAGGCCGCGTACCAGAATCCAGGGGTATTCGGCGGCATCGTGATGGGTCTCCTTGCCGCGTGGTTCTGGCAGCGCTACCACCGCGTGAAGCTGGTCGACTGGCTCGGCTTCTTCAACGGCCGCCGTCTGGTGCCGATCATCATGGCCTTCGTCGGTCTGGTCTTCGCGGGTCTGTGCGTGTGGATCTGGCCGCCCATCGGTGACGCGCTGACCAGCTTCTCCAAGTGGCTCGTGGACCTCGGGTGGCTGGGGTCCGGAATCTTCGGTGTGGCCAACCGCGCGCTGCTCACGATCGGCCTGCACCAGTTCCTGAACACGTTCGTGTGGTTCCAGTTCGGCGACTTCACCAAGCCGGACGGCACGATCGTGCACGGTGACATCAACCGCTTCCTCGCGGGCGACCCGACGGCCGGTCAGTTCACTTCGGGCTTCTTCCCGATCATGATGTTCGCGCTCCCGGCCGCGGCCCTCGCGATCACGCACGCGGCGCGTCCGGAGCGGCGCAAGGTGGTCGGCGGCATGATGCTCTCGGTCGGCCTGACGTCGTTCGTCACCGGCATCACCGAACCGATCGAGTACTCGTTCCTGTTCATCGCGCCCGCGCTGTACGGCATCCATGCGGTGCTCACGGGTGTCTCGATGTCGGTGACGTGGGCGCTGGGCGTGAAGGACGGCTTCAGCTTCTCGGCGGGCCTCATCGACTACGTCATCAACTGGAGCCTGGCGACGAAACCCTGGCTGATCATCCCGATCGGCCTGGTCTTCGCCGTGGTGTACTACGCCCTGTTCAGCTTCGTGATCCGCAAGTTCAACCTGCCGACTCCGGGACGAGAACCGGAGGAGGAGGCGGAGGCACTGGACGCGGAACAGACCAAGGCCTAGCCCTCAGGGGGCTCACTCCAGCTCAACCCGGCTCAGGCCCTCGGACCTCTGGTCCGGGGGTCTTTTGCCGTTGATTTCACGTTATGGCCGACCCCACAAAACTCGTGGGTTCCTTACGTCACCTTCACCGTGCTACAACAGGTCTACACCACTAATTGGTGTAGACCACGCGGCCGTCCCGCCGCGGCCCCCGGAGACGCCGCCGTCCCCCACTTCCATGTCCCCAGGCGGCGCCTTGCCCACTGGAGGAAGTTGTGTCCACGGCCAGTGCCGCCCCCGCGGCCGACAAGAAGAAGGGCTCCGGCGCGATGGCTGTCATGCAGCGCATCGGCCGCAGCCTCATGCTGCCGGTCGCCGTGCTGCCCGCAGGCGCCCTGCTCGTCCGCCTCGGAAACGCCGACATGCTCGGCCGGGAATCGTTCCCGACGTTCATCAACAAGATCGCCGGCTACATGGCCGCCGGTGGCGGCGCGATCCTCGACAACATGGCGCTCCTGTTCGCCGTCGGCATCGCGATCGGCTTCGCCAAGAAGTCGGACGGCTCGACGGCGCTCGCCGCCGTCACCGGCTACCTCGTCTTCCAGAAGGTGCTCGCCACCTTCACCGACGGCAACCTTCCGCAGGTCGCCAGCGTGGTCGACGGCAAGATCGTCATGAATGACGCGCCGGTCAACGCCGGTGTGCTCGGCGGTGTCGTGATGGGCATCGTCGTCGCCCTGCTGTACCAGAAGTTCTACCGGACCAAGCTGCCCGACTGGGCCGGCTTCTTCGGCGGCCGTCGCCTCGTCCCGATCCTGTCGGCCTTCGCTGGCCTGCTCCTCGGCATCGTCTTCGGTCTCATCTGGCCGGTCCTCGGCAGTGGTCTGCACAACTTCGGCGAGTGGCTGACCGGCTCCGGCGCCGTCGGCGCGGGCATCTTCGGTGTCGCCAACCGCGCGCTGATCCCGATCGGCATGCACCACCTCCTGAACTCCTTCCCGTGGTTCCAGGCCGGTGAGTTCGAGGGCAAGCACGGCGACATCGCGCGCTTCCTGGCCGGTGACCCGAGCGCCGGACAGTTCATGACCGGCTTCTTCCCGATCATGATGTTCGCCCTCCCGGCGGCCTGCCTCGCGATCGTCCACTGCGCCCGCCCCGAGCGCCGCAAGGTCGTCGGCGGCATGATGTTCTCCCTCGCGGCCACCGCGTTCGTCACCGGCGTGACCGAGCCGATCGAGTTCACGTTCATGTTCATCGCCCCGGTCCTGTACGCGATCCACGCGGTGCTCACCGGTGTCTCCATGGCGCTGACCTGGGCCCTCGGCATGAAGGACGGCTTCGGCTTCTCCGCGGGAGCGGTCGACTTCTTCCTCAACCTCGGCATCGCGAGCAACCCGTGGGGCCTGGCCCTCGTGGGCCTGTGCTTCGCGGCGGTCTACTACGTGATCTTCCGCTTCGCGATCACCAAGTGGAACCTCCCGACGCCGGGCCGCGAGTCCGACGAGGAGCTCGCCGAGATCCTGAAGGCCGAGTCGAAGTAGGCCTCGGCCCCGCCTCTCTCGGGACGTAAGCCCCTCGCCGTTGGTACCAACGGCGAGGGGCTCTGTCATGTTCTGCGGCTTACGGTCGAAGACATGACGACCTCCCCGCCCTCCCCGGCCACCCCGGCCACCCCCCGCATCCTCGACCTCGACCGCCCCCACCTCTCCGCCCTCCGGGGCCGCGCCCTCACCGCGTCGGTCGCCGCCGCCGAGGGCCGCACCATGGTCGGCGAGGTCTTCGCCGACCGGGCGGCGCTGGTCCCCGTGCCCGGCATGCCCGGTGTGCACAACGCCGAGCTCGTCGCCGCCTTCGGCGCCGACATCGTCGTACTGAACCTCATCGAGCGCGTCTGGGACGGCGAGCGGCTCGACCTTCCGGGGCTCGGCGCCTTCGACTCCATCGCCGAGCTCGCCGGGTTCATCGGGCGGCCCGTCGGCATCAATCTGGAGCCCGGTGACGTCCCCGAGATCCGCCGGGCCAAGCCCGAGTACGCCAGACGGCTCATCGACATGGGTGCGGCCATGCTCTGTCTGACGGCGAATCCGGGGACGGGCGGTTCGTACGACGGTCTTGCCCGGGTGACGGAGGAGCTGAGGCAGGGCCTCGGTGACGACGTCGCGCTCTGGAGCGGCAAGATGCACCACGCCGGGCACCCGGAGCGGGTCACCGCCGCCCGGCTCACCTCGCTCGTGGACGCGGGCGCGGACGGCGTCGTGATGCCGCTGCCGGGGACGCTGCCCGGCGTCACCAAGGAGCTGGCCGCGCAGGCCGTGGCCGCGGTGCAGGACGCGGGGGCGATCGTGATGGGGGCCATCGGCACCAGCCAGGAGGGCTCGCACGCGAACGTCGTGCCGCAGCTGGCCCTGAACGCGAAGGAAGTGGGCGTCGACGCCCACCACTTCGGTGACTCCTACCTGCCCGGGATGTGCGATCCGGAGGTCATGTACGCCTACTCGGTCGCGATCCGCGGCCGCCGCCACACCTGGAACAGGATGGCGCTGGGCGGCCGCGGGACCAGGCCCGGGAGCACCGGTCGCTAGATCTCGTAGCTCCGGCCCGGCTTCGCCAGTTCGGCCGGGCCGTCGTACGCCGTGCGCGCGTCCGCCAGGTTCGCCTGGGGGTCCGTCCACGGCGGGATGTGGGTGAGGAGAAGCCGCGCGGCGCTCGCGCGCTGGGCGGACTCGCCCGCCTCACGGCCGTTGAGGTGCAGGTCGGGGATGTTCTCCTTGCCGTGCGTGAAAGCCGCTTCGCACAGGAACAGGTCGGTGTCGGCGGCCAGTTCGTCGAGCGCGCCGCACACGCCGGTGTCTCCCGAGTACGTGAGGGACTTGCCGCCGTGCTCGACGCGGATCGCGTACGCCTCGACGGGGTGGCGCATCTTCTCCGTACGGACCGAGAACGGGCCGATGTCGAACGAGGCCGGCTTCACGGTGTGGAAGTCGAAGACCTCGCTCATCGAGGAGGCCGACGGGGTGTCCGCGTACGCGGTGGTCAGGCGCTGTTCCGTGCCCTCGGGTCCGTAGACCGGGATGGGGGCGCAGCGTCCGCCGTCGTGCCGGTAGTAGCGCGCCACGAAATAGGCGCACATGTCGATGCAGTGGTCGGCGTGCAGATGGCTGAGGAAGATCGCGTCGATGTCGTAGAGACCGACATGGCGCTGCAGCTCGCCGAGGGCACCATTGCCCATGTCGAGAAGCAGCCGGAAGCCGTCGGCCTCGACGAGGTAGCTCGAACAGGCCGAGTCCGCGGACGGAAACGACCCCGAGCAGCCGACGACGGTGAGCTTCATGGAGCGGAAACCTCCGGGGGCGAAACGGGGGTTGTGCGGGGGCCTTGCGGGGGCTCGCGAAGGGCCCTGGGGGAAGCCCTTCGAGGAGTGCTGCGATCCGTCGAGCGTAAGGCGCAAAAGGTCCGGTCGCTCCTCCGTCGTGGGCCGTTGTGGGAGAACTCACCTGCGCTGTCACCGGTTCGGGGGGCGCGCGGGGCGGAGTGCGCGCCGGTACGGTCTGCGGTATGGATACGTCATGGTGGCTCGCGCTGGCCGCCGTGGTGGTGCTCGCGATGGTCGCCGCGGTGGCGGACGGCCGGGGTCGCAGCGACCGCGGACCCCGTGGGCGGACCACCCGGCCGCCGGGCCGTCCGCGCGGCCCGCGCCGCAGGCTGCCGGCGCCGAAACCCGCGGAGATCTGGTGGGCGCGGGTGCCTTACGAGGACGGGCCCGGCGACAAGGACCGGCCCTGTCTCGTCCTGTCCGTGCGGGGCGAGCGCGCGGTCGTCGCGAAGATCACCAGCAAGTACCACGACGAGCGCGCCGGGGTGATTCCGCTGCCGCCCGGTTCGGTGGGGGACGCGCGGGGGCGGCCCAGCTTCCTGGAGACGGACGAGCTGCGGGACGTGCCGGTGTGGGAGTTCCGCAGGCGGGCGGGGGTCGTGGATCCGGCGCTGTGGGATCAGGTGCGGTATTTGGCGGGTTGAGCGCGGGTTGAGCAGCGAAACGCCGGACGGGCTGGATTCATCCAGCCCGTCCGGCGTTTGAGGACGGACTCGGCGGAGCCGCTGCTCAACCGTTGCGCAGGGCGCTCAAGCCCACAGCTGACCCTGCAGCGTCTCGATCGCCGCCTCGGTCGTCTCGGCGGTGTAGACGCCGGTCGACAGGTACTTCCAGCCTCCGTCGGCCACCACGAAGACGATGTCGGCGGACTCCCCCGCCGCCACCGCCTTCTTGCCGACGCCGATCGCCGCGTGCAGCGCGGCCCCGGTGGAGACACCGGCGAAGATGCCCTCCTCCTTGAGCAGCTCACGGGTGCGCGTCACCGCGTCCGCCGAGCCGACCGAGAAGCGGGTGGTCAGGACGGACGCGTCGTACAGCTCGGGGACGAAGCCCTCGTCGAGGTTCCGCAGGCCGTACACGAGGTCGTCGTAGCGGGGCTCCGCCGCGACGATCTTGATGTCCGGCTTCTGCTCGCGCAGGAAGCGGCCCACGCCCATGAGCGTGCCCGTCGTGCCGAGGCCCGCCACGAAGTGGGTGACGGAGGGGAGGTCCGCGAGGATCTCGGGACCGGTGCTCGCGTAGTGCGCGCCCGCGTTGTCCGGGTTGCCGTACTGGTAGAGCATCACCCAGTCCGGGTGCTCGGCCGCCAGCTCCTTGGCCACGCGTACGGCCGTGTTGGAGCCGCCCGCCGCCGGGGACGGGATGATCTCCGCACCCCACATGGCGAGCAGTTCGCGCCGCTCCTGCGAGGTGTTCTCCGGCATGACGCACACGATGCGGTAGCCCTTGAGCTTGGCCGCCATCGCGAGCGAGATGCCCGTGTTGCCGGACGTCGGCTCCAGGATCGTGCAGCCGGGCGTCAACCGCCCGTCCTTCTCCGCCTGTTCGACCATGTGCAGCGCCGGGCGGTCCTTGATGGAACCGGTCGGGTTACGGTCCTCCAGCTTCGCCCAGATGCGGACGTCGTCGGAGGGTGACAGGCGCGGCAGGCGGACGAGGGGCGTGTTGCCCACGGCCGCCAGCGGGGAGTCGTAGCGAGGCATCCGCGATCAGACCATGCCGCCGGCCACGGCCGGGAGGATCGTCACGTTGTCGCCGTCCGTGAGTTTGGTGGAGATGCCGTCCAGGAAGCGGACGTCCTCGTCGTTCAGGTAGACGTTCACGAAGCGGCGCAGCTTGTCGCCGTCCACGATGCGCTCGGCGATACCCGCGTGCCGCGAGTCGAGGTCGGTGAAGAGCTCGGCGAGGGTGTCCCCGCTGCCCTCGACGGCCTTGGCGCCGTCGGTGTAGGTGCGGAGGATGGTCGGGATGCGGACCTCGATGGCCATGGCTGGGGGCTCCTGTCGGGAGAAGTCACGTGGGTGGGCGCGCGGCGGCCCGGTCGTGCGGTGCGTCAGTGCGGGTGCGCGAGTGCCGGTGCGTACGGCGTCGCGCGGGGGTGGCGCCGCGGCTCACGGCCGTACGGCGGCGGCTGTCAGCGCGAACAGATCGCGCTGGAGAGCCTGCACAAATCGACGTGCAGACGCGCAACGAGCAGCATGCCCGGCATCTTGTCGCTCACGTCGTGGGGAACCATGCGGTCATCGTATCGATTCCCGGTCCGGGTTCTGGAATGTGATCTCACATAGTGGATGATTCACGTCCATCACGTGGATGGAGGGGTGGCGACGGGAGGCGGGGCGCGGCCGTGGGCAGGTACGTGACCGTCGGGGCACCGGTCGCCGGATGCACCGCGACCTCCGCCGTGACTCCGTACACCTCGGCGAGGAGCTCGCTGGTCAGGACCTCCTTCGGGGGGCCCGACGCGACGAGGCGGCCTGCTTCGAGCACGTACAGACGGTCGCAGTAGTACGCCGCCAGATTGAGGTCGTGCAGGGCCAGGAGATTCGTCGTGCCGAGGTCGCGGACCAGGGCGAGGATCTCCAGCTGGTAGCGGATGTCCAGGTGGTTGGTCGGCTCGTCGAGGACGAGGACCGCGGGCTCCTGCACCAGCGCCCTCGCCACGAGTGCGCGCTGCCGCTCGCCGCCGGAGAGCCCGGCGAAGGCGCGGTGGGCGAGGTCCGCCGCGCCGACCCGCTCAAGAGCCTCGCCGACCAGGACGGCGTCCCGCGCGGTGTCCGCCTCCCAGAAGCGCTTGTGCGGGGAGCGGCCCATGGCCACGATCTGCCGGACGGTGAGCTCGAAGCCGGTGTGCCCGTCCTGCGGGACCGTGGCGACGCGGCGGGCGCGGTCCTTGGCGGAGCCGGCCGCGAGGTCGTCGCCGTCCAGGAGTACGCGGCCGCCGGTGGGCGTGAGGGTGCCGTAGACGCAGCGCAGGAGGGTGGTCTTGCCGCTGCCGTTGGGGCCGACGAGGCCGACGGTCTCGCCCGGGGCGGCGTGCAGGGTGACGTCGTCGACGAGGGTCTTGCCGTCCACACGGTAGGTGAGGGACTCGGTTCCGAGTTCGGCCGGGCTGCTCATGCCGTCGCCTCCGTACGGTTCCTTCGCAGCATCCACAGGAAGAACGGGCCGCCGGTCAGCGCCGTCAGGACGCCGACCGGGATGTCCTGCGGCGCCGCGACCGTGCGCGCGGCGAGGTCGGCGGCCACCAGGAACACCGCGCCCATCAGGGCCGCCACCGGCAGGAGCGCCCGGTGGGCGGCGCCGACGAGCATCCGGGCCGCGTGCGGCACCATCAGGCCGACGAAGCCGATGGCCCCGCTGTACGCGACGAGTACGCCGGTCAGGAGCGAGGCGAGGACGAAGACGGCGGCGCGGAAGCGGGCGGTGTCCAGGCCGAGGACGGTGGCACCCTCCTCGCCGACCAGGAGCAGGTCCAGGGGGCGGGCGAGGGCGACGAGCAGCGCCGTGCCCGCGATCAGGGCGCCGCCGGGCAGGGCGAGCATGTCCCAGCGGGCGCTGCCGAGGCCGCCGAGCGTCCAGTACAGGACTTCCTTCAGGTGGTCCGCGCTGTCGGCCGTGATCAGGATCAGGCTGGTCAGGGCGGAGAGGATGTACGAGACGGCCACTCCGGCCAGGATCAGGCGACCGGTGGCGAAGCCCCCGCCGCCGGACCTGGCCAGGGCGTAGACGACGAGCAGCGAGAGCAGGGCGCCGACGAAGGCCGCGGCCGGGATCGTGACGGTGGTCGCAAGGCCCGCCCCGATGCCGAAGACGCTGCCGAGCACAATAACGGCGACGGCTCCGGCGGAGGCGCCGGAGGAGACCCCGAGGAGGAAGGGGTCGGCCAGCGGGTTTCTCACCAGGGCCTGGAGGACGGCGCCGATGACGGCGAGCCCCGCGCCCACGGCTGCGCCGAGCAGGACCCTGGGGAGGCGGACGTCCAGCACGATGGTGCGGAACGGGGAGGGTTCCGCGCCGCCCGTGAGGATGTCCAGGACCTCGGACGCCGGGATCCGGACGGAGCCCAGCGCGAGCCCTGCGATGGTTGCCGCCACGAGGGCGGCGCAGAGTGCCGTTACGACTGTCACGTAGCCCAGTCGTCCGCGGGCCCGTGCGGCCCTGGCGGGGCTCTCCCCCACCCCGCCCCTTCCCGGAACCGGGGGCTCAGCCCCCGGGCCCCCGGACGCGTTGCCGTCGATCACCGGCTCCGCCGAGTTCGTCCTCAAACGCCGGACGGGCTGAGATTTCACAGCTGATCCGCCAGCTTCTCCACCGCCCCCGGTGCCCTCACCCCCACCACCGCGTCCGACAGCGGCAGTACCGCGAAGCGCTTGTGCTTGACGGCGGGGACGTCTGCCAGGACCGGGTCCTCCAGGAGGCGCTTCTTCTTCTGGGCCACCGTCGTGCCTCCGTAGTCGAGGATCGCGATCACCTCGGGCTTACGGTCGACCACCGACTCCCAGGACGCGTCGCCGAAGGACTTGTCCAGGTCGGCGAAGACGTTGCGGCCGCCTGCCCGCTCGATGATGTCGTTGCCGATGCCACGGCCGCCCGCCGTGAAGGCCGTCTTGTCCCCGCTGTCGTAGACGAAGACAGGGACGGGCTTCCCGGACCCCGACCGCTTCTCCGCGGCGGCCAGTTCGCGCTTCGCCGCGCTCACCCACGCGTCCGCCCGCGCCCGCACACCGAACGTGCTGCCGACCTCGCGGACCTCCTTGTAGACGTCGTCCATCGACACCGGCCGCTTGGCGCAGCCCTCGACGTTCAGGCGGCTCTCGATGCCGGACTTCGCCAGGGCCTTGCGGCTGCGGCCCTCCCCCGCCGTGAAGGCGCTCGCGTAACCGCCGTAGACGTAATCGGGGTCGGCGGCCAGGAGCTTCTCGTACGAGGGGTACTCCTCGGCGAGGACCGGGGTGTCCGCGTACGCCTTCGCGTACTTCGGCAGGACCTCGTCGTCCAGGTACGCCGTACCCGCGAGGTGGTCCTTCAGGCCGAGCTCCAGCATCACTTCCGTCACGTGCTGGTTCATCGTCACGGCACGCTTCGGGGGTGCTTCGTACGTCGTCGTCACGCCGCAGTTCGTGACCGTGTACGGGAAACCCGGCGTCTTCTCGGACACCGGCTTCGACTCCGATCCCTCGGAGGACGAACATGCGGCGAGCGGGACCAGCAGGGCCGCGGCCATGAGCACGCGTATGGGGCGGGGCATGACTGAGCGCCTCCTCCAGGGGATTCCGCGTCCCCTGCGTCGTGGGAGAAGAAGGCGGCAGGTCAGTTCCTGACTGCCCCACCCGCTCGGGGTGGGATCACAGTGGCGGGACCGTGCCGGATTCGCACCGGCTTCCTGGGTCCTGCCGCCTCAAGGTGGAGCTCAGTATGCCTGGACGACCTTCACCTCTTCTTCGGTGACCTCGCCCTCGACGATCCGGAAGGAGCGGAACTGGAACTCGCCCGCGCCGTCGGCGTCGGCCGTGGAGACCAGGACGTAGTGCGCGCCGGGCTCGTTGGCGTACGTGATGTCCGTGCGCGAGGGGTACGCCTCGGTCGCCGTGTGCGAGTGGTAGACGATCACCGGCTCCTCGTCGCGGTCGTCCATCTCGCGGTAGAGCTTGAGGAGGTCGGTCGAGTCGAACTCGTAGAACGTGGGCGAGCGGGCCGCGTTCAGCATCGGGATGAAGCGTTCCGGGCGGCCGGTGCCCTCCGGGCCCGCGACCACACCGCAGGCCTCGTCGGGGTGGTCCTCGCGTGCGTGCGCGACGATCTGGTCGTGGAGGGCCTGGGTGAGGGTCAGCATGGCAGCCAGGATAAGCAGAAGGGCCGACCCGTACCGAAGGGTGGTACGGGTCGGCCCACATGCTGGGATCGAGCGGTGATCCAGGTGCGATCAGGCGGGGATCAGGCCTTGAGGACGTCCTTCTGGCCCGCCTCGCCGCCACCGGTCTGCTGTGCGTCGCCGCGCTTCTGCATGACCAGGTAGCCGACGCCGAGGATCAGGGCCCACACCGGAGCCGCGTAGAGCGAGATCCGCGCGTCCTTGTCGACACCCATCATCACGATGACCATGCCGATGAACAGGAGGGCGAACCAGCTCGTGTACGGGGCGCCCGGCGCCCGGAAGCTGGACTGCGGCAGCTCGCCGCGGTCGGCCTTGCGGCGGTACTTGATCTGGCAGATCAGGATCATGATCCAGGCCCACATGCCAGAGATGGTCGCGAAGGAGACTACGTAGTTGAACGCCTCGCCCGGCCACTGGTAGTTGATCCAGACGCCGACCAGCATCAGGGACGCGGAGAACGTGGTGCCGACCAGGGGCAGGCCGTTCTTCGTCAGCTTGGTGAAGAACTTCGGGCCCTGGCCGTTGAGCGCCAGGTCGCGCAGCATGCGGCCGGTGGAGTACATCCCGGAGTTGCAGGAGGAGAGCGCGGCCGTCAGGACGACGAAGTTGACGATGGCGGCGCCGACACCCAGGCCCATCTCCTCGAAGGCCGCGACGAACGGCGAGACGCCCGGCTGGAACGACGTCCACGGGACGACCGAGAGGATCATGATGAGCGCGCCGATGTAGAAGACGGCGATGCGCCATGGCACGGTGTTGATGGCCTTGGGCAGGACGGTCTTCGGGTCCTTGGACTCGCCCGCGGTGACGCCGACCAGCTCGACGGCGAGGAAGGCGAACATCACGATCTGCAGCGTCATCAGCGTGGAGCCGATGCCGTTCGGGAAGAAGCCGCCCTCGCTCCACAGGTGGGAGACGGACGCGGTGTCACCGGCGTCGGAGAAGCCGATGGTGAGGACGCCGACGCAGATCAGGATCATGCCGATGATGGCCGTGACCTTGATCATCGAGAACCAGAACTCTATCTCGCCGAAGAGCTTCACCGAGATCAGGTTCGCGCCGTACAGGATGACCGTGAAGATCAGCGCGTAGCCCCATTGTGGGATGGCGTCATGCGTCCAGTACTGCATGTACTGGGCCGCCGCCGTGACTTCCGTGATTCCGGTGACGACCCAGAAGAGCCAGTACGTCCAGCCGGTCACGTACCCGAAGAACGGGCCGATGAATTCACGCGCGTACTCCGAGAAGGAGCCCGACACGGCGCGGTACATGAGCAGCTCGCCCAGGGCCCGCATGATGAAGAAGATGACGAGGCCGGCGATGGCGTACGCCAGGATGAGGCTCGGACCGGCCTTGTGGATGGCCTTGCCCGCGCCGAGGAACAGGCCGGTGCCGATGGCACCGCCGATCGCGATCATCTGGATCTGCCGGGCACCGAGCCCGCGCTGATAGCCCTCGCCCGACGTGCCGGGCGAGCCGCCCGTGCCGCCGGCCTCATTGCCGTCGTGATGCTCTTCGACCTGCACTGAGGTCATGGTGACGCCTTTCTCCACGCTAGATCCGTGCCCGCAGTCTGCGTATGGCCACGGATCAGGTCCTGATCCCCCCGGATATGGATGGAGTGCTACCGGCGGTCTGCCGGCCCGAGCGCCACCGGTGACATGGGTGGCGTCACCGAGTGGTCGTGAAGATTTATCACGGCCGCAATAGTGATCGGCCCGGCCAGATGTGGCCCACGCCACGAGAAGAACCGGACAAAATTCCCTCGCCCAGCCAAAGGTGATCACCCGAGTGACACGATCGTTATCCGGATTTGAGCGTCCGGTGAGCGAACGGAGGCCAATCGCTGCTATGTACAACGACTTTGCCGTGGCGTTCAGCCGATGAGCGTGCCGACCAACGTCTCCTGCAGACCGCCGAGCCAGAGGTAGGCCATCACCATCGGCTTACGTGGATCGGAGTCGGGCAGCCGATAGAGCAGGTCCGTGTCGTCCTCGTCCGTCACTTCGAGGCGCGCGCCGATCGCGAGGCGCAGGTCGTTGAGCGAGCCGAGCCAGTGCCGCGACTCGTCGGTGGACAGCTTCAGTACGGCGCCGCCCTCGCCCTTCGAGGTCATGGCGTCCAGGCAGCGGATCACCACGAGGGCGTCGTCGCGCTTCTTGGCCCGCAGATCGTTCTCGGTGAAGCGCCTGAACTCCGAGGAGTAGGCGCGTAGTTCGTCGGCGTCGCCGGCACCCTCCTCGCTGCCGGGACCGCCATAGGCGTCCGGAAGCAGCCGCTGGAGGACCGGGTCGGTGGGCGGCTCGCTCGGGCCCTCCGCGAACAGCTCCGCGAGGGGGTCGTCCGAGGCGTCCTCGGCCGGACCGGGGCCGATCAGCTCCAGGAGCTGCACGGCGAGTGAGCGGATGATCGAGATCTCGACCTCGTCGAGCGCGACGGCCGCGCCGCCCCCGGGGATGGCTTCGAATTGTCCTGGCATCAGATGCGTCGCTACTTCCGGTCCTGCTGGAGGGTGGCCCAAAGACCGTATCCGTGCATGGCCTGTACGTCGCGCTCCATCTCCTCGCGGGAGCCGGTGGAGACGACGGCGCGACCCTTGTGATGCACGTCCATCATCAGCTTCGTGGCCTTCTCCTTCGAGTACCCGAAGTAGGCCTGGAACACATAGGTCACGTAACTCATCAAATTGACCGGGTCGTTGTGGACGAGCGTGATCCAGGGGACGTCGGGCTCCGGGACGGCGAACGTCTCTTCGTCCGATTCCGGGCGGGTGATCTCTGCGGGAATAGTGCAGCGGGCGGAGCCCATCCTTGGAGGGGCGGTGGCGGGAGACGGGCGGGACGTACTCACTTGTCCCATGCTGCCACCCGCAGGGGGCCCTCGCACAAATGGGCTCACGAAATCGTCAGAGTGACGAGATGCGGGGTAGCATCCTTCGTATGAACACAGCGGACCTTGGGCTGCCGGTGGATGTTCCGTCGACAGCGCTCTTCACGGATCACTACGAGCTCACGATGCTGCAGGCCGCGTTGAAGGCCGGCACCGCCGATCGGCGCTCCGTCTTCGAGGTCTTCACGCGCAGACTGCCCGAGGGGCGCCGCTATGGAGTGGTGGCCGGAACGGGCCGGGTCCTGGACGCCGTCGAGAACTTCCGCTTCGACGCCGACGTGATCGGCTTCCTGCGCGAGCGCCGCGTCGTCGACGAGGCGACCCTCCAGTGGCTCTCCTCCTACCGCTTCAGCGGCGACGTCTGGGGCTATCCGGAGGGCGAGGTCTACTTCCCCGGCTCGCCGATCCTGCGCGTCGAGGGCTCCTTCGCGGAGTGCGTGCTCCTGGAGACGGTGATCCTCTCCATCCTCAACCACGACTCGGCGATCGCGGCCGCGGCCTCCCGGATGGCATCGGCCGCCGGTGAGCGCCCGCTGATCGAGATGGGCGCACGGCGTACGCACGAGCTCGCGGCCGTCGCCGCCTCGCGCGCCGCGTACGTGGGCGGCTTCACCACCACGTCCGACCTGGCGGCCGGCTTCCGCTACGACATCCCCACGGTCGGCACGTCGGCCCACGCCTTCACCCTGCTGCACGACAACGAGCGCGACGCGTTCCAGGCCCAGGTGGACTCGCTGGGCCCCGGCACCACGCTGCTCGTGGACACGTACGACGTGACCGAGGCCGTCCGTACCGCCGTCGAGATCGCCGGACCGGAGCTGGGCGCCGTGCGCATCGACTCCGGTGACCTGCTCCTGGTCGCGCACCGGGTGCGGCAGCAGCTGGACGAGCTCGGCGCCACCAAGACGAAGATCGTCGTGACCTCGGACCTGGACGAGTACGCCATCGCCTCGCTGGCGGCGGCGCCCGTGGACGCGTACGGCGTCGGCACGCAGCTCGTGACCGGGTCCGGACACCCGACCTGCTCGATGGTCTACAAGCTGGTGGCCCGCGCCCACTCGGCGGACCCGCACGCTCGCCTTGAGCCGGTGGCCAAGAAGTCACTCGGCGCCAAGTCGTCGGTGGGCGGTCGCAAGTGGGCCGCGCGGCGGCCCGACGAGCACGGGGTCGCCGAGGCCGAGGTGATCGGCACGGGTGCCGTGCCGGTGGAGCTCGCCGACCACCAGCTCCTCGTCGAGCTGATCAAGGGCGGCGAGGTGGTGGCGCGCGAGCCGCTGGACACCGTGCGCGAGCGGCACGCGGCGGCGCGGGCGCGGCTCCCGCTGTCGGCCACGCAGCTGTCGAAGGGCGAGGCGGTCATTCCCACGGAGTACATCTGATGCCGGTGGACCACATCCGCGGTGTGCGCCGGAGCGGCGGACAGAGCGTTCGAACGCCCTCTCCCGCATCGCGGTCGAAGTCTCTACGCTCGGTTCATCCGGCCGAGTCCCCTCTCCCTGCCCTCACGCCTACGAGCCTTGCCGAGCCGAAGGACAACCGATGCGCCGCGCTCTGATCGTCGTCGATGTACAGAACGACTTCTGCGAGGGCGGCAGCCTCGCGGTCGCCGGGGGGTCCGACGTGGCCGCCGCGATCACCGAGCTGATCGGGCAGGCCCCGGCGGGCTACCGGCACGTGGTGGCCACCCGCGACCACCACATCGACCCGGGCGACCACTTCTCGGACCACCCGGACTACGTGCGCTCCTGGCCGCCGCACTGCGTGGCGGGCACGGAGGGCACCGGGTTCCACCCGAACTTCGCGCCGGTCGTCGCGTCCGGGGCCATCGACGCGGTCTTCGACAAGGGGGCCTACTCGGCCGCGTACAGCGGCTTCGAGGGGGCCGACGAGAACGGCGTCACGCTGGCCGACTGGCTGCGGGCCCGGAAGATCACCGAGGTGGACGTGGTGGGCATCGCCACGGACCACTGCGTGCGGGCGACGGCGCTCGACGCGGTACGAGAGGGCTTCGCCACGGTGGTCCTGCTCGACCTGACGGCGGGGGTCTCCGAGGAGAGCACCGAGCGGGCCCTGGAGGAGCTCAGGGCCGCCGGGGTGGAACTGACCGGCAAGCCGGTGGTGTAGCCCCGTAAGGGGCTCGGGGCTGTGGCACATGCGGCTCCGCCGCGCGGGTGCGACAAGCCCTCACCGGGCTCGCAGTCATCACCGCACGCCCAGCAGGGCGATCACTCACACGCCCGAGGCGCTGGCCTCGGTCTGCCCGGGTCTCTGGCGCTGAAGCGCCTGCCGCTTCAGGGCACGAATGGGATGCCAGAGCTCAGCGGCAGCGTCCGGCGCCGTACGCCATATCAGCCCGTCCGGGTGATGAAGCACCGCCGTGATCTCGTCCGGCGTCGGAGGCTCCGCGTTGCCCCGCAGATAGACGGCCCGCATGCCCAGGTTCCGCAGGCGTGTCAGCGCCCTCGCGCGGTTCACCGCGTGGACGATCATCCGGACATTGCCGCCGCCCGCGGACGGGCTCGGCAGGGTCAAGGCCACCACCACGCTGCCGTTCGGCAGCTTGCTGAAACCTCCTGCGGACATGGCTGGTCACACCCCCGTGAGACGTCGCACGGGGCCCTGGTCCGTTGCTGCCGGACCCCGTGTCAATAAGAAATCCACAGGACGCACCTAAACACGATCGGCCGCCGCCCGCTAGGGGGCGACGGCCGATACGGCTCTGACCTGCGAAAATGCTACCTACTTCACCGAGGGAGCCACCTGGAGCGTGATCGTCGAGCCATCCTTCGGCTCCTTGACGATCTTGATCTGAGTGTTGGTGTCAGTGACCTTGACACTTCCCGTGGGGTTCTCCTTGAACCAGTAGGTGCCCTTGTGGTCGTCGAAGACCGAGACGCCCTTCTGGGACTTGATCTTCAGCGGCACGTCCGCGTTGTGGAGCGTGATCGCGTCCGTCCGGTACTTGCTGAACGTCGCGTCGAACGGCTGGATCTTGTTCCGCAGCAGGGTGCCGTCCGCCCACTTGAGCGGCTCGGCGTGCGCGTCCACCGGCAGGATCAGGCCCTGGCCGGGGTGCGCGCTGGTGTTGTTGTCCTTCTGCGAGGTGTCCCACTGCCAGACCATCAGGCCGTTCTGGTACGCGTAGTGCTCCACCCAGTCCGGACGGGACTTGGAGAAGCCGAAGTTGTACGGGCCGACCTTCAGGGTCTTGTCGTACGACACGTACTGCCGGTTCTCGGCGAGGTAGTACTGGTCGTAGTTCTTGGTGAAGGACTCACCTATGCGCGAAAAGCCCTTCGCCGTCCAGCCGTTGTCGTCGCCCTCGGCGCCGTCCTCGAAGACCTTGGCGCCGTCCGCGGTGACCGCGAGCGCGTCGGCCGCGAAGCCCTTGCCGCCCGCGCCGCCGTCCGTCGAGTACCGGAAACGGAGGTCGATCTTCTTGCCGGCGTACGCGTCGAGCGGGAACGCGAGCTTCTTGTACGCACCCGAGGCACCCGTCAACGCGGGCTTGTCCCCGGCGTCGCGCGGGATGGCCTTGCCGTCCGCGGTCCCGTCCACGGGGACCCAGTTGGCGCCGCCGTCCGTCGACACCTCGGTGTAGAGATAGTCGTAGTTGGCCTCGATGTCCCACCAACCGTCAAGGGAGAGCTCGGCCTTGGACTTGCCGGTCAGGTCGACCGAGCGCGTCAGGGTGTTCTTGAGGTCGTCGCCCTGGTCGCTCCACCACTGCTTGGAGCCCTCGGTCGGCTTGGTGACCGTGGTGGTGACGGGCTTCTTGGGCAGCTCGACGACGAGCGCCTGCTTGTTCTTGGTGTTGTACTCCGAGACACCCAGCTTGTGCGTCGACTTGGTCGCGGCCTTGGCCTTGGCGTAGTCGAGCCAGCCCAGCTGGAACTTGTCCCAGGCGGTCATGTCGCCGGGCAGGTCACCGATGGCGTCCTTGCCCGTGCCGAGCCAGGATCCGGCCGACATCAGCGACCAGAAGCCGACCGAGTTCTCGCCCTTGCCCGTGGTGTCGTACAGGTCGGGCAGGCCCAGGTCGTGGCCGTACTCGTGGGCGAAGACACCGAGGCCGCCGTTCTCCGGCTGCATCGTGTAGTCGCCGACCCAGATGCCCGAGTCGCCGATCTGCGTGCCGCCCGACTTGTTGTCGGCCGGGCCGGTCTTGCCCGCGTCGCTTCCGTACGCGTACCAGCGGTGCGCCCAGAGGGCGTTGGTGCCCTCGGCGCCGCCGCCTGCCGACTCGTCCTCGCCCGCGTGGACGATCTGGAAGTGGTCGATGTACCCGTCGGGCTCGTTGAAGTTGCCGTCGCCGTCGAAGTCGTAGCGGTCCCACAGATCGTACTTGGCGAGGTCGGCCTTGATCTGGGCGTCCGTGCGGCCCTGGGCCTTCTGGTCCTTCGTCCAGGCGGTGACGCCGTCCTTCACCGCGTCCCAGACGTTGGCGCAGTTGGTGTCGCCGCAGTAATTCGAGCCGTACCGCGCCTCGTTGTAGTCGACCTTGACCCAGTCGGAGACCTCGCCGTCGACCGAGTAACGGCCGGAGGAGGTCTTCTCGTAGTAGGTCTTCAGGGAGTGCTTGGTCTTGCCCTTCTTGTCCTTGCCCTCACCGAAGTAGAGGTCCTGGAAGTGCTTCTGGTTGTAGTCCTTCTGCCAGGCCGTGCTGTTGTCCTTCGCACGGTCCGGCTCGGCTATTTTGTTGTGCGCGGGGCCGGGCTTGCCGCCGTACTTCTTGATCGGCGCCTCGGGCCCGTCAGGACCGTCGGGGTCGTACATGGTGGTGTCGTCCACCTTGTCCCCGAACTCGACCAGGATCGTGAAGATCTTGTCGGTCTTCTCCCGGCCGAGCTCGACGTACTTCTTGTCGTCGAGCTTCACGACCTGGGAGCCGCCGCGCTTCTGCACCTTGGCGTCGCCCTCGACGACCTGCTGGAGGGCCGCCTGCCGCTGTTGCGCCTGCCGCTTGCTGAAGGGGCCCTCGAGGTCGTGGTCGACCTGCGCTTTAGCCCTGCTCGGGTCCTGCCGGTCAATGGCTGGAGCTCCGCTCGACCCACTGTCCTCGTCGGCCGATGCGGTGGCTGCCGAGAACGTGGCGGCTGCGGCGGCCATCGCCACGGCAGCCGCGGTGGCTCTGAACGTCCGTCTTCTGACTGTCACTTGATGCTGTCCTCCCCCGCGTCCGCGCGAAGGCGGGCCGAGGTCCCGGTCGGAGGAGGTCCGCGCGCGATACGCGTCACAAGTGACGACATTCGACCGGAGATACGAGAGAAAAGACAGACCTTGACTTGAACAGGCCAAGTGCACTATGCAGGCCGGGAGATCCGCTATGCGGACGCGCGCGCCCGCCCGTCGACATGGTCAACGGGCGCGTTCCAACGTCCACTTGATGGACGTCATGAACCAGTGCGCCCCCTGTGCTGCCGCACCGTGGGTTAGGTCACGCTTACTGCCCGTTCCCGTCGGGCATGCAGCGGAATAGAGTCAATCGACGGTGCGCTACAGCGCGAGGCGACACTTCTCAAGTCGCCGCAGCCGGGCACCCTTTGATTCGTATTACAGCTTCACATTGGGCTCGACCACCCCCGCATCCGCTGTCCCGAGGACGGATTACGCCATGCCTCGTCCCATGCCGCTGCCTCGTCCGACCCCCGCGCAGATCACCTATGGCACGCTGACCGTCGTCTTCTCGACGCTCGCGATGCTGCTGCTCTCCCAGACGAGTTCGGGGATCGGGGTGGCGGTGATAGCCGCCGCCGCGCTCTGCCTCGGATTACTGGTGGCCATGACGGTGCCCCAGCCAGAACCCGTGGCCGCACCGGCCGCACGCGTCGCTGCCGGGGCCCGGACCGCGGACGAGCGCGTTCCGGTACAGCGTGCCGCCGCGCCCGTCCTTGCCGAGTCCGTACGCGAGCCGGCGGGCCCGTAGGAATCACGAGCCCGCCGGATACGCCGCTGCCGCCGCGGCAGCGGTCCGCCTGTGTCGTACGCCCTGTGGTCAGCCGGTGCTGACCACCACCGTCTTGGCCGCCTTGTCGTGCAGGCCCTGCTTGTAGGGCTTGTCGAAGAAGCTCCAGCCGCCGCAGATCGCGGTCCAGATGCAGGCGCAGCAGAAGGCGAACGGCAGCCAGAGAACGGCCGCGCGGACGAGCGCGGTCTGCAGGGTGGGGGTCGCCCCGTCGTTGAGGTTCGCGACCCTGAGCCCCAGCCACTTCTTGCCCAGGGTCTGACCCGTCCTGGAGATCATGAAGCTGTCGTACGCGATGTAGAGCACGGCGGCGAGCAGTGACTGCCCGAAGCTCTTGCCGTACTGGACCTCGTCCGGGTCGACGTCGAACTCGTTCGTACCGAAGGCCCAGGAGAGCAGCCAGACGACGATACCGACGAGGATCATGTCGAGGATGCGGGCGAGTACGCGCTTCCCGCTGTCCGCCAGGGGCGGCATGCCGGCGAGGGGGTCGTTCCCACCGCCGTAGGGGCCTCCTCCTCCGCCGTAGGGATCTCCACCCCCGCCGTACGGCGGGGGTGGCGGGGGCGTGCCGTAAGGGGAGCCGGAGCCGCTGTCCTGCGGGGGCTGCTTCCTGAAGGGGTCGTTGTCGTCGGGGGGCGGCGGGAAGGGCGGCGGTTCGGTACTCATGGGGCGAGTCGACCGCGAGTGCGCCAGGGGCGCATCCGGCGAGGGGCTGGATGGGTTAAGGAGTTTCGCTAACCCGCCACAAACGTTCCCGCAGCCTTGTCATGCCAGCACTGCCGCCACGGCCGGTCGAACACGCACCACACGACCCCGACGACGCCCATCACCAGAACCCCCGGCACCACATAGACGAGCCACCGCTTCAGCGCCGAGCCGAACGACGGCGCCTCATGCTCCTCCATGTCCCGCACCTGAAGCCCGAGGACCTTCTTCCCGAGGGTCCGGCCCCACTTCGCCGTGGGCAGCACCTCAAAGAGGACGCCGAAGAGGAGCAGCACACCCAGGACCATCCCCAGGTATCCCGCGGTGGTGCCGTCGAGCAGCCACACCGTGACCTTCTCGCCGGACATCTTCGCCGTGTCGATCTTGCTGTCGACGTGGTCGGCGGCCTTCGTGCCGAGCGGCAGCGCCGCGGCACCGGTCACGGCCGCGAGGACGACCGTGTCGATGAGCCGCGCGGCGAACCGCTTGCCGAGGCCCGCGGGCCGCCCCGCCGCCTGGTTCTGCGCCATCGCGAGGAAGGGGTCGTTGGCCACCGGCTTCCACGGCACGACGGGCTGCTGTTGCTGCCCGTCCCGATGCTGCCCGTCCCCCTCGGCGAGCTGATGCACCTGCTGCGCCCACGAGGGCGAGCCGCCACCGGGCCCCGAAGTCACGGGCGAGGCCCCACCACCCGGCGCACCGCCCTGCTGCGGGACGGTCGGCTGAGGCTGTACGGGGGCAGGCGCGGGGGCAGGCGCCTGCGGAGGTACGGCCGTCTGCGGAGCCGCCGGAGTCTGCGCCGCCGCACCGGACGACGCCGACTTCGGGCGGAGCGCCCGGATCGCCATGGTGCCTTCGGTGGCGGGCGCGGCAGCTGCGGGCCGCACCGGCCCCGCGGGCCTGCGGAACGTCACCGTGCCCTCTGCCGGGGGCTGCTCCTGCTTCGGCGGCGTGGCTGCTCCGCCGGACCCACCTGGCTTGATCGCACGGATCTGCACCGTGCCGGGGCCGTGCGCCTCCGGAGCGGGAACCGCATCGGCGGTCGACTCGCTCGGCTCACTCGGTACGCGCGGATCCCGCGGATCCCGCGGACCCTGGGCGGCCCCCGAAGCACTCCGCTGCTCGGGCCCGCCCCAAGACACCCGACGTTCCGTCTCGCCACCGAGCCCCGTCTGCCGAGCCGCGTCCGCCTGCCAGGCGGAGGCGGGCTCGGGCCTGGCCCCGTGCTGCGAGGCACCGGCGTCAGCCGCACCGCCCGCCGCCTCAGGCGCCGCGTCGGGCCCCTGCATGGGCTCCTCGTCGAAGAAGTGCGGCCCGGTCTCCTCCGCCGCGGCAGCGGGCGCAGGCCCGGCCCCGGGAGGCGCGGGGAGCGATTCGCCGTCGGTGGGGGCGGGACGGCTGGTCCCGGGCACCCAGGCCGCGCCGTTCCAGTACCGGACATATCCGGGAATGGACGGATCGGGGTAGTAGCCTTCGCGGGGCCTGTCGTCGCCTGGGGCCGGAGTTGGGGCGCTCATGTCCGTCGTCCCGTATCTGCTCGGGGGTCTTTTTGAGGCTCCACATCTATCAGACCTCCGCGTCCCCCTGTGCGGCTCCCGCCCGACAGACCACTTTCCGGGCACAGTTCAACTTCGTACGGAGAAAGTTTCCGGAACCCGCGTAACGCTCCCCGCCCACCGCGCTCTCTCCTTGCACGGGCCCGCTCCAGGGCCCCGGACAAGGAAGGAACAGCACCGACATGCACACCGTGGTGGAACGCGAGCTTGAGCTCAAACTCGTCCTGTCGCCGGAACGCGCCATCGCCGTCCCGGCCCGCCTCACCTACCGCACCGACGATCCCTACGCCGTCCACATCGCCTTCCACATCGGCACCGATCACCCCGTGAACTGGACGTTCGCCCGCGAGCTCCTGGTCGAGGGGGTGTTCAGGCCCTGCGGCCACGGCGACGTGCGGGTCTGGCCCACCAAGGTCGACGGGCGCAGCGTCGTCCTGATGGCGCTGAGTTCACCCGACGGTGACGCCCTCCTCGAAGCGCCCGCGCCCGCGGTGTCCGCCTGGCTCGAGCGCACGCTGCGGGTGGTCCCTCCGGGCTCTGAGGCTGAGCGGCTCGGCATCGACGACGGCCTCGCCGAGCTGCTCACACCTACCACGGGCCGCGTCGACGAGCTGTGGCTCCGCGACCCCTGGCCCTCCGACGAGTCCAAGGACGGTGAGTGAACTCCGCCGCCACGGGGGCGACGTACAGGGGCCGGGGGACGTACGGATACCGGAGTCAGAACAGCTTGCCGGGATTGAGGAGGGAGAGCGGGTCGAACGCCGCCTTGATGGCGCGCTGCATCTCCACGCCCACCGGGCCGATCTCGCGCGCGAGCCACTCCTTCTTGAGGACGCCCACGCCGTGCTCGCCGGTGATCGTGCCGCCGAGTTCCAGGCCCAGGGCCATGATCTCGTCGAAGGACTCGCGGGCGCGGCGGCCCTCGTCGGCGTCCGCCGCGTCGAAGCAGACGGTGGGGTGGGTGTTGCCGTCGCCCGCGTGCGCGCAGACGCCGATGGTGAGGCTGTATTTATCGGCGATGCGGTCGACGCCTTCGAGCATGTCGGCGAGCCTGGAGCGCGGCACGCACACGTCGTCGATCATCGTCGTACCCTTGACGGCTTCGAGCGCGGTGAGCGACAACCGCCGCGCCTGGAGCAGCAGTTCGGACTCCGCCGCGTCCTCGGCCGGGACCACCTGGGTGGCGCCCGCGGCCTCGCAGAGCGCGCCGACGGCCGCGAGGTCCGCGGCGGGGTCGGACGTGTCGAAGGCCGCGAGGAGCAGCGCTTCGGTGGTCTCCGGGAGGCCCATGTGGGCAAGGGCGTTCACGGCCCTGATGGTCGTACGGTCCATCAGCTCCAGGAGCGACGGGACGTGCCCGCCCTCCATGATCTTGCATACGGCGTCGCAGGCGGCCTGCGCGGAACTGAACTCGGCGGCCAGGACGAGCTGCGCGGGCGGCTGCGGCTTCAGGGCGAGGGTCGCGCGGACGACGATGCCGAGGCTGCCCTCGGAGCCGACGAAGAGGCGGGTGAGGTCGTAGCCCGCGACGCCCTTGGCCGTGCGCCGTCCGGTGCTCATGAGCCGGCCGTCGGCGAGGACGACGTCGAGTCCGAGGACGTACTCCGCCGTCACGCCGTACTTCACGCAGCACAGACCGCCCGAGGCCGTGCCGATGTTCCCGCCGATGGTGCAGGTCTCCCAACTGGACGGGTCCGGCGGGTAGTAGAGACCGTGTTCGTTCACCGCGCGGGAGAGCGTGGCGTTGACGACGCCCGGTTCGACGACCGCGATCCGGTCGACGGGGTTGATCTCCAGGATGCGGTCCATCTTGATCAGGGACAGCACGATGCAGCCCTCGCTGGCGTTCGCGCCGCCCGAGAGGCCCGTGCGGGCGCCCTGGGGCACCACCGGGACGCGTAGCTCTGTCGCCGTGCGCATGACGTGCTGGACCTGCTCGACGGTGCGTGGCAGGACGACGACGGCCGGGGTGCCCGCGTCGCAGAAGCTCGCCATGTCGTTCGCGTACGAGGACGTGATGTCGGGATCCGTGAGGACGGCCTCGGCGGGGAGGCCGTCGTGGCCCTCGTGGAGGAGTTCGATGAGTGTGCGGCTCATGATCACAGCCTCGCACCCGGGGCCATCGGTGTGAACCCGTGTGCGACGCCCGTCCGCATGCCGGGATGTGCTCTTCGTATTGACGCACAGTGTGCGCCATGGAGATCGAGACCCGGTCCGAGTCCGTGGCCGAGAAGGACGTGACCAAGGAGGGCGTGGCCGAGAAGGGGGCGGCGGTGTCGCCGGCGCCCTGCCTGTGGAGCGAGCCGTCACGGGGTTCGCGGCTCTCCCCCGCCGTGCGCCGCGCGCTGATCGCCTCCGTCGCCGGGTGCGTGCTGCTCGGCGGCGTCCTGGTGGTGCGGCAAGGATCGGGCGGGAAGGCGGCGCCGCCCGCGCTCGGGCCCGCCGGGCGGGCGATGGCTGCGGCGGGGGCGGGGGTGCCTGCCGCGCTGCCGGACCTCACGGTGCTGATCGGGGAGCGGGAGGCGCACGTGCGCAAGCATCCCGGGGACGACCACTCGTGGGCGGTGCTCGGGGCCGCCTACGTCGAGCGCGGCCGTCGGACGGCGGACTCCTCCTACTACCCCAGGGCGGAGGAGGCCTTGCGTACGTCCCTGAAGACGCGGCCGGAGGGGAACGTGCAGGCCCTGACGGGCATGGCGGTGCTCGCGAACGCGCGGCACGACTTCCGCGGGGCGAAGAAGTGGGCCGAGAGCGCGGTCGCGCTGTCCCCGAAGCGGTGGTCGACGTATCCCGCGCTGATCGACGCGTACAGCGGCCTGGGGGACGCGAAGGGCGTGGGGAAGGCCCTGGAGACGCTCCAGGAGCTGAACTCGGGCACCTCCGTGATGGCCCGGTCCGGGCAGGTCTACCGGGACCGGGGCTGGCGCGAGGACGCGGCATCGAAGCTGATGGACGCGGCGGCGCTCGCGGAGGGGCCCGCGGAGCAGGCGGCGTACTTCTACCAGGTGGGTGAGCTGTCGTGGGAGCGGGGTGAGCCGACGGAGTCCCTCCGCTACTACGAGGCGGCGCTGCGCGCGGACCCGGACCACCACCCTTCCCTCGCCGGGAAGGGCCGTGCGCTCGCGGCGCTCGGCCGTACGTCGGAGGCACTGCGCTTCTACCAGAACGCGCTGGTCAAACAGCCGGCGCCGGAGTACGCCCTGGAGCTGGGCGAGTTGTACGAGTCGCTGCGGCTGACCCCTGCCGCGCAGGCGCAGTACGACGTGCTGCGGGCCCGGGTGAAGCAGGAGGAGGTCAACGGCGTCAATGACGAACGGATCCTCGGTCTCTTCGAGGCGGACCACGGGGACGCGGACGCGGCGGCGGACCGCCTGCGCAAGGAGTTCAAACGCCACGGGAGTCCGGAGGTGGCCGATGCGCTGGGCTGGGCGTTGCACCGGGCCGGTGAGGACAAGGAGGCCCTGAAGTACGCGAAGCGGGCGACGGAGAAGGGCCCGCTGAGCGCGGTGTTCGCGTACCACCGGGGGCAGATCGAGCGGGACCTCGGCAAGTACGGGCCTGCGCGTCGCCACATCGGCGAGGCACTGCGCATCAACCCGCATTTCTCGCCCCTGCTGGCCCCCGCGGCACGGGACGCGATGGGCTCCCTGGGCGACCCCCCGGACGGCGGCCCGGCAGAAATGTACGCCCCGCGCCCGGCAACACCCCCCACCACGTCCGGCGCCGGGCCTGCGCCCACACCAAAACCAACCCCGAGCAAGCCGTCCACGACCACGCCCCAGAGCTGAACCGCTCCGCGGTGAGCGCTACAACGGGGCCGTGCCGATCAGGGCGTTGCGGGTGATCAACGGCGTCAGGGAATCCTCCGGGAGGGACTCCGTCGATGCCGGGCGGCGCGGCAGGACCATGTAGCGGGTCTCCGCGGTGGAGTCCCAGACCGTGATCGAGGTTTCCGGCGGTACCTCGAAGCCGAACTCCGCCAGTACCGCCCTCGGTTCACGTACCACGCGCGAGCGGTACGCCTCGCTCTTGTACCAGCTCGGGGACGGGCCGAGCAGCCGTACCGGGTAGCAGGAGCAGAGCGTGCAGACGACCACGTTGTGGGTGTCGGCGGTGTTCTCCACGACCCGGAGGCGCTGCGGCTGGACGCCGCCCGCCGCGTAACCCAGCTCCGCCACCGCCGACGTACCGTCCGCGAGCAGCCGCTCCTTGAACGCCGGGTCCGTCCACGCCCGCGCCACCACCCGCGCCCCGTTCAGGGGGGACGACCCGGAGAGGAACGCGTCGAGGGCCTCGTCGAGGGCGGCGCCCACGACCACCCCTCGTTCCTCCAACAAGGTCTCCAAACGGCGTACTTGACGCGAGATCAGCGCGTCCGAGTGCGTACCGGACATCAGCTGCCCTCCGCTTCCAAGTAGCTCTCCCACAGGTCGAGCACCACCCCGTGCTCCCCCTCGCCCCACAGCTCCCGCGCGGCGAACCGCACCGCGTACACCTGCTCCACGGGCGCGTCCCCCCGCCCCTGCGCGCTGACGTCCGCCAGCGGATGCCTGCCCTCGGGCTCGACCACCACGCCCCGCTTGCCCCTGGCGTACCGCGGCAGGCGTGTGTGGTGGAGCGGGTCGTGGTGGGCGGTCGTCACGCGGGTGCCCGGCACGAAACGGTCAGGCATCCGGCTCACCGTCCAGCTCCTGCGCCGTCACCACACCCTTGCGGTCGAGCAGCACCCGGATCGCGTGGAACCACCGCTCGTAGTACGAAGCCGCCAGGTACTCCTCCGGCGGCATCGTCTCGATCGCGTCCCTGAACTCGTCCAGGTTGTAGACGCCTTCGCGCACCAGCGCGCTGTTGAGCGCGAACACCCGCGCCTCCCAGTCCGCGTGGAAGGGCTCCGTGTCGTCGGCGGTGTCGATGGGCCCGAAGCCCGTCATCCCGCCGACGTCATTGATCCTGGCCATCTCCGCACCCTAATGCGGAGCCCTCCCTTTCGCCCCCTAGAGATTGCCGCGCTTTTCCTGCTCCCTCTCGATCGCCTCGAACAGCGCCTTGAAGTTGCCCTTCCCGAAGCCCATCGAGCCGTGCCGCTCGATCATCTCGAAGAAGACCGTCGGACGGTCCTGGACCGGCTTGGTGAAGATCTGCAGCAGGTAGCCGTCCTCGTCGCGGTCGACGAGGATCTTCAGCTCGCGCAGGGTCTCGACGGGCACGCGCGTCTCGCCCGCCCACTCGCCGAGGGTGTCGTAGTAGGAGTCCGGCGTGTCCAGGAACTGGACCCCGCCCGCGCGCATGGTGCGTACGGACTCCACGATGTCGTTCGTGGCGAGCGCGATGTGCTGGACGCCCGCGCCGCCGTAGAACTCGAGGTACTCGTCGATCTGGGACTTCTTCTTGGCGATGGCGGGCTCGTTGATCGGGAACTTCACCTTCAGCGTCCCGTCGGCCACCACCTTCGACATCAGCGCGCTGTACTCCGTCGCGATGTCGTCGCCCACGAACTCCTTCATGTTCGTGAAGCCCATGACCTTGTTGTAGAAGGCGACCCACTCGTTCATCTTGCCGAGCTCGACGTTGCCGACGCAGTGGTCGATCGCCTGGAAGGTCCGCTTGGCCGGCGGCTCGACGATCGGCGAGGCCGCCTTGAAGCCGGGCAGGTAAGGGCCGTCGTAGCCGGACCGGTCGACGAGCGTGTGGCGGGTCTTGCCGTACGTCGCGATCGCGGCGAGCACGACCGTGCCGTGCTCGTCCTTGACCTCGTACGGCTCGGTGAGGCCGCGGGCTCCGTGCTCGACGGCGTACGCGTACGCGGCGCGCGCGTCCGGCACCTCGATGGCGAGGTCGACGACGCCGTCGCCGTGCTCGGCGACATGGCCCTCGATGAAGTGGCCCCAGTCCGTCGACGCCTTGATGACGGAGGTGAGGACGAAGCGGGCCCCGCCGTTCGTGAGGACGTAGGAGGCGGTCTCGCGGCTGCCCGTCTCCGGGCCCGCGTACGCCACGAGTTTCATGCCGAAGGCCGTGGAGTAGTAGTGCGCCGCCTGCTTGGCGTTGCCCACGGCGAAGACGACCGCGTCCATTCCCTTGACCGGGAAGGGATCGGCCTCGCGCGCGGTGTGGGGGGTGCCAGAGGTGGCCGACGTGGGCTGGGTGTTCGCGGTAGCTGCCATGTCCGCAGGCTCCCGCCGTATCGCAAGGTGCGCAATAGTTTGCGTTTTCGGTGGGCAATCTGCCCAGCGGCAGGCCAGGATGAGCGGGCTATCTGTACATGATGACCACCCCAGGAGCGGAGAAGACCACCCCATGGCGATCGATCATCTGGACGGCAGGCTCATCGTGCTGCTCGCCCGCGAGCCCCGCATCGGCGTCCTGGAGGCGTCCCGCCGCCTCGGTGTCGCGCGCGGGACCGTACAGGCCCGGATGGACCGTCTTCAGTCGAACGGAGTCATCCGCGGCTTCGGCCCCGAGGTCGACCCGGCCGCTCTCGGCTACCCCGTCACCGCCTTCGCCACGCTGGAGATCAAACAGGGCCAGGGCGCCGACGTACGGGCACATTTGGCGACCGTCGCCGAGGTGCTCGAACTGCACACCATCACCGGCCACGGCGACATGCTCTGCCGTCTCGTCGCCCGTTCGAACGCGGATCTCCAACGTGTGATCGACCGGGTCGTGGGTTTTGATGGCATCGTCCGGGCCTCCACGGCGATCGTCATGGAGAACCCTGTTCCGCTGCGGATCATCCCGCTCGTCGAACAGGCGTCAGAAGACACCTGATGCGGGTAGGTAGGGAAACGAACAGCCGAAACCGACGGACAGAGCAGCACGGCCGCACGACGTACGCAGCACGCGGGCACCGGGAGACTCCCGGCGCCGTCTGAACCGCGCCTGGGCGAGGTGAGCAGTTCAGTGAACTTCTGGGACTACCTCGGCAACCGCCACCAGCAGTTGCTGACGGACGCGTACCAGCACGCCAGCGCAGTCTTCCAGTGCATGGTCGTGGCGACCGTCATCGGAGTACTGATCGGCGTCATCACGTATCGCAGCGAGTGGGCGGGCAATCTGGCCACGACCGCGACCTCCACCATCCTGACCATTCCCTCGCTCGCCATGATCGGTCTGCTGATCCCCGTCGTCGGCCTCGGAGTCGCACCGACGGTCATCGCACTGACCCTCTACGGCCTGCTCCCCATCGTGCGCAACGCCATCGTCGGCCTGCGCGGCGTGGATCCCTCGCTGGTCGACGCGGCGAAGGGCATCGGGATGTCGCGCGCGACGCGCCTGGTGAAGGTGGAGCTCCCGATCGCCTGGCCGCCGATCCTGACCGGCATCCGCGTCTCCACGCAGATGCTGATGGGCATCGCGGCCATCGCGGCGTACGCGTCGGGCCCCGGCCTCGGCAACGAGATCTTCCGCGGCATCGGCTCGCTCGGCAGCAAGAACGCACTCAACCAGGTGCTCGCGGGCACGCTCGGCATCATCATCCTGGCCCTGCTCTTCGACGCCGCGTACGTCCTGATCGGCCGCCTGACCATTTCGAGGGGTATCCGTGTCTGAGACCACCGCGACTTCCACCGACGGGGCGACGGCCGAGGGCGCGGCGGCCCCGAACGCCACCACGGGCGCGACGATCGAGCTGGAGAACCTCACCAAGCGGTACGCGGGCAGCGGAGACCCCGCGGTGGACAGCGTCAACATGGAGATCAAGGCGGGCGAGATCGTCATCCTCGTCGGCCCCTCGGGCTGCGGTAAGTCGACCACGCTGAAGATGATCAACCGGCTCATCGAGCCGACCAGCGGCCGCATCCGCATCGGCGGCGAGGACGTCACCGACATGGACCCGGTGAAGCTGCGCCGCAAGATCGGGTACGCGATCCAGTCGTCCGGGCTCTTCCCGCACATGACGGTCGCCCAGAACATCGCGCTCGTGCCGAAGATGATCGGCTGGGGAAAGTCGAAGATCAAGAACCGGGTCGAGGAGATGCTCGACCTCGTCGGACTCGACCCCGCCGAGTTCCACGGCCGCTATCCGCGTCAGCTCTCCGGCGGCCAGCAGCAACGCGTCGGCGTGGCACGGGCGTTGGCGGCCGACCCGCCCGTCCTCCTGATGGACGAGCCGTTCGGCGCGGTCGACCCGATCACCCGCGACCACCTCCAGGACGAGCTGATCCGGCTCCAGCACGAACTGCACAAGACGATCGTCTTCGTCACGCACGACTTCGACGAGGCCATCAAGCTGGGCGACCGCATCGCGGTCCTGCGGGAGCGCTCGCACATCGCGCAGTTCGACACCCCGGAGGCCATCCTCACCAACCCCGCCGACGACTTCGTCTCCGGCTTCGTGGGTGCGGGCGCGGCCCTCAAGCGGCTCAACCTCACCCGCGTACGCGATGTGGAGATCGCCGACTTCGCGACGGTGACCGTCGACGACCCGCTCCAGACCATCTTCGACAAGCTGCGGTCCAGCGGCACGAACGAACTGCTGCTCCTCGACAAACGCCGCCGTCCCTACAAGTGGCTGCGGCGCGGCGACCTGATGCGCGCCCAGGGCTCGCTGGCCCGCGCCGGCACCCTCGTGCACGACACGGTCACCCGTGACGCGACCCTGCGCGACGCGCTCGAAGCGGTCCTCACGGACAACGCGGGGCGGGTCGCGGTCACCGGGCGGCGCGGTGAGTTCACCGGCGTCGTGGACATGGAGACGCTGATGAACTCCGTGCACGAAATGCTGGAGGCCGACCGGCTCGACGCCGTGGAGCACCAGCACGAACTCCAGGAACAGCGCGCCCAGTTGACCCACCACGAGCAGGAGGGCGACGGAGGGGCGGCGAAGGCGTGAACGGCATCCCCGGGAGCAACCCCCGGATCCCCGACCACAAACCATCGCCCCACGACGGTCCTGACCCCAGGCCCGACGGCGAGCACGAGGTCAAGGGCCATCAGTTCCGCGACACGGGCGAGGGCGAGCCGGAGCCCACTCCCACGGTGGTGGCCACGGCACGGACACGGCGGGTCGGCTGGCAGAAGCTCACCGTCCTGCCCGCGTTCCTGGCGCTCGTCCTGCTGCTGACCTGGTGGTGGTTCGAGCAGGCCGACCTCGACCCGATCGCCACGAACGCGCTGGCGGACGGAAACGTCTGGCTCAGGCTCCGCCAGCACATCCAGCTGACGGTGATCTCCACCTTCTTCGTACTGATCATCGCGATCCCGCTGGGCATCCTGCTGACCCGCAAGAAGCTCCGCAAAGGGGCTCCCCCCGCGATGGCCCTGGCCAACATCGGCCAGGCGACCCCGGCGATCGGCCTGCTCGCCCTCCTGGTGATCTGGATCGGCATCGGGGAGAAGGCGGCCCTGATCGGCATCATCATCTACGCCGTCCTGCCGGTCCTCTCCAACACGATCGCGGGCCTGAACGCCAACGACCCGACCCTTCTCGAGGCCGCGCGCGGCATCGGCATGTCGACGTGGGGCGTCCTCGGCAAGGTCGAACTCCCGCTGGCCGTACCGCTGATCCTCGCGGGTGTGCGCACGGCGCTCGTCCTGAACGTCGGTACGGCGACGCTCGCCACCTTCGGCGGCGGCGGCGGGCTCGGCGACCTCATCACCACCGGGATCACCAATCAGCGGATGCCGGTGCTCATGCTCGGCTCGATCCTGACGATCGCGCTCGCGCTGCTCGTGGACTGGCTGGCCTCGCTGGCCGAACTGCTGCTGCGTCCGCGCGGCTTGGAGGCCGGGTCATGAGGGTTTCGTTGCGTACGGCGGCCGTCGGTGTCGTGGGCGGGGCCCTGCTGGTGGGCTGCGGCCTGACCAGCGGCAGCCCGATGGTGGACGACGTCAGACCGGGCACGATCGGCAAGGGCCTGCCCCTGAAGGGCGTCGACCTCACCGTCACGTCCAAGGAGTTCACCGAGCAGCTGGTCCTCGGCGCGATCATGGGCATCGCCTTCCAGGCGGCCGGCGCCGACGTCCTGGACCGGACGGGCATCCAGGGCTCGATCGGCGCCCGCGAGGCGGTCAAGGGCGGCGACGCGGACGCCATGTACGAGTACACGGGCACCGCCTGGATCACGTATCTGGGCAACGCCGAGCCGATCGACGACCCGCAGAAGCAGTGGGAGGCGGTGCGCAAGGCGGACGCGAAGAACGGCGTCACGTGGCTGCCGCCGGCCGAGCTCAACAACACCTACGCGCTGGCCATCAACCAGAAGAACGCGGCGAAGTACAAGCCGAAGACCCTCTCCGACGTGGCGGCTCTGTCGAAGAAGGATCCCAAGGCGGTCACGCTGTGCGTGGAGAGCGAGTTCGCCTCGCGCGAGGACGGCCTTCCGGGCATGCAGAAGGAGTACGGGATGAAGATCCCCAACTCCAACATCACCAAGATGGACACCGGGATCATCTACACCCAGGCCGCCAAGGGGTCGTGCACGTTCGGCGAGGTCTTCACCACGGACGGCCGCATCAAGGCGATGAAGCTGACGGTGATGGAGGACGACAAGCGCTTCTTCCCGAACTACAACGCCGCCCCGGAGATCAACAGCAAGGCGCTGAAGGAACACCCGGAGATGGCGGAGGTCCTGGACCCCATCACGAAGAAGCTGAACAACACGGTGGCCCAGGATCTGAACTCCAAGGTGGACGTGGAGGGTCAGGATCCGCATGAGGTGGCGCTGGACTGGATGGTGCAGGAGGGGTTCGTGAAGGAGGGGTAGGGCGGTCCTCGGGCATCCGCCGAGTTACAAAGACTCCGTTGCAAAGAAAGGGTTGCAACGGAGTCTTTGCATGTCTACGGTGATGGCATGACGCAAGAACCGCAGCGGCCGGTGCCCCTGAAGACCATCGACCTCAACCCGCGCAACCTGCGCGGGCTCGCGCACCCGCTGCGTATGCGCCTGCTCTCCTCGCTTCGGCTCGACGGCCCGGCGACCGCGTCACAACTCGCCCAGAGGCTGAGCGAGTCGAGCGGGGCCACCAGCTATCACCTGCGGCAGCTCGCGGAGTACGGGTTCGTGGAAGACGCCCCGGAGCGGGGCAAGGGGCGCGAGCGATGGTGGCGCTCCACGCATGACAGCACGATGTTCGACGACTCGCTTACGCGTGACGGAAACCCTGAGGTACGCGCGGCGGCGAACTGGTACCAGCACCAAGTGGCCACGTACTACGCCGAGTCCCTGTCGACCTGGATCGGCACGCGTGACGAGTGGTCCCAGGAGTGGGTGGACAGCTCCGACATGAGCGACTCCCTCTTGCGCCTGACGCCCGAGCTCACGGCGGCGCTGCGCGACGAGTTCCGCGAACTCGTCCGCAAATACCGCTCGTTGGCGCCGGACCCCGGAAACCCTGACTCAGCCATGGTGCACGTTCACACCTACCTGTTCCCCCGAAAGCCAAGGGCGGACGACTGAGAGGCACAGCCCATGCACCCCGACATACACCTGCTCCTGCACCACACCCGCGCCACCGAACTCCAACGGGCCGCACCCTTACGGAAACGCCGCCCCCGGCTCCGTACTCAACTGGGCTGGACCATGGTCGAGTTCGGCCTGCGCATGGTCAGCAGCTCGGAACCTTCCCGCCCTTGTCCAGCGCCCGCAGCGACTCGACCGTTCCCTTCAGTGTCGTGACCGGGATCAGCCGCAGGCCCTTCGGCAGCTCCGCCTGAGCGTCCGAGCACTCGGCCTCCGGGACCAGGAAGACGCTCGCGCCGTCCCGCTTCGCGGCCTGCGTCTTCATCGAGACTCCGCCGACCGGACCGACCTTGCCCTCGTCGGTGATCGTGCCGGTGCCCGCGATCTTCCGGCCGCCCGTCAGGTCCCCGCCACTGCCGTTGCCGTCCAGGAGGTCGATGATGCCGAGCGAGAGGAAGAGGCCCGCGCTGGGGCCTCCGATCTTCCCGAGGTCGACCTTGACGTCCACCTTGTCCGTGTCGTCCACGCCGTTCGCGTCGAGGTAGGAGAGCGCGGCCCGCGTGGCCGTGTCCTGCGACTCCTTCATGTCGCCGAGGTTGTGCTTCTCGACTTCCTTCACGTTGTCGCCGGTGGGGTACACCGAGTCCCTGGGCATCACGGAGCGGTCCGTACGGAACCAGCCGTCCACCACGTCACCCAGGCTCACGTCCGTGTCGGGCCCCGTCGCCACGATCGTCGTCATCCGCAGCTGTCCCTGCGTCTCGCGGGTGGGCGCACCGGTGATCGTGATGACCCGCCTGCCCTCGCTCTCGCCGAGTACGTTCGCCGTCGACCCCGGCTGGGCCACGGCGAACGGCAGCGGCACGAAGCCGGCGACGGCGAGCAGGGCGACCACGGGGACGGCACAGACGGCGAGGGCCTTGGGGCGCGTGAGGCGAGAGAGGGAGAACACGGGATCAATCTAACGGACGAGCGTTTTCAGCCTGCCTGTCAGGCGGCGCCGGACGGGCGGTACCAGCCCGTCCGGCGTTTGAGGACGAACTCGGCGAAGCCGGTGATCGACGGTGCCCAAGAGAAGCAGCTCGCCCGCGCGGCCTCAGCGCCCGCGGCCTCAGCGCCCCACGGCCTCAGCGCCCGCGGCCTCAGCGCCCCACGGCCTCAGCGCAACGCGTCGGCGACCTCGCGGGCCGCATCCACCACTCGCGGCCCCACCCGCTCCGGCACGGAGTCCGACAGCATGACGACTCCCACGCTGCCCTCTATTCCGGTCACGCCGACCAACGGCGCCGCGGCCCCACTCGCGCCGGCCTCCAGCTCGCCGTGCGTCAACGCGTAGCCGGGGTCGGTGGCGAGGCCCTGGCGGGCGGCGAGGATCGCGCGGCCCGCGGCGCCCCGGTCCAGGGGGTGCCGGAAGCCGGTCCTGTACGCCACGTGGTAATCCGTCCAGGTCGGCTCGACGACGGCGACAGCGAGGGCCTCCGTACCGTCGACCAGCGTCAGGTGCGCCGTCGCCCCTATGTCCTCGGCGAGGGAACGAAGAGCGGGCAGCGCGGCCTCGCGGACCAACGGATGCACCTGCCGGCCCAGGCGCAGCACCCCGAGGCCGACCCTGGCACGGCCGCCCAGGTCACGGCGGACCAGGGCATGCTGCTCCAGGGTGGCGAGGAGGCGGTACACCACGGTGCGGTTCACACCGAGCTTGTTCGACAGCTCGGTGACGGTGAGCCCGTGATCGGTGTCGGCCAACAACTTGAGGACACGCAGTCCTCGGTCGAGGGTCTGGGAAGTCTCCGCGGTCACGACGCCCACTCCTTAGGTGAGGGTCGACGGCCCCTTTACGCGGCGGTTGCGTCGCCGGTCCCGTGGGCGACGCGCGTCAGAGGCCGCCGGTCGGAACTCCGGCTGCGCTCCGCGGCGGCGCTGCCACGGGGCGTGTACGTTGCGGGGACAGTAGCGAGGCCGTCCCGCTCAGCGGAAGACTCCGTCCAGAATCCGGGCACGAGAGCGGTTGTTAGGGGCGCAATGCCCCATACGCGGGGCACACCGAAACCTCCGTGCACGACTCCCGCACACGGAACGCACCCCTCCACCCCCGCACCACGGACCACCCGCTCACTTCATGCGGGTGGCCCACTCCCCGACCTTCGCGATCCGCTGCCGCAGCTGCCCGGCGGTGGCTTCCGCGCTGGGCGGGCCGCCGCAGGTGCGGCGCAGCTCGGTGTGGATCACGCCGTGCGGCTTGCCGCTCTGGTGGACGTACGCGCCGACCATCGTGTTGAGCTGCTTGCGCAGTTCGAGCATCTCCTTGTGGGAGACCACGGGCCGCCGCTCGGCGGGGATCTCCAGGAGGTCCGCCTCGTCGTCGGGCCGCTTCTTGCTGTGCGCGATCTGCCGGGCCTGCCGCTTCTGGAGCAGCATCTGCACCTGGTCGGGTTCGAGGAGCCCGGGGATGCCGAGGTAGTCCTGCTCCTCCTCGCTGCCGGGGTGGGCCTGCATGCCGAACTCTGCGCCGTCGAAGAGCACCCGGTCGAAGACGGCGTCGGACTCGAGCGCCTCGAAGGAGAACTGCTCCTGCTCGCCGGTGTCCTCGTCCTGCTCCTTGTTCGCCTCGTCCATCTCCTGCTCGGACTCGGCGTAGGGGTCCTCTTCCCCGTCCTTCTTCGGCTTGTCGAGCACGTGGTCGCGCTCGACCTCCATCTCGTTGGCGAAGCCGAGGAGGTCGGGGACGGTGGGCAGGAAGACGGACGCGGTCTCGCCGCGCCGCCGCGAACGCACGAAGCGCCCCACGGCCTGGGCGAAGAAGAGCGGGGTCGAGATGGTGGTGGCGTACACGCCCACCGCGAGGCGCGGCACATCGACGCCCTCGGACACCATGCGGACCGCGACCATCCACCGGTCGGTGCTCGCGGCGAAGTCGTCGATGCGCTTGGACGCCCCCGTGTCGTCGGAGAGGACGACGGTCGCCTTGTCGCCCGTGATCTCGCGGATCAGCTTGGCGTACGAGCGGGCGGAGTCCTGATCGGACGCGATGACGAGCCCACCGGCGTCGGGGATGGCCTTGCGCACCTCGGTGAGCCGCTGGTCGGCCGCCTTGAGGACGTTCGGCATCCACTCGCCGCGCGCGTCGAGCGCGGTGCGCCAGGCCTGCGAGATGGCGTCCTTGGTCATGGGCTCGCCGAGCCGCGCGGCGATCTCGTCACCGGCCTTGGTCCGCCACCGCATGTTGCCGGAGTAGGAGAGGAAGATGACGGGACGGACGACGCCGTCGCCGAGCGCGCTCCCGTATCCGTACGTGTAGTCGGCGGCCGACCGGCGGATGCCGTCGTTCCCCTCCTCGTACGCGACGAAGGGGATCGGGTTGGTGTCGGACCGGAAGGGCGTACCGGTGAGCGCGAGGCGCCGCGTCGCGGGCTCGAAGGCTTCCAGGCAGGCCTCGCCCCAGGACTTCGAGTCACCGGCGTGGTGGATCTCGTCGAGGATGACGAGGGTCTTGCGCTGTTCGACCCGATTCCGGTGGAGCATGGGCCGCACGCCGACACCCGCGTACGTGATGGCGACGCCCTGGTACTCCTTGCTGAGCGGCCCCGCGCTGTACTCGGGGTCCAGCTTGATCCCTATCTTGGCCGCGGCCTCGGCCCACTGCTTCTTCAGGTGCTCGGTCGGCGCGACCACCGTCACCTGCTGCACGACATGGTGGTGCAGCAGCCAGGAGGCGAGCGTCAGCGCGAACGTCGTCTTGCCGGCGCCGGGTGTCGCGACGGCGAGGAAGTCACGCGGCTGCTCCTGGAGATACCGCTCCATCGCACCCTGCTGCCAGGCACGCAGCTTGTTGGCGGTGCCCCAGGGGGCGCGGCCGGGGAAGGCGGGAGAGAGGTGGTGGGAGGCGGAGTTGGCGGCGGTGGTAGTCACGGTCTCCGGTTTTTTGCAGCTCGGGTACGTACGACAACCGGGCCACCCTACCGGTGATGTGTTGACGCGGGACTGATGACGATGCGGGGTCCGCGGCGGGTGCGACGGGTGTCACAACCCTTGCTTGCGTCAGCTCCCGCGTCCGTTCAGTCCGTACGTTCCGTCAGGCGCGTCGCCACCCATGCCCCCACCAGGGCGACCGCCGCCATCGGCAGGAACACCGCGACGAACGCCCCCGGATGCGAGCCGCCCGCCCCCGTGGCGGAGCCGTGTGCGCCGATCATGCCGCCGCCCAGCGCGGCGAACGCGGCGCCTCCCGCAGCCAGGAGCAGGGCGTTGGAGAGGCCGTCGGAGATCTGGAGGGCGGCCGAGTTGGCGCCCGCGTCCTGCGGCGCCGAGAGGCGCAGGAGCAGCACGCTCGTCGAGCCGATCACCGTGCCCATGCCGAGGCAGCCGAAGGCCCAGGCCACGGCCACGATCCACACGGGCACGGCGTCGATGAGGACGGTGGGCGCGGTGGCGATGGCGGCGCCGACCAGGATCATCCCGGTGACCATGAGCCGCGTCCGGTAGGGCTCCATGCCGGGACGTGACTGTACGAAGGAGCCGAGGGCCCAGGTCGCACCGCCCACGGCCAGCGACAGCCCGGCCAGGGTCGGCGAGAGCCCTCGCTGGGTGACCAGCATCAGCGGCACGAAGGACTCCGCCGCGATGAAGGACCCGGCGGCGATGCCGCGCAGGAGAACGACCGAGGGCAGCCCGCGGGCCGCCCGGTAGGTGCCGCGCGGCAGCAGCCCGAGGACGGCGGGCACGAGCACCACGGCCCCCAGCACGGCGGGCAGCAGCGAGAGCCACCGCAGGTCCTGCCCCGCGAACTGCAGGAGCCCCGCCCCCAGCGAGATGCCGAGCGCCAGGCGGATCCGGCGCCGGTCGAAGGGCCCCGCGGGCGCACTGGAGTCGACCGGACCGGCCGCCCTGCGGCGGATCTGCGGCAGCGCGAGCACCAGCGGCACCACCACGAGGACGGGGATCCCGATGAAGACCCAGCGCCAGCCGAGGTGTTCCGTCACCGTCCCGGAGACCAGCGGCCCCACCACGGACGGCACGACCCAGCTGGCCGCGAACGCCGCGAGGATGGACGGACGCAGATGCTCCGGGTAGGCCCGGCTGACGACGACGTACAACGCGACGATGACGAGACCGCCGCCGAGCCCCTGCACGGCACGGCCCAGGATGAACATCCACATGACCCCGGCGGTCCCGGAGAGCAGCAGCCCCGCCGCGAAGGCGGCGATCCCGGTGGCCAGCGGCCCGAGCGGCCCGCGCCGGTCGGCCCACTGCCCGGAGAGCACCATGCCGAAGAGGCTGGTCGTGAAGTACGCGGAGAAGGCGAAGGCGTAGAGGGAGACGCCGTCCAGCTCACGCGCCGCCACCGGCATCGCGGTCCCGACGGCGGTCGCCTCGAAGGCGATGAGGAGGACCACGGAGACGATGCCGAGACTGAGCGCGCGATAGGGGGCACGCAGGACTCCGCCCTGGAGTTCGGACGGCGGGACGATCGGGGCGGCGGCGACGTCGGTGTCGCGGGGTTCCAGGGCGGTCATGCTGGCCAGGGTAAGGGGCGTGGCGGGCGGTGACCCCTGTCCGGAGGCGGGAGGCGGCTGGTCCCTTGGTCGTACGACCACCACTGCCGCGCGACCGCCCGTTCATGAACGCGGTGTGGCAGTCCCGTTGCGGGGGCGGCGATTTCCTTGAGGGGCTGGTTCCGCGCGCTTAGGTTCAAGGGGTCGAGTACGAGCTCGGCCGTGTGCCCGAGTGGTTCAGGGGCTGGACTGCAAATCCAGTTACGCGGGTTCGATTCCCGCCACGGCCTCACAGTGATGTGCCGCCACGCCCCGCAGGAGCGCCCCGAAGGGGCGCGGGGAACTGCGCGCCCAGCAACGGCGGACCCGCACGCGAGCGCCGCGTGACCGGGCCGAGCCTGGCCCCCGGGCGCCTAGACCCGCGCCTCGTCGAGCCCCGCGAGAATCGCGTCCACCGTCTCGTCGACCGTCAGCTCCGAGCTGTCCAGCCAGAGCCCGATCCTCGGCGTCGTGGACCGCATCCCCGACTCCAGGTCCTCCACCGTCCACGCGCCGTACCCGGTCTTCCCGCGCCCGGCCTCCCGCGCGGCGACCGCATCCGGGCGCGGGGCCAGGACGACCACGTGCACGGGAGACGTACGCAGCAGATCCACGTACGTCTTCAACTCCTCGCCCAGGATGACGTCCTGGACCACCGCCACGAATCCGGCGTCCGCGTACGCGTCGGCCGTCGCCGCCGACAGGCCGTACCGCAGGCGCAGTTGGGCCCGCGCCTCGTCCGACGCCCCCGGCTCGTACTCCTGGCCGCCCGACACGATCATCCGGCGGAAGACGTCACCCCGCACGTGCGCCGCGCGCGGCAGCCGCTCTGCGAGTGCCTGTGCCACCGTGGACTTGCCCGCGGCCATGATGCCGGTGATGACGACGACCCCGCTCGGCGACGGCGCCGTCACGTCGCCACCGCCGCCTGCGGGCGGATCGGCAGCCTGTTCACCGGCCGCCCGGTGGCCGCTCGCACCGCCGACGCCACGGCCGCCGGGGTCGTCACGACCGGCACCGCGCTCGCCGCCTTCGCGCCGAAGGGTGCCACCACGTCCCGCTCCTCCACCAGCTTCACGAGGCGGATGTCCGGGGTGTCCAGGGCGGTCGGCAGCGCGTAGCCCGTGAGGTCCGGGTGGCGGACCAGACCGCGCGGCGTACGGAGGTTCTCCGTGAGCGCCGCGCCGACGCCCTGCGTGACGCCCGCCTCGATACGTACCTTCAGCTGGGTCGGGTTCAGGATGCGGCCCACGTCCTGGGCGACCGCCAGCTCCACGACCCGCACCGAACCGATCTCGATGTCCACGTCCACGACCGCGCGGATCGCACAGAACGCCATGCCCACGAAGGCATCGCCCTGGCCCGCCTCGTCGAGGGGCTCGGTGGGGTGCGGGCGGCACTGGGCGGTGGCCCAGAGCTCCTTGCCGTCCATGGCCTCCGTGACGGTCGTGCTCAACACCCCGTCGTACGAGGTGATCTTGCCGTCCGTGATCTGGAGCAGCTCGGTCGACATCCCGAACTTGTGGGCCAGCGGCTGGAGAAGCTGTGTGCGGACCATCTTCGCCGCGCGCTCCACCGCACCGCCGGACACCCAGGTGTGGCGTCCGTGGCAGCTCGGGCCCGCCGGGGGCTGGTCCGTGTCGACGGGGGCCACGCGGACGTCGTCGATGCCCAGGGTCTCCTGGACGATCTGGCGGGCGAGGGTCGAGAAGCCCTGGCCCGTCTCCACCGCCGCGCAGATGACTGTCGCGATGCCGTCGTGGACCTTCACGGTGGCCGTGGATACCTCGTCCGTGCCTTCGGCGCCCAGGAGTTGGACCATGCCAAGGCCGTAGCCGACGCCCCTGCGCACCGCGGCCGGTTCGCCCGCGCCCTCGGGGCCTCCGGGCAGCAGCCACTCGTCCTCGGGGGTGTCCTTGGGCAGCTCGGGCAGCGGGAAGTCCCGTACGGCGGAGAGGAGTTCAGCCACCGGGGCGGGGCACGTCACCGTCTGGCCCGTGGGCAGGATGTCGCCGGTGGCCATCGCGTTGCGCAGCCGCAGCTCCGCCGGGTCGATGCCCAACTTCTTCGCGATCTTGTCCATTTGGGCTTCGTACGCCGCGCACACCTGCATGGCGCCCTCGCCCCGGACGTGTCCGGACGGCGGGTTGTTCGTGCGCACCGCCCAGCCCTCGATGAAGGCGTTCGGCACGACGTACGGACCGCAGGCGAAGGAGACGGCTGCGGCCAGCGCGTCCGACGACGTGTCCGCGTACGCGCCCGCGTCGAGCAGGACCTGCGCCTCCACCTTCACCAACTTGCCCTCGGCGTCCGCGTGATGGCGGTAACGGAGCAGCGTCGGGTGGCGGTGGGCGTGGCCCAGGAAGGACTCCTCGCGGGTCGCCGTCAGCTTCACCGGGCAGCCCGTGGTCAGGGCGAGCAGACCGAGCGGCAGGTGGAAGCTGGCGTCCTCGCGGTCGGCTGTCGCGCCGGGGACGCCGGTCACGACGACCTTCACGATGTCCGGGTCGATGCCGTAGCAGGACGCGGCCATGTCGCGGTCGGTGTGCGGGTCGGTGGAGGCGATGTACAGCTCCACTCCCCCGTCGGGACGCGGCACCGCGAGCCCCGCCTCAGCGCCGATCGGCGCCGGGTCCTGGCGGCCGATGCGGTACAGGCCCTCGACGACGAGCTCGCCCGCCGCCTCCGGGTCGCCGTGCCGCAGCGGGATGTGCCGGATCAAGTTGCCGTCGGGGTGCAGGGGTTCGGCCGCGAACGCCTTCTCCGGGTCGGTGACCGGCTCCATGACTTCGTACTCGACATAGATGGCGGCGGCGGCCATCCGCGCCGTGTCGGGGTGGTCGGCGGCCACGGCGGCGATGGGCTCGCCGTGGTGGCGTACGACCTCGGAGGCAAAGACCGGGCGGTCCGCGGTCTTGCGGCCGTGCAGGGCGTCGCCCGGCACGTCCTCGTGCGTGACGACGGACCGCACGCCCGGCATCTCGCGCGCCTGGGACGTGTCGATGGAGACGATGCGCGCGTGCGCGTGCGGCGAGCGCAGGACGGCCGCCCAGAGCAGCCCCTCCGCCCACAGGTCGGACGCGTAGGGGAACGTGCCCTCCGTCTTGGCGCGGGCCTCGGCGGACGACAGCGATGCGCCGATGCCGTGCGGCAGCGGCTCGGGGCCGGGCTGCGGGTCCACTGCGGTCGCGGTGTTCGCGCTCCCCGCGGCTTCCTTGCTCACGCCTGGCCTCCGTCCTGGCCGTACGGTCCTTCGTACGTTCCGTCCTGTGCCGGGTTGACCCCGCCTGCGCCGGGTCCTGCCTGGTGCGGGATGCGCGCCTCGCCCTGGTGGTCGCCCTGGGCCGACGGCTCGGCGGCGACAGCGGACGCCTCGCGCTCGGCGACCACGTCCTGCACGGCGTCGAGCACGCCCCGGTAGCCGGAGCAGCGGCAGAGGTTGCCGCACAGGGCGCGGCGGGTCTCCAGGTCGGACGGGGCGGGGTTGCCCTCGAGGAGGTCGTGCAGGGTCATCGCCATGCCCGGTACGCAGAAGCCGCACTGGACGGCACCGCAGGCGGCGAGCGCCCGCTGGACGTCGGAGGGTCTCCCGTCGACGGCGAGGCCCTCGACGGTGCGCACCTCGCTACCGGCGGCGGTGGCCGCGGGCACCAGGCAGGAGGCGACGAGACGGCCGTCCACCTGGACGTTGCAGGCACCGCACTCGCCCTGCGAGCAGCCGTCCTTGGCACCCGCGAGGCCAAGGCGCTCGCGCAGGACGTAGAGGAGGGACTCGCCGATCCAGGCGTCGGTGACGGGGCGATCGGCGCCGTTCACACGCAGGACGTACGAGCAGAGGGGGTGTTCGTCGGCGAGGGGGGTGGTGGCCGCCTCTTCGGGGTCGGGCTCGCCGTCCCCTTCGGCTTCAGCCTCGGCCCCGGCTTCGGTGTCCGCTTCGGGCTCCGCGACGACGCCGACGGCTTCGGCGACGGCTTCGGCGACGGGGGCTGCGTCGGCCTCGACTTCGGCCTCGGGCTCCGGCTCCTGCTCCGGTTCGGGCTCCGGCTCCGGCTCTGCGGGAACGGCGGGGGCTACGGGCTCCTCGGGCACCACATGCATCTCGGGAGCGACCGGCGGCTCGGGGACGAACGGTTCCGGGGGCACGACGGGCTCGTGGTGCCGCGGGTCGACGTGCGACTGTGGCTGCGGCTGCTGCTCGACATGCGAGTGGGAGTGAGGCTGGGGGTGGTGGGGCTGCGACTGCGGCTCGGCGAGCTGCTGCTGCTGCTGGGCAGGCTCCGCCCACGGCGCACCCGCGCCCGCGCCACCGGTCGCCCACGGGGCCGGCGCGCCGCCCGGCAGCGTCGCGGGAGGCGTACCGCCCCACTGTGCGGCCAGCGAAGAAGTGGTGAACTCGCCCGATTCATCCGGAAGATCACCGTTGGCGACGGGAATCGACCACTGCCCGGTGACATCGGCCGGGGCAGCCGCGGCGGGCGCGTGACCCTCCGCCTCGTGGAAGCTCCACTGCCCGGTGGCCTGGGGGTCGTACGCGTGCTCGTGCACGTCGTGACCGGACCGCTCGGGCATGCCGCCCGCGGCCGGCCACTGCACGTTCTGGACGTTCTGAGCACCGGCGCCCGCGCCCGTAACCTCGGGCGGCATGGCCCAGACACCCGTGGCGGCCGGGTCCGTGGCGTCGGCTGTCGTCGGGGTGACCGTTATCTGCGGCGGCACGTAACCATGGCCCGGCGCGGCGAGCGGCGAGTGGTCGAAGGAGTCGAGGGCGCCTTCCGGCAGCTGCACGAAGGCCGTGGCGTCCGAGTCGTACTCGCCCTGCGGATGCGGCTGCCAGCCGCCGGCGGTGTTCGGAGCGTTTCCATCGGTCCGGTCGTCACTCACGACAGCGCCCTCCCCAGTGCTCGTCGGGCCAGCGCGGCGACGGTGCGCCGCAGGTGCAGTACGGCGGGCGGCAGCGGCTGCGGGGAGCCGTCCTCTGCCGCGGGCTGGTCGGGGATGCACGCGGCGGCGACGTACTCACCGAAGGCGGTGAGCGCCTCCGGCACGATCGTCCGCCCGCCGTCCCAGTCGATCAGCGAGGCGACCCACTGCTCGGCCTCCAGGGGCCGCAGCGGCATCGGCGCGACGGCACCGACCGCGCAGCGCACACCGCGCCGCGCCGGGTCGAGGACGAGCGCGACGGAGGCGATGGCGCGGCCGGGTCCGGTGCGTCCCGTGGCCTTCAGGAAGACCTGCGGTGCGTGCAGGAGCGGCAGCCGTACGAAGCCGATGAGCTCGCCGGGGCGGAGCATGTCCATGCCCGCGAGCAGGTGCGAGACGGGGACCTCGCGGCGCGCGCCGCCCGGTCCCGCGATGATGAGGATGGCTTCGAGGGCGGCCAGGACGGGCAGGGTGTCGCCGGTCGGTCCCGCCGTGGCGATGTTGCCGCCGAGCGTGCCCGCGTTGCGGATCTGCGGGGGTCCCGCGGCGCGTGCGGCGGCGGCGAGCGCCGGGATCAGGGCGGCGAAGTCGGGCCGCCCGACGCGTGCGTGGGTGAGACCGGCGCCGAGCAGGGCGTGACCGTCCTGGTACTGCCAGCCGCGGATCTCGCTGATGCGGCCGAGGCCGACGAGCGCCGCGGGGCGCAGGAGGCCCGCGTTGACCGAGGCCATGAGGTCGGTGCCGCCGGCTACGGGCACGGCGGCGGGCATCGCGGCGAGCGCCTCGACGGCCTCGTCCAACGTCCCAGGCAGCGTCGCCGTCTGCGCGTTCTGCGCCGCCTGCGGTGCGTGCGTGGTCAAAACCGGCTGCCCCTTCCCGATGCCCGGCGGCTTTCTCGCCGTTCTCACCGTTACGCCTGTTCCGCCGTACGGTACGTGCTCACAGCCCGGACGTGGCAACTCTGGCACATCTTCCCCGGCCCCCGGCGCGGGGGTCCGCTAGGAGCCATTCGTCCGCAGACCTGGCGGTTGTGCCGTTTTCACATGGCCTCGCCGGTCAGCGGGAATTGCCACTCTTCGGTGAGCCTTGTACGACTTTCGTCCGGCTGCCCACGCTCCCAGCGCGGGCAGCCCGACACACGGACTATGGGGTGCGCCTCACACGTTCGGGGGTGACCCCTCGATCGGGCGTCCGAGCACACCCGGTCGCTTCTGCCACGGCAACGGGCCGCCGGGCGGGCGGTAGTCGACGCCGAGTGCGTCAAGTCGCGCGTAGTGCCCTGCCATTCGCCGCTCGAAGTCCGCGAAGTCACGCTCGGCGGACGCGGGGAGCGGGCTCCAGGCGACCTCGGCGAAGGCTGCCAGGCGCGGGAACACCTGGTAGTCCACGCGTGCGTGGTACTCCATCACCTCGGTCCAGACGTTGGCCTGGGTGCCGAGCACGTGCCGGGCCTCTTCGGCGGTGAGCTGGGGCGGCAGCGGCTCGAAGCGGTAGACGTCCTCCAGGGTGCGGACGAAGCCGATGGGTGCCGGTTCGTCGGCGCCCCCGTCCTGCCGGTGGTCCAAGTACACCTGCTGCTCGGGGCACATGACGACGTCGTGCCCGGCCTTGGCCGCGGCGATACCGCCGCCGTACCCGCGCCAGGAGGACACGGTGGCGCCCTCCGCGAGGCCGCCCTCCAGGATCTCGTCCCATCCGATGAGCCGGCGCCCGCGCGCGGTGAGCCAGGTGTCGAAGTGCCGGATGAACCAGCTCTGCAGCCCGTCCTCGTCACCGACGCCCAGCTCCTTGATGCGGGCCTGCGCGGCGGGCGACTGCCTCCACTGGTCCTTGGGGCACTCGTCTCCCCCGACATGGATGAAGGTGGAGGGGAAGAGCTCAAGGACTTCCTCAAACACCCCTTCATAGAAGCGGAGGGTGTTCTCGGTCGGTGCGAGGACGTTCGGATTGACGCCCCAGGTGTCCCACACACCGAGCGACGAGGTGTCCACGACGTCGGTGTTGCCGAGTTCCGGGTAGGCGTGGATGGCGGCCTGCGAGTGCCCGGGGATGTCGATCTCGGGTACGACGGCGATGTGCCGCTCATGGGCGTACGCGACGATCTCGCGGATGTCGTCCTGCGTGTAGTGGCCGCCGTGCGGGGTGTCGTTCCACAGCTCGGAGGCGCGATGCCCCCACTTCGAACGCGGCCGCCACGATCCGGCCTCCGTGAGCTTCGGGTAGCGCTTGATCTCGATGCGCCAGCCCTGGTCGTCGGTGAGGTGGAAGTGGAAGACGTTCAGCTTGTGGGCGGCGAGCAGATCCAGATACCGCAGGACACCGTCCTTGGGCATGAAGTGCCGCGCCACGTCGAGCATCATGCCGCGCCACCGGAAGCGGGGGCCGTCCTCGATCAGACACCCCGGTACGGTGCGCGGGACCCCCGCCCGCAGAGGAGCGCGACGGAAGGCCTCCGCCCCGATGAGCTGCCGCAGGGTCTGCGCTCCCCAGAAGACGCCGGGGGCGGCGCCGCCGACGATCTCGATGCCGCGCTCGCCCACGGTGAGCCGGTAGGCCTCGGCGTCGAGGGAGTCATCGATCTCCAACGAAATACTGCCGCCGCTGCCGTGCCCGGCGGGCAGGGGAAGCCCGAGCGCGGCGCCGAGGGTTCCGCGCAGCCAGCGTTCGGTGGACTCGGTGCCGGGTGCCGCGCGGAGCACGGTCGACGGGTCGAGGAGAAAGCCTTCGGTGTGCGGTCCATCGGCGTGTGCGGGCGCCGGGACGAGTTGCTCAAAGGTCATGCGGGGAGGCTGCCACGCGCTTGCACAACGCAAAAGGGGCGTTGCGGTACACGCAACGCCCCTCCGTGCGGAAGACAGTGGACCTGGCCCGGGGGCTACTTCTTGCCGCCGCCCTTACCGTCCTTGCCGCCCTTGTCCTTGTCGCCACCGGCGTTCATGGACTCGTAGATCTCCTTGCACATGGGGCAGACGGGGTACTTCTTCGGGTCACGACCCGGCACCCACACCTTGCCGCAGAGCGCGACGACGGGCGTACCGTCGAGCGCGCTCGCCATGATCTTGTCCTTCTGGACATAGTGCGCGTAGCGCTCGTGGTCGCCGTCACCGTGCGACACCTGCGGCGTCGGCTCTACGAGGGTCCCCGTACCTGCCCCGCGCTCGGGCTCGGGCTCAAGAGTGCTCATGGCATCCAAGGGTACCTACGGCTGGGGGTTACGGGCATCGCCCGGACTGCGCGAGCCTCACGGAACCACCCAGGCGACGCCCCTCAGTTCAGCGACGGATCATCCGGATAAGTGGCCACCATCGCCAGCTCACTCCGCTGCCGCCGCAACACCGCCCGCCACAGCCGCTCCGGATCCGGGGACGAGACATCGCCCGGCTCGGACTCGACCACGTACCAGGCGCCCTCCACCAGCTCGTCCTCCAGTTGACCCGGGCCCCAGCCCGCGTACCCGGCGAAGATCCGCAGGGAGCCGAGTGCGGGGGCCAGGAGTTCGGGGGGTGTGTCCAGGTCCACCAGGCCGATCGCCCCGTGCACCCGGCGCCAGCCGATCGGTTCTCCCGCGCCCGGCCGCGGGCGGGAGCCGGGAGCCGTGCCCTCGTCGCCCGGGATCACCGCCACTCCCAGTGCCGAGTCGAGCGAGACGGGGCCGCCCTGGAAGACGACCCCGGGCGCGCCCGCCAGGTCGCCCCAGCCCTCCAGGATGTCCGCGACGTCCACCGGCGTGGGCCGGTTGAGGACCACGCCGAGTGAGCCCTCCTCGTCGTGGTCGAGGAGCAGCACCACCGCGCGGTCGAAGTTCGGGTCCGCCAGGGCAGGCGTGGCCACGAGCAGCCGCCCTGTGAGCGAGGACACCTCGGTCATGAACGACATGATCCCGCATCTTTGCCCCGCGGGGGGAGGCAATGCCCGTACGGGAGTGAATGCAGCTCAGGGGCGCACTGAAGCGGCCGGAGCGCACACTTTCGACGGTGACCCGGAGTGTCCGGTTCCGAACGGTTCGTGTTGTCACCAAGTCCTGACGTGTTTCGCGCGCCCTTGGCCTTACGGAAGGGGGGTACGCGCCCATTACGCTTGCCCTTTGGTCCACCCGTCCATCCGTCCATCCAATCGGAACGCGAGATTCATGACCGTCACCGACGATGTACTGCTTGTCCACGGCGGAACCCCGCTGGAGGGCGAGATCCGTGTCCGCGGCGCGAAGAACCTCGTGCCCAAGGCCATGGTCGCCGCGCTGCTCGGCAGCGCTCCGAGCAGGCTGCGCAATGTCCCAGACATCCGCGACGTGCGTGTCGTACGCGGACTCCTGCAGCTGCACGGCGTCACGGTCCGCCCCGGTGAGGAGCCGGGCGAGCTGGTCATGGACCCCTCGCACGTGGAGAGCGCCAACGTCGCGGACATCGACGCCCATGCGGGATCGTCGCGCATCCCGATCCTGTTCTGCGGACCGCTCCTGCACCGCCTCGGGCACGCCTTCATCCCCGGCCTCGGCGGCTGTGACATCGGCGGCCGGCCCATCGACTTCCACTTCGAGGTGCTCCGCCAGTTCGGCGCGACCATCGAGAAGCGCGAGGGCGGACAGTACCTGGAGGCGCCGCAGCGGCTGCGCGGCACGAAGATCCAGCTGCCGTACCCGTCCGTGGGCGCCACCGAGCAGGTCCTGCTCACGGCCGTCCTCGCCGAGGGCGTCACGGAACTCTCGAACGCCGCCGTCGAACCCGAGATCGAAGACCTCATCTGCGTACTGCAGAAAATGGGCGCGATCATCGCGATGGACACCGACCGGACCATAAGGGTCACCGGCGTCGACAGCCTGGGCGGCTACAACCACCACGCCCTCTCGGACCGCCTGGAAGCCGCCTCGTGGGCTTCCGCGGCCCTGGCGACCGAAGGCAACATCTACGTCCGCGGCGCCCAGCAGCGCTCGATGATGACGTTCCTGAACACCTACCGGAAGGTGGGCGGTGCCTTCGAGATCGACGACGAGGGCATCCGCTTCTGGCACCCGGGCGGCTCACTCAACGCGATCGCCCTGGAGACGGACGTGCACCCCGGTTTCCAGACCGACTGGCAGCAGCCCCTGGTCGTGGCGCTCACACAGGCCGCGGGGCTCTCCATCGTCCACGAGACGGTCTACGAGTCCCGCCTGGGCTTCACCTCCGCGCTCAACCAGATGGGCGCACACATCCAGCTCTACCGCGAGTGCCTCGGCGGCTCCGACTGCCGCTTCGGCCAGCGGAACTTCCTCCACTCGGCGGTCGTCAGCGGCCCCACGAAGCTCCAGGGCGCCGATCTGGTCATCCCCGACCTGCGCGGCGGCTTCTCGTACCTGATCGCGGCCCTCGCGGCGCAGGGCACGTCCCGCGTCCACGGCATCGACCTGATCAACCGCGGCTACGAGAACTTCATGGACAAGCTCGTGGAGCTCGGCGCCAAGGTGGAACTGCCGGGCAGGGCGACGCTGTAGTTCTTCGTCCGTTCTTTGAACGGCACGTAGAAGGGGCGGTCACCCATTGGGTGACCGCCCCTTCTACTGCTTGAGGCTACTTGCCCTTAGCCGCTTCCTTGAGCTTGGAGCCCGCCGAAACCTTGACGCTGTAGCCGGCCGGGATGTTGATCGGCTCGCCGGTCTGCGGGTTCCGGGCGGTGCGAGCGGCACGGTGGGTGCGCTCGAAGGTCAGGAAGCCGGGGATGGTGACCTTCTCGTCGCCCTTGGCAACGATCTCGCCGACGGTCTCGGCGAACGCGGCCAGCACGGCGTCGGCGTCCTTGCGAGTCACCTCGGCGCGGTCGGCCAGCGCGGCCACCAGCTCACTGCGGTTCATGTTTGTACTCCCGTGTTCTTCTTGCCGTTGAGGCGTGCCACGCGGCGGAGCCGCATGATGGGCACAGCGAAGCCGATGCTGCCAGGGTCCTCGGTCAGGCCCCGGACCCGGGTCCGTCGTCCAGACCCTCGCGCCCAGAAAGGCATCCTGCCCCCACCTGCGGCGGTAAAGCCAATCCGGGGCCCCTTGGGGTCACACGAAAAGCTTCACCACCCCTGGAAGGTGGCAGCCGGGGGCGCGCTTCCACGCCACCCTAGAGGGCCTTTGAGGGCCCTGCGTTCCGCGACGCGCCGTACTACTGGGCCGTGGCGCCTGTCACGGCCACCCCAGCCGCCTTCGCCGCGGTGCGCACCGCATCGGCGACCGCGCCCGCGACCTTGTCGTTGAAGACGCTGGGGATGATGTAGTTCGGGTTGAGCTCGTCCTCGGCGACGACGTCCGCGAGGGCGCCCGCCGCCGCCAGCATCATCTCCGTGTTGACGGTGCGCGACTGGGCGTCGAGCAGACCGCGGAAGACGCCGGGGAAGACCAGGACGTTGTTGATCTGGTTCGGGAAGTCCGAGCGGCCCGTGGCCACAACTGCCGCCGTCTGGCGGGCGATCGCGGGGTCGACCTCGGGGTCCGGGTTCGCGAGCGCGAACACGATGGCGCCTTCGGCCATGGCCGCCACGTCATCGGCGCCCAGGACGTTCGGAGCGGAGACGCCGATGAAGACGTCGGCGCCGACGACCGCTTCCTTGAGGGTGCCGCGGGCACCCTCGGGGTTGGTGTTGTCGGCGATCCAGCGCAGCGGCGAGTCCGGAGCGGCGTCCACGAGGTCCTCGCGGTCCGCGTGCACGACACCGTGGATGTCGGCGACGACGGCGTGCTTGACGCCCGCCGCGATGAGCAGTTTCAGGATGGCCGTACCGGCCGCGCCCGCACCGGACATGACGACGCGTACGTCGCCGATTCCCTTGCCCACCACGCGAAGTGCGTTGGTCAGCGCGGCGAGCACGACGATCGCGGTGCCGTGCTGGTCGTCGTGGAAGACGGGGATGTCGAGGGCCTCGCGCAGGCGGGCCTCGATTTCGAAGCAGCGCGGCGCCGAGATGTCCTCGAGGTTGATGCCCGCGAAGCCGGGGGCGATCGCCTTGACGATCTCGACGATCGCGTCGGTGTCCTGGGTGTCCAGGCAGAGCGGCCAGGCGTCGATGCCGGCGAAGCGCTTGAAGAGGGCCGCCTTGCCCTCCATGACGGGCAGCGCGGCCTTCGGGCCGATGTTCCCGAGCCCGAGAACGGCCGAACCGTCCGTTACGACCGCAACGGAGTTTCGCTTGATCGTGAGGCGGCGCGCGTCCTCCGGGTTCTCGGCGATCGCCATGCACACGCGGGCCACGCCCGGGGTGTAGATCATGGAGAGGTCGTCGCGGTTCCGGATGGGGTGCTTCGACTGCATCTCGATCTTGCCGCCGAGGTGCATCAGGAACGTACGGTCGGAGACCTTGCCGACGGTGACGCCCTCGATGGTGCGCAGCTGCGCGACGATCTCGTCGCCGTGCGTCGTGGAGGTCGCCGCGATCGTGACGTCGATCCGGAGCGCCTCATGCCCGGAAGCCGTGACGTCGAGGCCGGTCACCGAGCCTCCGTGGGACTCGACGGCCGTGGTGATCTGGGAGACCGCGGTGCCGCTCGCGGGCACCTCCAACCGGACCGTGTTCGAGTAGGAGACGCTGGGCGCCGTTGCCATGGCCGACTTCCTCTGCTTTCACCGTGTTGCTCTTGCCGTCCGATCGTCGCACCTACCACTGAGTACGTGGTAGCCGTCGAGGATTGCGAACGTTTCGTTCACCGCTTTTTCGGAAACCTGTTTCCACCATACGAGAAGTTGGGGGACGTTCGGTAGGGGGAACGGAAAACCGGTGGTGAAACGGAAGGAGGCCCTCGTCACGTGGTGACGAGGGCCTCTCCCTACGTTAATGACACCGACCCGCCATGCTCGCCTCGCGGCAAGTGGTCGCTCGTAGCGACGAAGGTTGGGCCCGGGGGCTTGGATCGGGCCGGTGCCACATCCACGGTAACAAACGATCCCCGCAAGGCAATTCCTGTCCCGCAAAGTCATTCGCGGAGCAGGTCCGGCACCCCGTCCCCGTCCGGCTCGTCGCGCTCGCCCGACAGGACCGTCAGCTGCTGCGTGGCCCGCGTCAGCGCCACGTACAGGACCCGCAGGCCCGCCGGGGACTCGTCCGCGATCTCCGCGGGTGAGACGACCACCGTCGCGTCGTACTCCAGGCCCTTGGCCTCCAGGCTGCCGAGCGGGACCACGCGGTCACCGAGCCCGTCGAGCCAACGCGCCGCCTGCTCTCGGCGGTTCATCGCCACGACCACGCCGACGGTGCCGTCCACCTGGTCGAGCAGCCGCGCCGCCTCCTCGCGCGCCGACGCGCCCAGGTCCTTGTCGCGTACGACGGCGAAACGGGGCTTCACCCCGGTGGACCGGACGGCCGACGGCGACTCGGAGCCCGGCATCGCGAGCGCGAGCACCTTGGCGGCGAGATCGGCGATCTCGGCGGGGTTGCGGTAGTTGACGGTCAGGGTGAAGCGGCGGCGCGGGCGGGAGCCGAGCGCCTCGTCGCGGGCCGCCGCCGCCTCGTCCGGGTCGGACCAGGAGGACTGGGCGGGGTCGCCGACGATCGTCCACGTGGCGTGCCGGCCCCTGCGGCCGACCATGCGCCACTGCATGGGGGTCAGGTCCTGCGCCTCGTCGACGATGACGTGCGCGTACTCGGTGCGCTCCGCCGCGAGCCGCTCGGCGCGCTCGCGCTGGGACTCCTCGCGCTGCGGCATCAGTTCGTCGAGCCCGGTGAGCAGGTCGAGGGGGTCCAGGTCCTTCTTCCTGCGGGGCTTGGGCGGCGTACCGAGGATCGACTGGAGCTCGTCGATGAGCGCCACGTCGTGCACGGACAGGGCGTCGCGCTTGAGGGAGCGGGCGACCTTGCGGACCTCGCCCGGGTTCAGGACGCGGCGCGCCCAGCGGCCGAGACGCCGCTCGTCGCCCATCGCGGAGAGCACCGCGCGCGGGGTGAGTTCGGGCCACCAGGCGTCGAGGAACCCGATGAAGTCGTCCTCGGAGGTGATGTCCTCGTCGAAGGACGAGCGGAGTTCGGCGGCCAGCTCCGGGTCGCTGTGCCGGCCCGCTGAGCCCGACTGCGACCACAGGGCGTCCAGGAGGAGCTTGCGGGCGCGCGGGCGCAGCAGGTTGACGGGGGCCGTGCCGCTGAGCGCGTTGCGGCGGATGCGGCCCAGGGCGTCGGCCTCCAGCTCCAGGCGGCGGCCGAAGGCGACCACACGCAGGCGCGTGGGGGTCTCCACGGGGGCCTGGGGGCCCTCGTCCTCGTCGTCGTCCCCGAAGTCGCCGAAGGACAGCTGGCCGTCCTGTGCGGCGGCCTTGGGGGCCGTGCCCGCTCCCCCCTCCAGCGCGCCCCGCGCGGCCTTCCGCAGGACGTGCAGCATCCGGGAGGAGCCCTTGACGCGGGCCACCGCCGGAGAGTCGTAGACCGTGGCCTCCACCGTGCCCGCGGCGTCGTCGGCCAGGGCGCCGACCGCGCGGATCGCGACCTGGCCCTCCTCGCCGAGGGAGGGCAGCACGCCCTCCGTGTACGCCACGAGCAGCGGGGTCGGCGAGACGATGAGGATGCCGCCCGCGTACCGGCGGCGGTCCTGGTAGAGGAGGTACGCGGCGCGGTGCAGGGCCACGGCGGTCTTGCCGGTGCCGGGGCCGCCCTCGACGTACGTCACCGAGGCGGCGGGCGCGCGGATCACCATGTCCTGCTCGGCCTGGATCGACGCCACGATGTCCCGCATCGTGTGGCTGCGGGCCTGGCCGAGCGCCGCCATCAGGGCGCCGTCGCCGATGACGGGCAGGCTCTCGCCGTTCAGGGTGGCCGTGAGCTCCGGGCGCATCAGGTCGTCCTCGACGCCGAGAACCTTGCGGCCCTTGGAGCGGATGACCCGGCGGCGCACGACACGGCCCGGGTCGACCGGCGTCGAGCGGTAGAAGGGCGCGGCGGCGGGAGCCCGCCAGTCGATCACCAGCGGGGAGTAGTCCGCGTCCAGGACTCCGATGCGGCCGATGTGCAGGGTCTCGGCGATCGCCGCGTGTTTACCGGTCTCGTTCTCGCTGACGGCGTCCTCGGCGGGCTCGACCGACGTGTACGCGCCGTCCGGGCCCTTCTTGCCGTCCTTGCCGAGCAGCAGGTCGATCCGCCCGAAGAGGAAGTCCTCGAACTCGCTGTTGAGCCGGTTGAGATGCACCCCCGCGCGGAACACCTGCGCGTCCCGCTCGGCGAGCGCGCCGGGCGTGCCGACCTGGGAGCGCTTGGCCGCGTCGGTCATGAGGAACTCGGCCTCGTGGATCTTCTCCTCGAGACGCCGGTAGACCTGGTCGAGATGTTCCTGTTCGACGCTGATCTCACGGTCGCGTACGTCGGCCACCGAGGCCCCTTTCCGGACGTGCAGCTGCCCTATCGAGCAGCCGTCTACCGTACGCGAAAGGGGACCCCTCTGTGCACTTCTCCTACGCGTCCACCTCCACGAGGCGATCTCCGTCGAAGGTGGTCACCTCGAAGTGGTCGATGTCGTTCCGGTCCATCGCGGCGCCCCCGTGGACGTACAGCGGGTTGCGCGCCCATTTGTTCGGGCTGTCCTCGATGCCGTAACCCCATTTCGGGACGGACCAGCTGGTCACCGTCTCCTTCTCGCCGTCCTTGCCGACCGCGACCAGGGAGCACTTGAGCGGGCCCTTGACGTTCTTCAGCTCCAGGACCGTGTGCGTGCCCCAGGTCTTCTTCTCCGTGCCGACCGTGGCGCTGACCTTGGTCTTCGGGTCCGTGGCCTTGATCTTGTCGTCCATGTGGTTGAAGAAGGCGTCCTCGGCGGGGCTCGTGGGGTGCGGTTCGCCCGCCACGTCCGTCGAACCGCCGCCGTCGTCGTCGCTCACCGCCAGGACCGTCAGCGGACCGCCGACGATCAGCGCCGCCGCGGCGGCCACCAGGTACATGCCGCGCCTGCGCTTCTGCGCGCGCTTGACGGAGACCTCGTCCACGAGCCGGTCCGCGAGCCGCGGGCTCGGCCGCGCGGCGAGCTGTTCGCCGATCTCCGGTACGCCGCGCGCCCCCGGGAAGTCCGCGAGCGCGGCCAGCATCGGCTCCATGCCCGAGAACTCCTCCAGCTGGTGCGCGCAGAACTCGCAGCCCGCCAGATGCGCCTCGAAGGCCGTCGCCTCCGCGTCGTCCAGGATGCCGAGGGCGTAGGCGCCGACGGTCTCGTGCACGTCGCCCGTCTCCGCATGGCCCCAAGCGTCATGTCCGTAAGACTCGTTCATGCCGTCACCCCCCGCTCCTCGAGCGCCAGCTTCATCGAGCGAAGCGCGTAGAAGACCCGCGAACGCACCGTCCCGCTGGGTATACCCAGTGTCTCGGCCGCCTCATTGACCGTACGCCCTTTGAAGTAGGTCTCGACGAGTACCTCCCGGTGTGCGGGAGTCAGGTCGTCGAGCGCATCCGAAAGAGTCATCAGCCACAGCGCCTTATCGATCTCGTCCTCCGCGGGGATGACCTCCAGCGGCGACGGATCGACCTCCTGCGGCCGGGCCTGCCGACTGCGGTGGCCGTCGATGACGATGCGCCGGGCGACCGTCACCAGCCAGGGGCGTACCGAACCGGTCGCACGATTGAGCTGACCGGCGTTCTTCCAGGCACGGATGAGCGTTTCCTGTACGACATCTTCGGCGCGCTGCCGGTCTCCCGCCACCAGGCGGAGCACATAGGCCAGAAGTGGTCCCGCGTGCTCGCGGTAGAGGGCGCGCATCAACTCCTCGTCCGGTCCGTTGCGTTGAGGGACCAGGCGATGTCGGTGCGGGCGTTCCTGCGGGCGCTCATCGGCCACGGCGGAATCCTTGCGCACGTCTGCCTCCGGTGTCCGCTCTTCGTCGGGCTTCGCCCTGTCGGCTGTTCACCCGGACTTACGTAGGCGACCGGAGTTGTGTTCAACGGAGATCACACGAGTTTTCCGCGGCTTGCGAACCAGGTTGCTCCGGGCGGCGTTTCAGGCCCGTGCGAGCGCCGCCCGCCGTCGGTGTCTGGCCACCCGCTCACGGTTGCCGCACACCTCACTGGAACACCAGCGGCGGCGGCGCCCGCGTGACGTGTCCAGATACACGAGGGGGCAGGTGTCGCCCTCGCACTGGCGCAGCAGGGCACGGGCCGCGGGGTCGGTGAGCAGGTCGACGGCGTCACGGGCGACGGCGGCGAGCAGGGCCGCGCAGCCGGGGTCGCCGTCCAGGGCGCGGACCAGGCTGCCGTCGGGGCGCCGGACGGCGCGCGGGGCCGGGGGCGCGGGCACGGCCAGGGCGTTGACCCCGGCCAACGCGGCATCGGCCGACCGCCCTTCGAGTTCGGCGAGCACCAACTGCCCGATGTGCTCCCGCAGTTCACGGAAGGCGACGAGCCACACCGGACCCGCCCCGGGCAGGGCCGTGCGATCCGGGATGAGCCCGGCGCCCGCGAGCCAGGCGAGCAGCCGGTCCACGGAGTCGAGCCGTTCCACGGGATGGTTCGTCGCCACGAGGTCCAGACAACTCCGCCCGGAGTCGAATCGCAGCTCGTACGTGGCCGGGTCCATGCCCAGTGCCATGCGCCTGTCACCGCCTTGTGGGGTTACCGGTGAGTGCTCCCCCTTACAGTGCCTCGCCTCGGGCGGGTGCGGAACCCCTGCCACCGCGCGCGGGTGAGACGCCCGCTTATGGGGGCGCGCTTGTGAACGATGGTCCGGGGCGCTTCAGGCCTGTTGACTCGATCCCATGAGAGACAACCGAGAGACGAACCAGCGGGGGCAGGGCAGCGCCGGTGCCGTTCTGGGGGCGGCCATCGTCGCCATGGGCCTGATCTCCGGAACCTTCTACATTTTCTCCTGCGGCGTGATGCCGGGCCTCGGGCGCAGCGACGACCGCGTCTTCATCGAGGTCATGCAGAACATGAACGACGCGTTCAACAATCCGGTCTTCTTCGCGAGCTTCATCGGGGCGCTGCTCTTCACGGCGATCTCCACGTGGCAACTGCGCGGGACGAGCTCGTACCGGTGGGTGCTCGCGGCGCTCGTCCTCTACCTCGCGGCGTTCGCGGTCACGTCGGTCGTGAACGTGCCGTTGAACGCAGAGCTCGCGGACGCCGGCGATCCGGCGAAGATCGCCGATCCGGCGGCCGTGCGCGAGAAGTTCGAGGACACGTGGCTGGCCTGGAACGTGGTGCGCACCCTGGTGTCCACCGTCGCGATCGGCCTGCTCGCGCGGGCGTTGGTGCTGTTCGGGCGGGACAAGCGGGACGACAAGAGCCGTCAGTCCGCGTACTTGGACCCGGCGGCCGGATCGAGCGCGAGCCGATAGCCCCGCTTGACCACCGTCTGGACGAGCTTCGGCGCACCAAGTGCCGTACGCAGCCGGGCCATCGCCGTCTCCACGGCGTGCTCGTCGCACCCCGTGCCGGGCAGTGCGCGCAGCAGCTCGGCGCGCGGGACCACCCACCCGGGGCGCCGCGCGAGCGCCCGCAGCAGCGACATGCCGGCGGGCGGCACGGGCCGCAGCTCGTCGTCGACCAGGACCGCGTGACCGCGGATCTCGACGCGGTGCCCCGCCACGGGCAACGTACGGGCGCGGGCGGGCAGTTCCTGGCACAGGATCTGTACGAGGGGGCCGAGCCGGAAGCGTTCGGGCTGCACCGTCTCGACGCCGCGGGCCTGGAGCGGCAGCGCGGTGACCGGGCCCACGCAGGCGGACAGGACGTCGTGCTGGAGGGCGGCGAAGAGCTCGATGGACATGCCGCGGTCCTCGGCGCGGGCCAGGAAGGACGCGGCGGCGGGCGCGCTGGTGAAGGTCAGGGCGTCGACGGCGCGCGCGACGGTGGCGTCGAGGAGCCGGTCGACGGGCGCGAGGTCCTCGGGCGGCATCCACCGGTAGACGGGCACGCCGACGACGTCCGCTCCCCCGGCGCGCAGTGACTCGATGAAGCCGGGCAGCGGTTCGCCGTGCAGCTGGAGCGCGATGCGCTTCCCGTCGACGCCCTCTTCGAGCAGCCGGTCGAGGACCTCCGCCATGGACTCGGACGCGGGCGACCACTTCTCGGTGAGCCCGGCGGCCCGTATGGCGCCCTTGACCTTGGGCCCGCGGGCGAGCAGCTCGACGCCCCGCAGACACCGGAGCAGCGCGTCGCCGAAGCCCCATCCGTCGGCGGCCTCGACCCAGCCGCGGAACCCGATCGCGGTGGTGGCGACCACGATGTCGGGCGCGTGGTCGATCAACTCCTTGGTGGCGGAGAGGAGTTCACTGTCGTCGGCGAGCGGGACGATGCGCAGTGCGGGCGCGTGCAGGACGGTGGCGCCGCGCCGCTGGAGCAGCGCACCGAGCTCGTCGGCGCGGCGCGCGGCGGTGACGCCGACGGTGAATCCGGCGAGTGGGGCGTTCTTGTGACCGTCTTGAGGGCCGCCCTGATGGCTGCTCTGAGGGCCGCTCTGAGGGCCGTTCTGAGGGGTCGCGTGCATGGCAGCTGCTCTCGTCCCGCTAGTACTGCGTGATGGGTGGTCCGGGGTTGAACGAGCCTGCCAACGGCCCGTGACATCCCCGGATCACCACGATGTCGTACGTGTTACACCAGGCTACGACGGCCTCTCCGTCAGACCTCCGCGTACGTGAGCTGGGGCTTCGTCTCCGCGTCGGCACTCTGCCCGGAGTCCGGCAGGGGCGCGGGGCGGCGAAGGTATACGGCCCATGTGACGCAGAAGCACGCGGTGTAGAAGGCAAGGAAGGCGACGAAGGCACCGGTCCCCGAGCCCACGGTCTGGAAGGACTGCCGGAAGGCGAGATTGATCCCGAGCCCGCCGAGCGCGCCGACGGCGCCGATGAGCCCCATCGAGGCCCCGGAGAGCCGCCGCCCGTAGGCCGCGGCGGCTTCCCCCTGAAGCCCCTTCTGCAGGGCCTTGGCCTGAAAAATGCCGGGGATCATCTTGTAGGTCGACCCATTGCCGAGACCGCTCAGCACGAAGAGCACGACGAAGGCGGCGACGAAGAGGGCGAGCGACTCCCGCATGGAGGCGATGACGACGACGGCGGTGGCCGCGCCCATCCCGACGAAGTTCCACAGCGTGATGCGGGCCCCGCCGAACCGGTCGGCGAGCCGCCCGCCGACGGGCCGGATCAGCGAGCCGAGCAGCGGCCCGATGAAGGTGACGGCGGCGGCCTGCAGGGGCGTACGGCCGAACTGGGTCTGCAGGACGAGCCCGAAGGCGAAGCTGTACCCGATGAAGGACCCGAACGTCCCGACGTACAGAAAAGCCATGATCCAGGTGTGAGCATCCCGGACGGCCTCCTTGGCCGCGCCGGTGTCGTTCTTCACGGTGGCGAGGTTGTCCATGAAGAGGGCGGCGCAGACGGCGGAGACGAAGATGAGCGGGATGTAGATCCCGAGGAGCACGCGTGGCCCTCCCCCGGCCCCGATGACCGCGAGCCCGGCGAGCTGCACGACGGGTACGCCGATGTTGCCGCCACCGGCGTTGAGCCCAAGGGCCCATCCCTTCTTCCTCAGGGGGAAGAAGGAATTGATGTTGGTCATGGAGGAGGCGAAGTTGCCGCCGCCGACGCCGGTGAGGAGCGCACACAGCATGAACGTGGTGTAGGAGGTCCCGGGCTCCATGACGACGAAGGCGGCCACGGTCGGCACGAGGAGCGCACCGGCCGCGATGATCGTCCAGTTGCGCCCGCCGAAGCGGGCGACGGCGAAGGTGTACGGGACGCGGGCGACGGCCCCCACGAGGGTGGCCATGGACACGAGGAAGAACTTCCCGGCGGGATCGATCCCGTACTCGGGCCCCATGAACAGCACCATCACGGACCACAGGGTCCAGATGGAGAACCCGATGTGCTCCGAGAGGATCGAGAACACCAGGTTCCGCCGGGCGACACGCTCGCCTCCCTCCTCGTTCCAGAACCTCTCGTCCTCCGGGTCCCACCGCTGGATCCACATGACAGGCCTCATCTCCACGGCTTGCGGCTGATGGCCCGAAGGTAGGGAGGGCGGGTTTCAGTCCTGTGGCACGCGGTGACCGGCGGGGAACTTTGCTCTCACCTGGCGGTGGGGCGGGCGGTGAGGGGTCCTGGCCCGGGGGCTTGACCCGGGGGCTTTACCCGGATGCTTGGCCCGGGGGCTTGGTCAGGCCGGGTTCACCCATGGCAGGACGTCGGTGCCGCCGCCCTTGTCCCACTTGAGGGTCACTTCGTCATTGGCCTGGGTGACGTTGGCCGAGATGTACTTCTTGTCGTCGCCGGTGCCGCACTTCAGGGCGATACGGAATCCGCTGCCGCCCTGCTCCTGCCCGAGCCCCATGCAGAGCCCGTCACCGCCGGCGTCAATGTACGAGACCGAGTGCTTGCCCTTGCCCTGTCCGGAGGTGAGCTTGGCGCCGATGGTGAGGGTCTTGGCCTCGTCGTTCTGCCACTGGCCTTGGTAGCCGGTGTCGCCGGCGGGGCGGGTCGCGTCGGTCGGCTCGTCGAGAGGATCCTCGGTGGCGGGGTCTTCGGAGGGCGCTTCAGTGGGCTCCTCGGAGGCGGATGCGGAAGGGCTAGCCGAGACGCTCTTGTCGGCCTTGGGCTTCTGGTCGTCGTCACTGTCACCTCCGTTGAGGAGGAAGATGCCGCCGCCGATGAGGGCGGCGACCACGACGATGGAGCCGATGATGAGGGCCGGCTTGTTCTTCCCTGCGCTCCCGCCGGGCGGAGGGGGCGGCGGGTAGCCGGGGTACTGGGGGGCGGGCTGGCCGAAGGGTTGCTGGGGCGGCTGACCGTAGGGGCCGGGCTGGGCCTGGCCGTACGGGGGCTGAGCGGGCGGCGGCCCCTGCGGGTAAGGGTTCTGCCCGTACCCGTATGGGTTCTGCCCGTCGGGCTGCTGGGGCGGAGGCGGCGGAGCCCCATACGGCCCGGCGGGCGCTCCAGGCACGGGTGGCTGAGGCTGCTGCGGAGGTCCGAATCCGTCCTGCGGTCCGTCCTGCGGTCCGTCCTGCGGTCCGTCCTGCGGCGGCTGACCGGGAGGCTGGGTCATAAGAGTGCGGGTCCCCTCGCTGTCCGACTCCTCGCAGAGCCCAGCGGAGACCCCCTGCCCCCGCCCACCCCCAACATCCACCACACGGCATCGGGCGCACAAGGCCCGACGGCGGCGGCCGGAGCCCTGCGGTGTCTACAAATCGTCCGGCAGAACCCGGAACGCCTTGTGCTCCGCCAGGGCCACGTTCACCGCGTCCGCGGGATCCAGCGAGAGCGAGCCGTACAGCGCCTGAACCTGCTGCGCCCGAAGCAGAGCGGCAGAGCGGCAGGACAGCGGGGTTCACCCCAGATGCGTATCCCCCAACGAAACCAACAACCTCCGCAACGCCCCATCCAGCGCCCGCCGGTCCTCCGCCGACAGCGACCCCAGCATCCGCTCCTCGTTCGCCACGTGGTCTACCACCGCGCGGTCGACCAGCTCCAGACCCGCCGCCGTCAGGCGGACGCGGATCGCGCGGCGATCGGACGGGTCCGGGTTGCGTTCGATCAGGCCCTTGCGTTCCAGTTTGTCGAGGCGGTTGGTGATCGCGCCTGACGTCACCATGGCCGTCTTGATGAGGCCGCCCGCCGTCAGTTCGTGCGGGGCACCCACCCGCCGCAGTGTCGCGAGTACGTCGAACTCCGGGAACTCCAGGCCGTGTTCGGCGAAGATCGGCTTCATTCCCTTGCTCAGCAGGTGGTCCGCCCGTTTGATGCGGCCCACCAGTGCCATCGCGTCCAGGCCCGCCGCTTCCATGTCCGGGCGCTCTCGATGCCACTGGGCGCGCAGGTCGTCGATGGCGTCGGTGTCCGCCGCCCTCGCCTCCACCGCCACCGGCACGGCCACCGCCTCGGGGTCAGACATTTCCGCCTCCTCGCCAGCCCCGGGCCAGACATATCTCAATGTTCAGATACTTGACGTTCGCAGACTCGGGGTTCATATTTATCTCAACGTTGAGAATAGTAGCGTTCAGGGGAATCCAGGGGGAGCCACACCATGCCCATCAGCACTCAGCAAGCAAGCAGCGGGCCACGAGCAAGCACTGCCCAGGGCAGCTCCGCGCACCACCCCGCACCGCGAACCCGCGCCCTCGCCGCCGCGGGCCTCGCCGCCATCGGCCCCGCCACCTGGGGTACCACCTACGTCACGACCACCGAACTCCTGCCCCCTGACCGTCCCTTGCTCGCCGCGGCCCTGCGCGCGCTGCCCGCCGGGCTCATCCTGCTCGCCCTGACCCGGCGGCTACCCAGTGGTGACTGGTGGTGGAAGGCGGGGGTGCTTGGGCTGCTCAACTTCGGCGCCTTCTTCCCCCTCCTCTTCTTCGGCGCCTACCACCTGCCCGGCGGCGTCGCCTCGACCGTCAGCGCCGTCATGCCGCTGCTCGTCGCCGGCTTCGGGGTGGGGGTTCTGAAGGTGCGGCCCACCCGTCGTACGTTGATCGCCGGGATCGTAGGCGTCTTCGGCGTCGCGCTGCTCGTACTGCGCGGCAGCGCATCCGTCGACCTCGCGGGGATCGTGGCCATGCTGGTCGCCACCACGCTGATGGCCCTCGCCGTCGTACTCAGCAAGCGCTGGGGGCGGCCCGAAGGCGTCTCCTTGCTCGCCCTCACCGGGTGGCAACTCACCGCCGGTGGCCTCGTACTGGCCCCCGTCGCGCTCTCCTTCGAAGGTCTCCCGGGCCACTTCACCGGTGCCAATCTCGCCGGGTACGCCTACCTCGGCATCATCGGCACCGCCGTCGCGTACGCCCTCTGGTTCCGCGGCATCGAGCGGCTCCCCGCCTCGTCCGTGTCCTTCCTCGGGCTCACCAACCCGGTCGTCGCCACCCTCGCCGGGCTGCTCCTCCTCGGGCAGACCCTCACCCTCTGGCAGGTGGGCGGGCTCGTACTCGTCGTGGCGAGTGTGCTGGTCGGGCAGGGCCGCCGCTCCCCTGCCCGACGTCGATAGGCCCGCAGGCCCGCAGCCCCACAGCCCGTCGGCCCCGCCCGCGCACTCAGCCCCTGTGCGCCCCGCCCCGCGAAGACGAAGCCGCCCGCCTGCCCTTGGCCCTCCCCTGGCCCTGGCCCTGGCCCTGCCCCTTGGCCTTGGCCTTGGAAGGCTGTGCCCCGTTCGGCCACAGCCTCGGGCTCCGCTTCGCCGCGAAGTCCTCGATCCAGCCCACAGCCATCACCATCAGCCCGATCAGCGGCCAGACCAGGACCGTCATCCACAGCATGTACGTCGAGTCCAGCGCCGAGCTCCAGCGCTCGTCCTGCATGAACGGCAGGTCGTACGCCATGTCGATGATCGGCACCGTGGCCATGATGAGGAGGTTGTGCCAGAGGTAGATCGTCACCGCCCTGTTGTTGGAGAGGGTGATGAGCTTGTCCCAGCGCTTCAGGCGGCCCGGCAGCTCCTGCCACGACGGGGAGTACTGGAAGAGGATGACGACGAAGCCGAAGGACCACGCCGCCTGGGCCAGCGGGATGTCGTTCAGGTCCCAGCCGTCCGGACCCAGATGGCCCGATGCCCACCACAGGCCGAAGGCCATGATCAGGGCCGAGACCGACACCGCCACGTAGCGCGGAACCCGGGCCAGGACGCCCTCCTGGTGGGCGATGCCCAGGACCCAGCAGCTGCCGTACACCGCGAAGTCCGAGACGGCGTTGCCCGTCTCGCCGGGGATCTTGACGACCTCCGTCGCGAGCACCGCCGTCAGCGCCAGGGGGGCGAACAGCGTCGCCCACGGGAGCCTGCGGAACGCCCACAGCAGCAGCGGCGACGCGATGACGAACCAGAGGTACGCGCGGATGTACCAGAGCGGGCCCGCGGCCTGGGCCGGCCAGGTGTCCTCCAGGAGGCCCGCCTTGTCCCCGATATGCCAGGGGAAGGGCGGGGCGCCGATCGGGAACACGTAGTTGAGCATGCTGACCAGGCCCCACGTGTCCCCGTGGTCCGGGTCCTTGGTGACGTTCCAGCCGCCGTAGAACAAGAGGAACAGTGCTACCGCGCTGAATGCCCACATGGGCGGGAGCAGTCGGCGTATTCGGCCCCTGATCACGCCCCACGCCGGGCGCTTCAGCGAGCGCGCCATCAACGCGCCCGCCAGCGCGAACATCACGCCCATGGAGGGGAACAGGATCGTCAGCCAGGCCCAGCCGAACAGGTGGTAGACGACGACGCGGACCAGCGCGAGCGAACGCAGTACGTCGAAGTAGCGGTCGCGGCCCGGCTTCTTGGGAGCGGCGGCGGGAGCCGCCACAGGCGGGGCCACCGGAGCACCCGGGACCACCGGGATCCCAGGAGCCCCCGGAACCCCCGGAACCCCGGAAGCGTAAGGCGCAGGCATCGGCTGCGTGGGATAGGTCATGCGACGGGCCTCCGATCAGCGCCGCCCACCCGCTGCTGCGGAATCGAGGGCGGCGTCCCCAGCACGCCCGTGCGCCGGAGCTTCTGCCAGCGAAGGCGGCCTCCGGTCAGGGCGGTGATCCAGGACTGCAGCAGCACGACGTACATCAGCTGCCGGTAGAGGATCTGCTGGAGGGGCAGCGAGATCAGATGGGTCATGCGTTCACGGTCGAGCCGGAAGGCGTACGCCGCGCACACGGCCTGGACGGCGAGCACGCCGAGCCACGCGACGATCGTCTTCTGGGTGGGGCCGAAGACGAGGCCGTACAGGAGGAACACGTCGATCAACGGCGCGAGCAGTGGCGCCAGGACCATGAACAAGGACACCAGGGGCATGCCCACCCGGCCGAAGCGGCCCGACGGGCCCGACTCGATCACCGAGCGGCGGTGCTTCCAGATCGCCTGCATCGTGCCGTACGACCAGCGGTAGCGCTGCGACCACAGCTGCTGCACCGTCTCCGGCGCCTCGGTCCACGCGCGCGCCTTCTCGGCGTACACGACCCGCCAGCCGTCCCGGTGCATCGCCATCGTGATGTCCGTGTCCTCGGCGAGCGTGTCGTCGCTCATTCCGCCGACCCGCTCGAGGGCCGAGCGCCGGAAGGCTCCCACCGCGCCGGGGATGGTCGGCATGCAGCCGAGCATGTCGTACATCCGGCGGTCGAGGTTGAAGCCCATCACGTACTCGATGTGCTGCCAGGCGCCGATCAGCGAGTCCCTGTTGCCGACCTTCGCGTTGCCCGCGACGGCGCCCACGCGCGGGTCGCCGAACGGCTGCACCAGCTCGCGCACGGTGGACTGCTCGAAGACCGTGTCGCCGTCCATCATGACGATGAGGTCGTAACGGGCGTTGGCTATGCCTCTGTTGAGGGCGGCCGGTTTGCCCGCGTTCTGCTGGCGTACGACGCGTACGTTCGGCAGGCGAAGCCCCTCGACGATCAGCGCGGTGCCGTCCGAGGAGCCGTCGTCGATGACGATGATCTCGATGGGGTGGTCGCTCGTCATGAGCGAACGGACCGTGGCCTCGATGCACTTGGCCTCGTTGTAGGCGGGCACGAGGACCGACACCGGTTCGGTGACGTCCGGGCCCCAGCGGAAGCCCTTCTTGCGCACCTTGCGCGCGTGCACCGCGGAGAGCAGCAGCATCAGGCCGAAGCGGAGCAGCACCAGGGCGCCGATGATGGCCAGGGCCACGACGAGTACGCCGGTGATCTTCTCCGAGGCGCCGACCAGGAAGACCCAGGCCTTGCCCTTCCACAGGTCGATGCCGGAGACCGGCGCGTGCGCGCTGGGGGCGTCCAGGGCCTCGGTGAGGTTCGTGAAGCGGTAGCCCTTGTCCTGCAGATCGGGCAGGAAGGTGTCGAGCGCGGCGACCGTCTGCGAGCGGTCACCTCCGGAGTCGTGCATCAGGACGATGGCGCCCTTGCCGCCCTTGGGGGTGGCGCGGCGGATGATCTCGTCGACGCCGGGGCGCTTCCAGTCCTCGCTGTCGGTGTTGTTGACGACGGTGAGGTAGCCGCGGCTGCCTATGTACTTCGTCACCGGCCAGGACTTGTTGTCCATGGCGTCGGAGAACGACGAGTACGGCGGGCGGAAGAGGGAGGTCCGGATGCCGGCCGCGCCCGCGAGGGCGAGCTGGTTCTGCGAGAGCTCCCAGTCGATGCGGCTCGGCGACTGGTACGACAGGTCGGGGTGGTTGAACGTGTGCAGGCCGACCTCGTGGCCCTCCTCCACCATGCGCTCGACCAGGTCGGGGTAGCGCGATGCCATCGTGCCGGTGACGAAGAAGACGCCGTGCGCGTGGTGCTTCTTCAGTACGTCGAGGACCTTCGGCGTCCACTCCGGGTCCGGACCGTCGTCGAAGGTCAGTACGAGGCGGTGGCGCGGGACGCTCAGCGTCTCCTCGTGGCCGCCGCGGGTGTCGATGACGGGGCCGCCGCCGTCGAGGACCTTCTTCGGCACCTTGTCGGTGGCCGCGGGCGGGCGCACCCGGTGATCGGCGAGGATCTCGCTGTGCGTGTAGCCGCGCAGCATGAGCATCCCCATCAGGGCGACCAGGAGGAGCAGGGGCATGAGGTAGCGCAGGGGGACCCGGCGCCGTTTGACGGGGCGGGCCTGCTGCGCGCGGCGTCGGCCGCCGCCGCTCCGGGAGGGGGTCTGTGACCGCGTCCGCGGCTGGGCGTGACTGTTCCTGGAACCGGCGGACCGGCCCCTGTTGGTGCGGGAGTTCATCGCTGTGCGCCCTCCGAGGGCTGCTGGTCAGCGCTGTGCGGGGACTGGTAGCCGACCGTCTGGGCGCGCTGCGGGGACTGTATGTCGGCGGCGGTCTGCGCCACGGGGACTTCGCCGCCCGCTCCGGCCGAGCCGCCCGGGGTCTCGGTCGACGGGTCCGGGTCCGGCGTGGTGGGGTCGTCGGTCGGGTCCGGATCCGGGTCGGGCTTCGTGGGGTCGTCGGTCGGGTCGGGGTCGCCGTCGTCGTCCGTCGGGTCGGGGTCGGGCTTGCCGCCATCGTCCGTGGGGTCGGGGTCGGGCGACTCGCCGGGCTTGTCCGTGCCGTCGTCCGTCTCGGTGGGGTCGGCGGGTCCTGCGCCGCCGGTCGCGGGGGCCGTGGCGCCGCTCTCGGAGACGCCGGGCGACGGGGTCGCACCGGGTGAGGCCGAGGGGTCGAGGGAGTCGGCCGGACGGTCCGGTGTGTCCACCCTGCTCGCCGGCTTCTCGTCCTTGGCGTCGATCGGCAGCCAGGGCGCGCTGGAGTTGCCCGAGAGCAGAGTGCCCACGATGATCACCGCGTAGACGGCGCAGGCGATGCCGATGAGCACGCCTATCCGGCGGTACCTCCGGCTGCGGCGGCCCGTCTCGTCGACGAAAACCGGCCCGTCAGGCCCGTCCTGGTCGCTCTCGGCGGCCAGATCCGCCAGCTGCCGCCCCACCCCGTCGATCTGAACGGTGACCTCGTTCGGATCATGGGTGTGTTCCGGTAGGGCATCTTCTCGCCAATTCTCCATGCGTACGCACAACCCCCCACATCACTGGTTCGGGCGCGCACGTCTCCGGGCAAACTTGCCGTCGGACCAGGCCCCCACCCGGTCCGAGCGCCCCCCTATCACACTGCGCCCGGACCATGAATGTAGCGCACGGCGGTGACAGTCGTACTAATCCGTCAGTCGCGGCTCATCATGATGAGTGCATCTGTGGCCGGAACCCACCCGCCCGAAGGTCTGCGCAGCCACCCTTCCGCGGCGGCGAGCTCGGCCGCGGCGGCGCGCAGGGCGTCGATGCCGGGGTGCGTGAGCCCCTTTCTCCAGACCAGCGACACAGGTGACAGGGGTATGGGGTCGATGAGCGGCCGCAGGACTGATTCCGGCATGGCCGGGAAGTCCACCGCGACGAGCACGGGGGTGCGATTCTTGGCCATGATCCGCCCGAACTCCTCGGGGCCCACGGCCAGGGGTGCTGGCGCCGCCACCTCGATCCCGCGTCCCTCGAAGAGGCGATGCGCGAGATCGGTCCACTCCAGCGTCCGGGGGTTTCCCGCCCCCGCGTACACGCTCTCCCCCGCGAGCGCCCCGAGCGGCACCGCGTCGAGCTCGGCCAGGGGGTGACCGAGCGGCAGCAGTACCGCCATCGGCTCGTACCGCACGGGCTGCTGGGCGAGCCGCGACCGCAGCGCAGGTTCGAGCCCGGCGTACCGCCCGAAGGAGACGTCGAGCCGTCCGGCGACCATCTCGGCGGCGGCCCAGGTGAGGCCGCTCTCGAAGCGGGCCATCAGCTCGCAGTCCGGGGCTATTTCGCGGGCCCGCTCCAGGACGCGCCCGCAGATGAGACCGGGGCTGTTCAGGTCCACGAGCAGCGGGCGGGCCGCGCTGCCGGACCCCGTGCCGCGCGCGAAGGCCGCCGCCAGGTCGTCCTGCGCCTCCAGGACCCGCCGCGCGTACGGCAGCAGCCGCTCGCCGTCGGCCGTGGGCGTGACCTGCCGGGTGGTCCGCACGAACAGCTCGGCGCCCAACTCCCGCTCCAGGCGCCGCACATCACGGCTGAGCGCCTGCTGGGCGACGTAGAGCCTGGCGGCGGCCCGCGTGAAGTGCAGCTCTTCGGAGACGGCCACGAAGGCGCGCAGGAGGCGGGGCTCCAGGTCGCGGGATATGGGGGGTTCCGCTGTCACCCCGGGAACTTACAACGCAGGTGCGTGAGTTGGGCCCCAGAAGGTGTTGGACCTCACACCGCCGCCCCAGTGAGGGTGATCCCATGCCGCCCGCCGAACCCCGCGCGCCCCGCCGCCGCAACCCGTACGCCCGCCTCTTCGAGATACCCGGAGCCACCGCCTTCACCATCGGCAACCTCATCGCCCGCCTCCCCATGGGGATGTTCAGCGTGAGCGCCGTCATCATGATCGCCGGGGCCCGCGGTTCGTACGCCCTCGCCGGCGCCGTCACCGCGACGGGCCTCGCCGCGACCGCCGTCGTGGCCCCCTGGACGGCCCGTCTCGTCGACCGGTACGGCCAGGCGCGGATCGCCGTCCCGGCCACCGCGATCGCCGCGCTCGGCTCGCTCTCGCTGCTCAGTTGCGTGCACTACGGAGCGCCCGACTGGACCCTGTTCGCCTCGTACGCCGCGACGGCCACGACGCCCAACACCGGCGGCATGTCCCGGGCCCGCTGGGCCCACCTCCTCAAGGGCGACGACCGAGCAGCGCACACCGCCAACTCCTTCGAACAGGCCGCGGACGAGCTGTGCTTCATGCTGGGCCCGGTCCTCGCGGCCTTCCTGTGCGGGGCGTTCTTCCCGGAGGCGGGCACCCTCATCGGAGTCGTGCTGCTCCTGACCGGCGTCCTCGTATTCGCCGCCCAGCGCACCACGGAGCCGCCGCCCCGGGGACGTACGACGACGAAGGAGAAATCGCCCCTCCACGCGCGCGGGATGCCCACCCTGCTCGCCTCGTTCCTCGCCACCGGCACGATCTTCGGTTCGATGGAGGTCGTGACGATCGCCTACGCCGACAGCCACGGGCACAAGGCCGCCGCGGGCGCGATCCTGGCGCTCCAAGCCGCGGGCTCCTGCGCGGCAGGGCTCCTCTACGGCACGGTCAAGCCGAGCGGGCCCCCGAACCGCCGCCACATCCTGTGCGTCGGCGCGATGGCGGCCCTGATGACGCTGCCACTCCTGGCCGCCACGCTCACCGGCTCACTCCTTGTGCTCGCCGGGGCTCTCCTTGTCGCCGGGATGGCGACGGCCCCCACGATGGTCACCGGCATGGGCCTGGTCCAACAGCGCACCCCCGAGGGCCGGTTGAACGAGGGCATGACCCTCGCCGTCACCGGACTCCTCGGGGGCATAGCGTGCGGCGCCGCGGGCGGCGGCTGGGTGGTGGAGCACCTGGGCGCGGCCCAGGGCTACGCGGTCCCGGTCGCCGCCGCGTGCTGCGCCCTGCTGCTCAGCATCGCGCAGGCTTGCGCCACGAGCACTCCAGGTCCCCGCTCGGCTCGGCCCCACGCTCCGAGCGCGGCCTGACGAGCACGGCCTTGTCCTCGGTCGACTTGGCGAGCGTCACGACGATCGCGTCCTCCAGGGCCTTCACCGAGGAGGGCAGGTAGTTGTTCAGGATGATGCTGAACACCAGCTCACGCCCGCCCGCGTCCTTCACGTACCCCGAAAGGGCGGACGCCCCGGTCAACGACCCGGTCTTCGCCCGTACGTTGAGGGCCGCCGGAGTCCCGCACATCCGCGTGCGCAGCGTGCCGCCGACGAACTTGTCCGGGTCGCAGGCCACCGGAAGCGACTTGTACCAGTCGGCGTACCAGGGCTCGCCCTTCGCGGAGAGCAGCAGCTTGATCAGCTGGTCGGCGGGGACGTTGTCCTTGCGCGAGAGCCCGGAGCCGTCGACCTGCCGCAGCTTGCCGGGATCGACGTTCGCCGTCTTCAAGTAGGCGCTGATGGCGGCCATTCCGTCCGTCCAGTTCCCGGGCCTGCCGGTCGCCTTGTGACCCATCGCCTTCGTGAGGTTCTCCGCGTGCATGTTGTTGGAGAGCTTCATGAAGGGGATCATCAGCTCCTTCAACGGCATGGAGTCGTGCGAAGCGAGCTGCCGCGCGCCCTTGGGCGTGGCGAGCCCGGCCCTGGTCGGCCCGCTCACCCGCACCCCGTGCGCCTTCAGCGCGTCCCGGAAGATGGCCGCCGCGTATCCGGTCGGCTCCCAGACGGTGATCCACTCCTTGGTGGCACCACCTCCCACCGGAACGGTCCCGGTGACCGTGATGGTGTTCGTCCCGTGCTCGCGCGCGATGGTGAGTGTGTCCTCGCCACCCGCGGGGACGGTCTTGGCGCTGATGTCGACGTCCACGTAGTCCGTCTTCGGGGTCACCGAGACCTTCGGCCTGTCCCCTGCCTTCGCGCCGGGCGTGGCCTCGACGACGACCGTCCCGGTGTCGTAGTCGGTGTCCGGTGCGACGCTCAGCGCGGAGATCTGGGCGGAGTAGTACGCGTACTCGTCGTTGGCTGCCCAGCTGTCGCCGAGGCGGTCGGCGTCGAACCGGGTGTCGTCGGCGACCAGTCGCCCCGAGACCCGCCGGACACCCGAATCGGCGATCTTCGCGGCCAGTTGGTCGTAATCCTTGGCCAGCGTCGTCGGATCACCGGTGCCGCGCAGGTAGAGGTCGCCGGAGAGCACGCGACCGTGCTGCTTGCCGTCGGTGAGCACATCGGTGGTGAAGCGGTGGTCGGGGCCCAACTGCTCCATGGCGGCCGCCGACGTGAGGAGCTTGGTGTTGGACGCGGGCATCAGGCGCCCGCTGGGCAGGTGCTGGTAGAGCACGTCGCCGGACGCGGCGTCGGCGACGACGACGCTCGCCGCACCGCCCTCCATCCGGGGGTCGCCGAGGATGGTGTCGATGGCTTCGGGCAGGCCACTGCGGTCGGAGTCCGCCCCGGCGGGCGAACCGGCGGAGAGGGTGGCCGCCGCGACACCGAGCACGGCGGGCCAGATCCAGTGGCGCATACGGGTGTTGACGCGTCTCACGGGTCTACTCATGACCCAGCAGCATCCCTGACTCCCACGCCCCGCGACAGACCCCACTCCGCACACCTCGGCGAAAGGCGGCGCCGGGCACGCAGCGCGGCGGCAAGCAGCAGCGCCGGTGCGGGGTCGGCGGGGGCTCCGCCGGTCCGGCGGCAGACCAGGGCGTCGGGGTCGCCCGGGGGTTCCTGGAGGCTGTACCCGTCGGGGCAGTTGGGCCCGGGGGCGCCTGCCTCGCCCTTGGGACCCCGCTCGCCGGGAGGTCCTGCGGGGCCGGTGGGACCGGCGGCGCCGCCCTCACCCTGGGCGCCCGGCGGGCCCGCGGGCCCCGCGGAGCCTGCGGGACCCTCCGGGCCCTGCTCGCCGTCCGCGCCCGCGGCCCCCGGCGGCCCGGGTTCGCCGTCCGCTCCGGGCGCGCCCGCGTCACCCGGCTCGCCCTGCTCTCCCTGCTCGCCGCTCGGCCCTTGCTGCCCGCCGGTGCCCCGCGCGCCCTTCTCGCCCGGTTTCCCGTCCGAGCCGGGCGTTCCGTCCGCGCCGGGCGATCCGTCGGCACCCGGCGAACCAGGCGCCCGCACACGAGACAGGAGGTCGTCGACGGCATCCGAGGGGTCCGGCACCGCCGGGGTGTCGCCGTGGGAGCGGACCTGCTCGCGCAGGGTCCTGACGTCCCGGGCCAGCGTGGACACGGCCTCGCCCCGCCGGTCCGCTTCCGCGGCGAACTCGTCGGCGCGACGGTCACCGGCATCGATGCGGGCCCAGAGGATCGCGGCGACACCGCAGAGCGCGACCAGCACGCAGACGAGGAATACGCTGCGCCAACGACGGGCCAGGCGTCGCTCGAGCTGCATCACGGAGTGCCTCCGAGCCGTTGGTTGTCGATGAGCAGCCGGGCGATCTCGCCCTGGTCGTGGGCGTGCAGAGCGTTCAACTCGGCGAGTCTTACGTCGCGTTCGGCGACCTGGCGCTCCAGCCGGTCACGCTCGGTCTGGAGTCTCTCCGTGAGGCTGGAGTAGCCGGTGAGCGCGTTCTCGCCGCGCTTGCCGAGATAGGCGACCACCGCAGCGCCCAGAACCCCGAGGCTGGCGAAGAGGGAACCTAAGAGAGTGACGGTGGCATCCAAGCGACTGCCTCCTGCACTTGCGTACTCGGCCGGGCTCCTGTGCCGCCGGCCGTTGGGAACCTGCACTCGGATGCAGTAACGAGTCACATGCCCAGAGGATGTGCCCGTACGTTCCGTGCGCCGCACACGGAAAAAGCCACACGGAAAAAGCCCCCTGGCCACCGGCCAGAGGGCTTTAACCTCACATGGGAATTGTGGAGATGGCGGGAATCGAACCCGCGTCCAACGGTGCAAAAGGAGGGCTTCTCCGAGCGCAGTTCGCTTCGATTTTCTCGGCCCCGGTGATCTCGCGAACAAGTCTCCGACGGGCCCAGTCACTGTTTGATTTCCCATCGAACCCCGTGACCGGGATCGATGGTTTAGTTCCCTAGATTATGCCAGGGTCCGGGTCGGGAACACCCCCGGGCTGACACCCATTAAGGGTCCTTCACTCACTGCTTATTAGGCAGCGAGGGCGAAGGACTGGGAATCGCTCTTGGAATTGGCGATTATTGGTTGCGACATATGGTTTACGAGATCATTGCCGCTTCCTCGGCTCGCTTCCCCTGCTTCGACATCCGCTGTCGAAACCGATCATCCCCATGTTATTTTTTCAATAGCCGCCCCGGCTGTGCGGGGCAGTGCCCATCGTACGTGAACAACGCCCGACGGGGCCAGCCAATTCCCGCGCGGCCCGTCAGGACCCGCGGGCCGTGCCGCCTACGCGCTGCGCTGACGCCGCTTGGCCGCCTCGATCGCGCGGTTCGTCTCGCGCAGATCCTGCTTCTCCTTGAGCGTCTGGCGCTTGTCGTACTCCTTCTTGCCCTTGGCGAGCGCGATCTCGACCTTGACCCGGCTGTCCTTGAAGTACAGGGACAGGGGCACGATCGTGTGACCCGTCTCCTGCGACTTGGACTCCAGCTTGTCGATCTCGTCCCGATGCAGCAGGAGCTTGCGCTTCCGCGTGGCGGAGTGGTTGGTCCACGTGCCCTGCACGTACTCGGGGACGTGGATGTTGTGCAGCCACGCCTCGCCGTTGTCGATGTGCACGAAGCCGTCCACCAGGGAGGCCCTGCCCATCCGCAGCGACTTGACCTCGGTGCCCATGAGGACGAGGCCGCACTCGTACGTGTCCAGGATGTGGTAGTCGTGCCGCGCCTTCTTGTTCTGCGCGACGATCTTCCGGGCAGGGGCCTTCTCAGCGGCCTTCGCGGCCTTGCGCTTTACCTTTTCCTTCGCCATAGTCCGGCCATTTTCGCACTACGAGGGGGGTCCGAGGCCAGTCAATACTGTCTCGGCCCTCGTCTCGGCCCCGTCCTCGACCTCGAGGTCCGGCGTGATGCCCCTGCCGTCGACCGCTCGCCCCGAAGGAGTGCGGTAGTGCCCGACCGTCAGCTCGGCGACCGAGCCGTCGGGCAGTCGGCTCGGCATCTGGACCGAGCCCTTGCCGAAGGTCTTCGAGCCCACCACGACCGCGCGGCCACGGTCCTGGAGTGCGCCCGTGAGCAGCTCGGCCGCGCTCATCGTGCCGCCGTCGACCAGCGCGACCACGGGTCTGGTGGTGTCACCGCCCCGCTCGGCGTGCAGGGCCTTCTGCCGGCCGCGTACGTCGTACGTGGCCACCAGGCCGCCGTCGACCAGACCCGACGCCGCGGTGACCGCCTCCGTCACCAGACCGCCGGAGTTGCCGCGCAGGTCGAGCAGGATCCCGGCGCCCTTGGGGGCCTCGCGCACCGCGGACCGTACGCGCTCGCCCGCGCCCTTGGTGAAGGCCTCTACCTTGATCAGGACGGCGCCGCCCGCGAGCTGCGTGACCGTGACGGAGTCCGTGGAGAGGCGGGCCCGGTGCAGCGTCTCGCTCCACGCGCGCGTGCCCCGCTCCAGGCCCAGCTTGACCGGGGTGCCCGCGCGGTCGCCGCGCAGCAGGGACACGACCTCGGTGACGGGGAGCCCCGCGACACGCTTGCCGTCGACGCTCCGGAGCTGATCGCCCTCACGGATGCCGGCCTGCTCGGCGGGGCCGCCGCGCTGCACCCGTGACACCTCGATGCGCCCGTCGGCCGCGCGCCTGGCCCAGAGACCGACGCCGGTGTACGCGCCGTCGAGGGCCTGCTCGAACTCCTGGTACTCCCCAGGGGAGTACACGGACCCCCAGCGGTCACCGCTGCGGCTGACCGCGTCCTCCGCGGCCTCCTTGCCGGACTTGCCGTCGGCCATCGCCTCGGCCGCGGCATCGGCCGCCTCGGTCGCTGCGTCACCGGTCGAGGCGACGGAACGGGTGGACGGGGCAGGCGACTTCCGGCCTACGTCGGTCGCCTCGCTCCAGGATCCGGTGGCCGCACCGGTGGCGAGCACGCTCGCGAACACCAATGTCAGGGTCGCCCCGCGGCGGATACGGCGGGGCCGGGAGAGCCGGTCGCAGAACCGGTCGGGGCCTGACATGCCGGTGAGTCTAGGACAACGAAGGGCGCCGTACGGTCGGTTGAACCGTACGGCGGCCTTACTCACAGGCGGGTCTTGTCACACCTTGAGGTACTTGCGCAACGCGAAGAAGGCGGCGAGCGCGGGCATCAGCAGGCTGATGGCGAGCACGAGCGGCAGCTTCGTCAGGACCGCGTCCCACCCGATGAAGTTGATCAGATTCAGCTTCTCGGAGAGCGCGAGGCCGTGGTCGATGAGGAAGTAACGGCCCACGAGGAGCATCCCGCAGGCGACACCGCCACCGATGAGACCGGCCACGGCGGCTTCCATGATGAACGGCATCTGGATGTAGAAGCTGGACGCGCCGACCAGCCGCATGATCCCGGTTTCACGTCTCCGGCTGAACGCGGAGACACGCACCGTGTTGACGATCAGCATCAGCGCCACGACGAGCATCAGCGCCATCACCGCCAGCGCCGCCCAGTTCATGCCGTTGAGCAGCCCGAAGAGGTTCTCCAGGATGCCCTTCTGGTCCTGCACGGACTGCACGCCGTCACGCCCCGAGAAGGCGGTCGCGACCACCTGGTACTTCTCCGGGTCCTTCAGCTTGACGCGGTACGACTCCTGCATCTGGTCCGGCGTCAGGGAGCTGGACAGCGGGGAGTCGCCGAACTGCTCCTTGTAGTGCTTGTACGCCTGGTCGGCCGATTCGTACTCGACCTTCTCCACGACGGACATCTTCTCCAGGTCGACCTTGACCTGTTCCTTCTGCTCGTTCGTGACCGCGCCCTTGGCGCACTTCGGGTCCTGCTCCGCGTCGGCCTTGTTGCAGAGGAAGATCGAGACGTTGACCTTGTCGTACCAGAAGCCCTTCATCGTGCTCACCTGGTCGCGCATGAGCAGCGAGCCGCCGAACAGGGCGAGCGAGAGGGCCACGGAGACGATGACCGCGAAGGTCATCGTGAGATTACGGCGGAGACCGACGCCGATCTCCGACAGGACGAACTGGGCGCGCATGGCTCCCTTTCAGTGGATCAGTGCAGTGGATCAGTACGGGTCGTCAGTGCTGGTAGCCGTAGACGCCGCGCGACTGGTCGCGGACGAGACGGCCCTTCTCCAGCTCAATGACCCGCTTGCGCATCTGGTCCACGATCTGCTGGTCGTGGGTCGCCATGACGACGGTCGTGCCGGTCCGGTTGATCCGGTCGAGCAGCTTCATGATGCCGACCGACGTCTGCGGGTCGAGGTTGCCGGTCGGCTCGTCGGCGATCAGGAGCTTGGGGCGGTTGACGAACGCTCGCGCGATCGCCACCCGCTGCTGCTCACCGCCGGAGAGCTCGCCGGGCATCCGGTCCTCCTTGCCGCCGAGGCCGACGAGGTCGAGGACCTGGGGCACGGACTTACGGATCTCGCCGCGGGACTTGCCGATGACTTCCTGCGCGAAGGCGACGTTCTCGCCGACGGTCTTGTTCGGAAGGAGACGGAAGTCCTGGAAGACGGTGCCCAGCTGGCGCCGCATGTGCGGCACCTTGAAGTTCGAGAGGCGGGCAAGGTCCTTGCCGAGGACGTGCACCTGGCCGTGGCTGGTGCGCTCCTCGCGCAGGACGAGACGCAGGAAGGTGGACTTTCCGGAGCCGGATGAGCCCACCAGGAAGACGAACTCGCCCTTCTCGATCTCCAGAGAGACATCCCGGAGGGCGGGCCGGGTCTGCTTGGGGTAGGCCTTGGAGACGTTGTCGAATCGGATCACGGATGCACCACGGGTCGCCGGGGGTAGGTGAGCGTGACCATACGCGAAGCCGGTACGCGAGCGCAGTCAGCGTCCTGAGTTGCGCGAATTGTCGCGGATATACCACGGAACGTAACAGTCTGAAACCGGCGGCGAGGGGCGGGCCGCGCCGAAATTCGTGGAAGCTGGCACAGTGGTAGGGGGAACGGTTGGGTTCCCTCTAGCGTTGGGCAGTCTGTAACTGTGCGGGAGGAGGAGCGCATGACCCACGACAGGTTGGTATGCGCGAACTGCGCGGGGCCCGTGAGTGAGGGCCGCTGCCCCGTGTGCCGGGCCAGCCGCGAGCGCCTGCAGCAGGACGGGCCGTTCGGCGGTCTCAGCCCTGCGGCCCTGATAGGGGTGCTCGTCGTACTGATCGTGGCGGTGGCCCTGCTGGCGCACCAGACCGCTTAGCACGCCCGGACGCGTACGAGACATACGTACAAGACATACGTACGAGACACAGGTACGAGGAACACCAGAAGGGCCCGGAGCTGGCTGCTCCGGGCCCTTCTGTCATGCCATGTCTGTCATGTCTGTCATGGCTGTCACGCCACGTCGGATCAGGCAGCTGCGCCGCGGTTGCCGACGAAGCGCGGCAGGATGCGGAAGCCGATGCCGCCGGCGATCATCGTCGCGGCGCCGATCAGCAGGAACGTGGTCTCGGCGGCACCCGTCTCGGCGAGCTCGCCCTTGTCGGCCTTGTCACCCTGCTCGACCGGGGCGGAGCCCGTGTCGGTCAGGCTGTCCTTGCCCTTGCCCTGCTCGACGGGGTTGGAGCCGCCGTCGGGGTCGTTGTCGTTGCCACCGGTGCCGTTGCCGTTGCCCGGGTCGCTCGGGCCCTCGGTGGGCTCGCTCGGGTCCGTCGGGTCCTCGGTGGGCTCGGTCGGCTCGTCGGTGGGCTCCGTCGGCTCCTCGGTCGGCTCCGTGGGCTCCTCGGTCGGCTCGGTCGGCTCGTCGGTGGGCTCCGTCGGCTCCTCGGTCGGCTCCGTCGGAATCGCCGTCGGCTCGGTGGGCCCGTCGGTCGGCTCGTCGTCGCCCTCGCCGATGCCGACGTCGACACCGATGCCGTTCTCGTCGGCGCTGGCGTTGACGCCCGTGCCGCCGCCGAGGTCGACGCCGACGTCAAGGGCCGAGGCGGCACCGGCGGCGGTCAGCGAAGCCCCGGCGGCGATCACCGCACCGGCCGCTATACGTGCCACGCGGATCCGCGTCTTCTTGGTCATCTGGCTGCTACCCCCAGTAGCTGAATCGTCAGTGAGGCAGCGTCCGGGACTGCGTTTCGTCAGGAGCGCTGAATCCGCCCCCACAGATCACACGCGCCCCAGAGATACGCATGCCGCTCGCTAGCCTTTCCAGTTTCCTGAGACACGTCAAGGTCGTTGCGCGCGCGATGTCTGAAATAGCAGGAGTTGACCGGCCTACGGAGATGTGACTGTGACGTAAAAGGCAACTGCCGCCTCAAGGGCGGCAGTTGCCATGTCGATAAAGCGGCGCCTACTTCTCCTGCTGCTTGCGCCAGCGAATTCCGGCCTCGAGGAAACCGTCGATCTCGCCGTTGAACACGGACTCGGGGTTGCCCACTTCGAACTCCGTGCGCAGGTCCTTGACCATCTGGTACGGGTGCAGGACGTACGAACGCATCTGGTTGCCCCAGGAGTTGCCGCCGTCCCCCTTGAGGGCGTTCATCTTCGCCTGCTCCTCCTGGCGGCGGCGCTCGAGGAGCTTGGCCTGGAGGACGTTCATCGCGCTCGCCTTGTTCTGGATCTGCGAGCGCTCGTTCTGACAGGAGACGACGATGCCGGTCGGGATGTGTGTCAGACGGACCGCGGAGTCGGTCGTGTTGACACCCTGGCCGCCGGGGCCCGACGAGCGGTAGACGTCGATGCGGAGCTCGGACTCGTCGATCTCGATGTGGTCCGTCTGCTCCACGACCGGGAGGATCTCGACTCCGGCGAAGGAGGTCTGACGGCGGCCCTGGTTGTCGAAGGGCGAGATGCGGACGAGACGGTGGGTGCCCTGCTCGACGGAGAGCGTGCCGTAGGCGTACGGGACCTGGACGGCGAAGGTGGTCGACTTGATGCCGGCCTCTTCCGCGTACGAGGTTTCGTAGAGCTCCGTCTTGTAGCCGTGCCGCTCGGCCCAGCGCAGGTACATGCGCTGCAGCTTCTCGGCGAAGTCGGAGGCGTCCACGCCGCCGGCCTCCGCGCGGATGGTGACGAGCGCCTCGCGGGCGTCGTACTCGCCGGACAGGAGGGTGCGGACCTCCATCTCGTCCAGCGCCTTCTTGACGGCCGTGAGCTCGGTCTCGGCCTCGGCGCGGGTGTCCGGGTCGTCCTCCTCCTCGGCCATCTCGAAGAGCACGCTGAGGTCGTCGATCCGGCTACGGAGCGCCTCGGCCTTGCGGACCTCCGCCTGGAGATGGCTCAGCTTGCTGGTGATCTTCTGTGCCGCATCGGGGTCGTCCCAGAGGGACGGCGCCGCCGCCTGCTCCTCGAGCACGGCGATGTCTGCCCTCAGCTTGTCGAGGTCCAGGACGGCCTCGATCGACTCCATGGTCGAGGAGAGGGACTTGAGCTCTTCGGATACATCGACGACTGCCACGGGTCCAGCCTAACGGCTGAGCGCAAGCGAGCCGGCCTCCCGGCCTGGGTAGCGGCTCTCCCCGGGCCCGGGGCCCTCGCCCTGCGGGCCTCCACGGGTGCCTTGCCCTGCGGGCCGGGGCTCTTCTTCGCCGCTCCGCGGCGGGTCTCCCACCCACCCGATCACCCGGCACCACCTCCTGCCACGCGGTGGCGGGCCCTACGCATCCGCGCCGCTGTCGCGGCGTCCGGGCTGCCCTGTCCCACAGGCTGCCCTGTCCCGCCGCGAAGCGGCGGGGCGAGAGGCCCGCAGCGGGCCGTAGGTCACGGGGTTGGAGGCGCCGAGTTGTTGCTGTCCTGGGGCTGCGCGTCCGCGTCGTCGCCGTTCGTGGCGGCCCAGGTGCCGATTCCCGCCGCCGCCACCAGGACCGCTCCCGCCACGCCGAGCGTGATCCTGCGCCGGCGGGCCGAGGCGCGGTGGCGGGCCGAGCCGGGGCGTGCCGCGCCGGACGCGCGCGGGGCGCGGGCCGTGCCTCGGGCGCCCCCGGCGAGCTCGTCGGGCCCCGGGACGCGCATGGAGGTGTGGGTGTCACGGTTCGAGTCCGGGGTGGTCGAGCCGGGGACCAGGGGGACCGCTCCGCGGCGCGGGGTACCCGGGGACGGCTCAGGCTCCGGTTCCTCCTCGGCCTCCTCCGCCGACGGCTCCGTATCCGGCTCGTCCACGTCGAGCGGCGGCATCCCCGCCACCAGCGGCTGCAGCTCCCGCAGCCGCGCCGCGAGCTCAGAGGCGCGCAGACGGGACGCCGGGGCCTTCGCGAGGCACTGGACCATCAGCTGCCAGAGCTCGTCCGGGATGCCGGGGAGGGGGACCACCGTCTCCGTCACATGGCGGCGCAGGACCGCTCCCGGGTGACCGCCGCCGAACGGGGTGAAGCCCGCCAGGAGTTCGTACAAGACCGTCGCGAGCGCGTAGATGTCGACCGCCGCGCGCGGCGGCAGGCCCTCGATGATCTCGGGGGCGAGGTAGTCCGGCGTACCGATGATCTTCGTCGCGCGCGTGCGGCGCGGGGAGTCGATCAGCTTGGCGACGCCGAAGTCCGTGAGGAGTGCCGGGTGCGAGCCGCCGGGTCCGAGCGGGCCCTGCATGTCGAGCAGTACGTTCTCCGGCTTCACGTCACGGTGCACGATCTGCGCCGCGTGCGCCGCCGCGAGGCCGTCCGCCACGTCCGCCACGATCGCCACCGCGGCCTCCGGAGCGAGGCGGCGCTCGCGGTCGAGGCGGGTGCGCAGGTCCGTGCCGCGGACGAGGTCCATGACCAGGGCGAGGTCGTTGCCGTCGACCACCAGGTCGTGGACACCGACCACGCGCGCGTGGTCCAGGCTGAGCAGAGCCGTGCGCTCCTGGACGAAGCGGCCGACGAGCTCCTGGTCGGACGCCAGGTCCTCGCGCAGCAGCTTGATGGCGACGGGACCCTCGGGTCCCTCGCCGAGCCACACCGTGCCGGCGCTGCCCCGACCAAGGATCTGGTGGGCGGTGTACCGGCTGCCGATCTTGCGTGCCAAGACTGCTCCTACGGATGCGTGTTGGCGACAAAGCTACGCGGCCTCGACGCCAACCTTCACTCCAGGAGCAGAAATCACCCCGCAGGTGTCGACAAATCCCCAGAGTCGGGAGGGGATTCGACCGTCACCGACCGCGGGACTGCTGGTTGTGGCTCAGTTGCCGTTCAGCTTTCCCATCCAGCCGGCGACCGTGTCGTACCAGTCCGTCAGCTGTTCCCAGTAGCCCTTCGTCGTCCCGATCCACTCCTGGAGCGGGCTCAGCTCCCAGACGAGCCAGCTCGCCACGAAGAGGATGATGATCGTGAAGAGGCATCCCTTGAGGCAGCCGAGACCCGGGATCTTCATCCGGTTCGGGTTCGAGCCGCGCTGCCTGGGCTCCCTGGGCTCGCGCGGCGGCCGTCCCGCGGGCGGCTGCTGGGGCGGCGTCTGCTGCGGCGGCGCGTACTGCTGCTGCTGGGGCTGCGGTGCGTACTGCTGCTGCGGGCGCTGCTGCTGTTGCGCGTACTGCTGCGGGCGCGGCTGCTGCTGCGGCTGCTGGACCTGGCGCTGGGGGCGGCGACGGCGCAGCGGGTCCTCGCTGGGGTCCAGGTAGGACTGGACCTGTGTCTGTTCGTTGCGGTCGCGGGCCGCCCGCATCTGGTTCTGCCAGGGGTGCGGGTCGTTCGGGTCGGCGCCGGGCTGGTTCGACGGCACCGGCGGCATGACGGACGTCGGGTCGGCGCCACCGGAGCCGGGGCCGCCGGTGTTCTGCATGACGCTCGTCGCCGCGTTCGGGTCGTACGACCCCGCGTTGCTCGGCAGCACCTGGGTGGGGTCGGCCGCGCCCGCCGTGCCCGGCACCGTGGCGGGCGACGGGTCGGGCATGAGGAGGGCGCCCACGCCCTCCGCGGCGGCGATCTGCGCGCTGGACGCGTGCACGCCCACGCCGTCCGCGACGGCCCGCAGGCCGCGCGCGAGGTTCTCGGCGCTGGGGCGGTTCTCCGGGTTCTTGCTGAGGCAGCGCTCTATGACCGTCCACAGCGGGTCCGGGACCGTGGAGGGGCGGCGCGGTTCGGCGCTCAGGTGCTGGTGCAGGACCTCGAGGGCCGAGCCGCCGCCGAACGGCGGACGTCCGGTGACGAGCTCGTACAGGAGGATGCCCGCGCCGTAGATGTCGACGGCGCTGGTCTGCGGGCGGCCCTCGGCGGACTCGGGCGCCACGTACGCGGGCGTGCCGACGAATTCGTGGGTGCGGGTCAGGCCCGGGGAGTCGGCGAGGCGGGCGATGCCGAAGTCGGTGAGCATCGGGTGCATCGAGCCGTCGGGGTCCTGCTTGAGCAGGACGTTCGCGGGCTTCAGGTCCCGGTGCACGACCCCGTCCGCGTGGCTCGCGGCGAGGGCGTCGGCGATCTGGGCGGTCAGGAGTGCCGCCGCGACCGGCGTGAACGGGCCGTTGTCGCGGAGGTAGTGGTGCAGGTCGGGGCCCTCCACCAGGTCCATGACGAGAGCCAGGAGCTCTCCCTCGACGACCAGGTCACGGGTCCGCACAATGTTCGGGTGCGTGAGCCTGAGCAGGACGGATCGCTCGCGCAGGAACCGCATCACGATGTCCGCGTCGTTGGCGAGCTCCTCCTTGAGGACCTTGATCGCGACGGTCTCGCCGGGCTGGCCGGGGACGGCCGCCTCGGCACCCGCGGTCTCGCGCTGGCGGGCTCGCCAGACGGTGCCCGTGGCGCCGCGCCCGAGCGGCTCCTCGAGCAGGTACTTGCTGCCTACCGGCCGCACGTCATGCGCTCCCTGCTGATCTGGCTGGTCTGTCCGGACCCGGCTACCCGCCGGAAGGTGTTCCGACCCACTGTAGTGCCGCCGAACGGGGCACCGGCCGGTCACATTCCGCCCCGGCCACCGGACGACCGGATAGCTGTTCGGTGGAAAGACGTCTCACGGGGGCCGTTGGTTGCCGAACGGCGTCGAATTGACCTTCGTCACGATGCGATGACGGGTGATCGCTACGGTCCAAGCAGGCACTTTTCCGAGCAGAGCCGACCAATCAAGATCACTTACGGGTGGCCGCCGGGCGTGTTGTCAGTGGCAGGTGCGAGGATGCTTCTCTGTTACTGGCCGACGTGGCCGTGTGCGGTGGGGGGAATCACAGCGCGAGTCCCCGTGCCCTGCGGCAAGGGCAGAAGGGACCGCTGACGGCGATGCAGATCCGGCTGACCGTCCTCGGGCCGCGCAGCGGCCAGACCGCCGAGCCCCAAGGCCGCCCCGCCGTGCCCCGCGGCGCCTGTGACGTCCTGGTCACCGCCCCTGCGGGGACCGCCCTCGCCACGGTCGCCTCCGGCCTCGCCGCGGCCGTCGCGGGCGGCGAGGGACCCGTCGTCCTGTACGCGGAGTCGGAGCGGCTCGACGCCCAGCGCTGCACCCTCGGGGAGCCCCCGCTGATAGACGGGGCGGTGCTCTCGCTCGGCTCCCCCGCCGAGCCGGGGCCCGAACTCGCGGGAGCCGCCGCCCAGTTGCACGTGGTCACGGGCCCGGACGCGGGCGGCGTGCACCTCCTGCACGGCGGCCAGATCCGCGTCGGCCGCTCGGCGGAGGCGGACGTCCCGCTGGACGACCCGGACGTCTCGCGGCTGCACTGCGCCGTGACGCTCACCCCGGACGGCCAGGTCACCGTCACGGACCTGGGCTCCACGAACGGCACGACGGTGGACGGCCGCGAGATCACCGAGCGCCCCGTCCGCCTCTCCCCCGGCTCCCTCCTGCGGCTCGGCGAGTCCGCGCTGCGGCTCACCGCCGGGTCCGGGACGGGCGCCGCGCTGCCGACGGCTCCGGACGGCGAGGGGCACGTGCGCGTGCGGGTCGCCGCGAGCGGCGACACCTCCCGGGACGCACTCCAGGACGCACTCCAGGACGGCCCCCAGGGCGCTCCCCCGGGAGCAGGCGGCCCACCCGCCGACGGCACCCACCACGCGTACGGCTCCGCGGCCTTGGTCACCACGGGCGAGGACGGCCAGGGCGGGGCGCACGGAACGCCCGGGGCGTACGGCCAGACGTCCCTCACCGACGTGCCGCTCGTCCCGCAGCAGGGCGGCGCCCCGGACGCCGAGAGCACCCGCACGGGCACTCCCGCGCGCGGGACGACCGTGCCGCGCGCCCTCCGCAGGCGGGGCGGCATCTCGGCCTGGGCCCGGCGGCTCACGGGCGCCCGCGACGACGAGCACGGCCCGAGCGGTCACGAGGTCGATGCGTACGGCCCGGGGAGCGACGCCGCCTCTCCGGTAGCGCAAGGCCCCACCCCCGAGGACCTCGCGGTGGCAGCCGCCGCGCGGACCCCGGAGTCCTGGCCGGACCCCGCGGCCCTGCTGCTCACGGCGCTCGGCCCCGGCCCCCGGCTCTGGGAGCGCGGCCCCGGCCACCCCGAGGCGCTGGCGGTCCGGCTCGGCACGGTCGACCGCGCGGCCCCGGACGAGCGGGGGCTGCTGCCCGCCGTCCCCGTGACGGTCAGCCTGCGGGAGGCGGGCGCACTCGGCCTCGCGGGACCGCGCGAGCGCCTCGCGGGGCTCGCCCGTGCCGTCGTCGCCCAGCTCGCGGCGCTGCACTCCCCGGACGCCCTGGAGATCGTGCTGCTCAGCACGGACCGCGCACGGCCCACACCGGAGCGCACCGCCGAGTGGGCCTGGCTCGGCTGGCTCCCGCATCTGCGGCCCACGCACGGCCAGGACTGCCGCCTCCTCCTCGCCTACGACCGCGAGCAGGCCGCAGCGCGCACGGGAGAGCTGCTGCGGCGCCTCGAGGACCGCGCCGCGGACAGGGCGTCGGCTGCCGCGGCCGGGAACAGCCCTACCGAGAACAGCCCTACCGACAACAGCGCGGCGGCGAGCAGTGCCGACGGGTCTCCGGACGCCGGGCCCCGCACCGTCGTCGTGGTGGACGGCGATCCCGGTTCCGCCGGGCTGCGCGAGGCCGTGGTGCGTCTGGCCCGGGAAGGGGCCGCCGCCGGGATCCATGTCGTCTGCCTGGCTCAGACGCCCGCCGCGTCACCCGCGTCGCCGGTTTCGGCCACGTACGAAGCCGCGTGCTCCGTCTCGCCCGCCTTCCGCGCCTGCGGCGCCGTCGCGCTGCTCAGCGGCGACGTGGCCACCGCGCTGCGGTTGCTGCGGACCGTGGGCGGGCACCCCGTGGGGCACGGCACCGTCGCCGCGGTGGACGCGGTGTCGCAGGCCTGGGCGGAGCGGTTCGCCCGCGCCCTCGCGCCTTTCCGTACGGACGGGGCGCCCGGCGACGCGCATGCGCGCGTGTCTGCTCCACTGCCCCAAACGGCGCGCCTGCTCGACGAGTTGGGGCTCGCCCGAGCCACTCCCGCATCCCTGATGGCGCGGTGGGCCGCTGCCGCGGACGACCCAGAGGCGTCGGGCGGGCGTGCCTGGACGGTGCTCGGCGCGGGCCCGCGCGGGCCCGTGGTCGTGGACCTCGCCGCCGAAGGCCCGCATGTGCTGGCCGAGGGCCCTTCGGGAAGCGGCCGTACGGAACTGCTGCGGTCCATCGCGGCATCGCTGGCCGCGGCGGAGCGCCCTGACCGGCTGAGCATGGTCCTGATCGACGGACGGGACACCACGGGCAGCGGGAGCAGCGGAACGAACGGCGCGAACATACGGCTCGTCGACGGCCTCGCGGTCTGCACGGACCTGCCACACGTCACCACGCATCTCGCCGCCAACGACCCTGTCCGGATGCGGGAGTTCGCCCAGTCGTTGACCGCCGAGCTGAAGCGGCGGGCCGAGTTGCTCGGGCGGCTCGGGTTCGCCGAGTGGCATACGCAGTGGCCTGCGTCTGCGTCCGTGCCCCGGGCCGGCGGGGGTGGCGGGGCCGGCGGAGGTGATCTTGATCCGCCGCCGAGTTCCACGATGCGGCTGCGGCCCGCCGCTGCCCGCGTCGGGGCCGAGCCGGGGCCGCCGTTGCCTCGGCTCGTGGTGCTCGTGGACGACTTCGACGCCCTGCTCTCGCCCGCGCTCGGGTCCCCCGGCCGGCCCGCTGCCGGGTCCGTCGTGCGGGCTCTCGAAGCGGTGGCCCGGGACGGGGAGCGGCTCGGGGTGCATCTGGTCGCCACCGCGGCGCGCGGCGAGCGGACCGCCGAGACGGAGCTGGGGCGGCGGGCTTCCCTACGGATCGTGCTGGACGCCGTCACTCCGGGGCCGGAGGAGCCTGCCCCTGGACGCGGGGAGCTTCGGACCGCCGAGGGGCGGGTGAGTCCCTTCCAGGCGGGGCGCGTCACGGGGCGGATTCCTCGTACGTCGACGGTGCGGCCCACGGTGGTTCCGCTGGAGTGGGAGCGGATGGGGGATCCTCCGGCACGGCGGCCCGTGCGGGAACTCGGTAACGGGCCCACGGACTTGGCCCTGCTGGCCAGCGCGTTGGAGCGGGCCGCCCGGTCCGTCTCGGCGAATCAGGTGCCCTCCCTCCTGTAGCCCGGCACACAGATGCCGTCCTTGCTGTAACCCTGCACTACGGGGGCTGCCGGCAGACCAACGCCCAGCTCATGACGCCACGTCACAACGCCATCACGATCATCGAGTTGTCATGGTTGGCGCTCTTGCCGCCTCTCCCCGGGCGGGCGTAAACAGGCCGCACGGGACTCGTCAGGGCAGAGAAACGGGGCAGTGATGCGCAGCAGTCTTCGAACACGCAGGGCACCGCAACACCGGCGTACCACAGCCAAGTTCGCCGCGGCCTTCGTCGCGGGCGCGCTCGCGCTGACCGCCACCGCATGCGGCGGGGACGACAGTGACGGCGAGGGCAGCGGGGACAAGGGCGGTGGCAAGGAGAGCGCCGCCGCGGTCAAGTTGCCGAAGCTGGACGGGGAGACGGTCTCCGTCGCCGCCGTATGGGGCGGTTCGGAGCGGAAGGTCTTCCTCAAGGTTCTCGACGAGTTCGAGAAGCGGACCGGGGCCAAGGTCACCTTCGTACCGGCCCAGGACCCCATCATCAGCTTCCTGGAGTCGAAGGTCGCGGGCGGCTCGCCACCGGACGTCGCGATGCTTCCGCAGGTCGGCGCGATCGAGCAGGCCGTGGAGAACAAGTGGGCCAAGCCCGTCGGGCCCGAGGCGCAGAAGCAGCTCGACAAGAACTACTCGCAGGGCTGGCAGGACCTCGGTGCCGTCGACGACAAGCAGTACGGCGTGTACTTCAAGGCCGCCAACAAGTCCCTGGTCTGGTACAACACGCAGGTCTTCGACAACGCGGGCGCCAAGGCGCCCAAGACCTGGGACGACTTCATGAAGACGGCCCAGACCATCTACGACTCCGGCGTCCCCGCGATATCCGTCGCGGGCGCCGATGGCTGGACCCTCACCGACTGGTTCGAGAACATCTACCTCTCGCAGGCGGGTCCGGAGAAGTACGACGACCTCGCCGAGCACGAGATCAAGTGGACGGACCCCTCCGTGAAGGAGGCGCTGACCACGCTCGGTGAGCTCTTCGGCAAGAAGGGCATGGTCGCGGGCGGCGCCGACGGCGCGCTGCAGACCGAGTTCCCCGCCTCCGTGAAGCAGACCTTCACCGGCGGCGACCAGCCCAAGGCGGGCATGGTCTTCGAGGGCGACATGGTGTCGTTGCCGATCTCGGAGACGAAGGCCGAGATCGGCTCGGACGCCAAGGTGTTCCCGTTCCCGGCGGTCGGCGGCGAGTCCCCCGCGGTCGTCGGCGGTGACGCCGCCGTCGCGCTGAAGGACAGCAAGGGCGCCCAGGCGCTGCTCACCTTCCTCGCGTCGCCGGACTCGGCCAAGGTCTGGGCGGAGGCGGGCGGTTTCGTCTCGCCGAACAAGAGCCTCGACCTGGCGGCGTACCCGAACGACGTGCAGCGGGGCATCGCCAAGGCGCTGATCGCGGCGGGCGACGACATCCGCTACGACATGTCCGACCAGGCCCCGCAGGCGTTCGGCGGCACGCCGGGCAAGGGTGAGTGGAAGGCGCTGCAGGACTTCCTGAAGAACCCGAAGGACGTCGCGGGCACCCAGAAGGCACTGGAGACGGCCGCCGCCGCGGCCTACAAGGACTGAAGCGGTGGCGTCCGCGAACGCCGGGGGCACGCCGAGCACGGCGTTGCCTCCGGCCCCGAATCCGCGCAAGAGCGTGACCGGGACACGTAAATCCGTGGCGGTGCTCTTCCTGGCGCCCGCCCTGGTGCTGCTCGGCGCGCTCGTCCTCTACCCCATCGGGTACTCGGTCTTCCGCAGCTTCTTCGACAAGTCGGGCGACTTCACGGCGTTCGGCAACTACAAGACGCTGTTCACGGACGACACCATCCTCACGGCGATCAAGAACAACGCGATCTGGGTGGTGGTCGCCCCGACGGTCGCGACCGGTCTCGGCCTGATCTTCGCCGTGCTCACCGAACGGATCCGCTGGGGCACGGCGTTCAAGCTGGTCATCTTCATGCCGATGGCGATCTCGATGCTCGCGGCCGGCATCATCTTCCGGCTGGTGTACGAGTCTGATCCCGACCGGGGTGTCGCCAACGCCGTGTTCGTGGGGGTGCACGACACCTTCGCCAAGTCGTCCGCCTTCCCACAGGCGCATCCCAGTACGGAGTCACCGCTGAAGTCGGCGGGCGGCGGCGCCTTCATCACGCGCGAGCCGGTCAGCGCGGGCACTCCGGTGACCCTGCCGCTGACCGGTGTCGCACCGGACAACATGCCGGACGACGCCGAGTCCGCCGCGGCCGCGAAGCCGGACCCCGACAAGGTCACCGGCACGGCCTGGCAGGACTTCACGCGCGGCAAGGGCCGGGGCGAGATGAACGCCCCGGACAAGACCGAGTTCGGCTACCCCGGCATCAAGGTCGAGGCCGTCAAGGACGGCAAGGTGGTGGCCTCGGCCGAGGCCGCGGGCGACGGCACCTTCGCACTGCCCAAGGAGGCGGACGGGGCTCAACTCCGCTTCCCCGCATCGAACTTCCGCGAGCCGTACAACGGCGTGGACTGGCTCGGCCCGTCCCTCATCACGCCCGCGGTCATCGGCTCGTACCTGTGGATCTGGACGGGCTTCGCGATGGTCCTGATCGCGGCGGGCCTGGCCAGCGTGCCGCGTGAACTCCTGGAGGCGGCCCGCGTGGACGGTGCCAACGAGTGGCAGGTGTTCCGCAGGATCACGGTGCCGATCCTCGCGCCGGTGCTCGCGGTGGTGGCGGTCACGCTCATGATCAACGTACTGAAGATCTTCGACCTGATCTTCATCATCGCGCCGAACTCCTCGAAGGACGACGCGAACGTCCTGGCGCTCCAGCTCTACAACTCCGCGTTCCTCGACAAGGATTCGGGTGTGGCGAGCGCGATCGCCGTGCTGCTCTTCCTCCTCGTGATCCCGGTGATGTACTTCAACGTCCGGCGACTTCGGCGGGAGGGACGGCGATGATGCGTCACCCGTACTCCGGCTGGGGGTCCGGGGGTTACCCCCCGGGAAGGCACAGCAACGTCCGGCGACTTCGGCGGGAGGGACGACGATGACCACCCAAGTCGAAGTGGTGAAGGCGAAGGAGTCGCTCGGCGGGCGGATCGCGTCCGTCCTGAGCGGCAGCGTCGTCCGTGTGTTCCTCGTCGTCGTCGGGCTCTTCTGGCTGGTGCCGACGATCGGTCTGCTGCTCGGCTCGCTGCGCACCTCCGCCGACATGGCGGAGAGCGGCTGGTGGAAGGTCTTCACCACGCCGTCGCAGATGACGCTCGACAACTACTCGAACCTGCTCAAGGACGAGACGATCACCGACTCGCTCCTGTCCAGCATCATGATCACCGTCCCCGCGACGCTGCTCGTCGTGATCATCGGGTCCCTCGCCGGATACGCCTTCGCGTGGATGGAGTTCCCGGGCCGCGACTGGTGGTTCCTCGGTGTCGTCGGGCTGCTCGTGGTGCCCGTGCAGGTGGCGCTGCTCCCGGTCTCGAAGATCTTCGGCGCGATCGGCATCTTCGAGACGACGATCGGCGTGGTCGTCTTCCACGTGGCCTTCGGGCTGCCGTTCGCGATCTTCCTCCTGCGGAACTTCTTCGCGGAGATCCCCCGCGAACTCCTGGAGGCCGCGCGCCTGGACGGCGCCGGTGAGCTGCGGCTCTTCTTCCGGGTCGTGATGCCGCTCGGCGCGCCCGCGATCGCCTCGCTCGGCATCTTCCAGTTCCTCTGGGTCTGGAACGACATGCTGATCGCGCTGATCTTCGCCGACTCCGATAGCCCGCCGATCACGGTCGCGCTCCAGCAGCAGGTTCGGTCCTTCGGTGACAACGTGCAGATCCTGGCGCCCGGCGCGTTCATCTCGATGGTGATCCCGCTGGCCGTGTTCTTCGCGTTCCAGCGGCAGTTCGTGTCCGGGGTGATGGCGGGCGCGGTCAAGTAGCCGAACCCGTACAGGACTCAAGTAGCCGACCCCGCACCGGACCCCCTACGGGACAGGCTCATACGTTCGACGAGTGAGGCGGCCCAGCACCGGGGCCGCCTCACTCGCGTTCATCCCCCGTATGCCGCGTTCGGCGTAACCCGCCCGGTTACTTGGGCGTTTGAGGGCAGTATGCCCGCGCCGACCCATGGATGTGCCTTGCCCCGGTTCAGTGTCATCGTGCCCGTGTACAAGGTGCAGGCATATCTGCACGCATGCCTGGAATCGGTCCTCGATCAGTCGTTCACGGACTTCGAGCTGATCGTGGTCGACGACTGCTCACCCGATGCGTGCGGGGCCCTCATCGACGAGTGCGCGGCCCGTGACCCCCGCGTGAAGGCCGTCCACCTTCAGGAGAACGTCGGCCTCGGCCGGGCCCGCAACGCCGGCATGGAGCACGCCACCGGCGACTACCTGATCTTCCTCGACAGCGACGACACCCTCACCCCGGGCTCGCTGCACGCGATCTCCGACCGCATCAAGGAGACGGACGACCCCGACGTCCTGATCTACGACTACGCGCGCGTCTTCTGGTCCGGCGAGCAGGTCCGCAACCAGCTCGCGGGCCTGCTCAAGGAGGACGGCGAGGCCCCCTTCCTGCTGAGCGACCGGCCCGACCTGCTGCAGCTCCTGATGATCGCCTGGAACAAGGCCTGCCGCCGCGACTTCATCCGACGCGAGGGCTTCTCCTTCCCGCCCGGCCTCTACGAAGACACCCCCTGGACCTACCCCGTCCTCATGAAGGCGGATTCGATCGCCACCCTCGACCGGGTCTGCGTGCACTACCTGCAGCGCCGCCGCGGCAGCATCCTGCGCACCACGACCCCTCGGCACTTCGACGTCTTCGACCAGTACGAGCGGCTCTTCGCGTTCCTCGACCAGCACCCGGAGCTCTCGGCGGCCTGGCGGCCCGTCCTCTTCCGGCGGATGGTCGACCACCTCTCGACGATCTTCACCAAGCGCGACCGCCTCCCGCGCGGCAGCCGCCCCGCGTTCCTGCGCAGGGCGCGCTCCCACTACCGCCGCTACCACGTCCCCGGCGCCCGCCCCCGTGCCCGCACCCGGCTGCGGCACGCGCTGGTGCGCCTGGGCACGCACCGCACGTACCGGACCCTGTGGACGGCGCTGCGGCTGAGGTCCAGGGCCAGGCTGTACGTGGCGACCGCGCGGCACCGCGCCAAGGGTGCCGCGCTGCAGCTGCACTACCGCATCCAGCTGCGCCTGCCGCTGCGCGCCGACCGTGCGGTCTTCTCCTCGTACTGGGGGCGCGGCTACGGCTGCAACCCCGGCGCCCTGGAAGCCGCTGTGCGCGAGCACGCCCCGCACATCCGCACCGCGTGGATCGCCGACCCCGCCCATCACCACACCCTGCCGACGGCGACCCGCAGGATCCGCCCCGGCACGGCGGCCTACTGGAGCGCCCTCGCCCGCTCCAAGTACCTCGTGAACAACGTCAACTTCGACCGCAGGCTCATCAAGCGCCCCGGCCAGGTCATGATCCAGACCACGCACGGAACGCCCCTGAAGCTGATGGGCCTCGACCTCCAGGACCGCCCGGCCGCCGCCCGGGGCATGGACTTCGGCACCCTCCTGAGCAACGCCGACAAATGGGACTACGTCCTGTCGGCCAACCGGCACTCGACGCTGGTCTGGGAGCGCGTGTACCCCGCCTCGTTCACGACGCTCGAGTACGGCTACCCCCGCAACGACGCCTTCCAGCGGGCGAGCTCAGCGGACGTGGCCCGCCTGCGCGAGAGCCTCGGCATCCCCCGTGGCGCGATCGCCATCCTCTACGCGCCCACCCACCGCGACTACCGTCACACGCAGCTGCACTCCCTCGACCTGGAGCGGATGCTGCACAGCCTCGGCCCCCGCTTCGTCGTCCTGAGCCGCGCCCATCAGTCGTACGGGGCACCTCTGGCCTCCTCGTCGGGTCGCCTGATCGACGTGTCGGACCACCCGAGCGTCGAGTCCCTCTGCCTGGCCTCGGACGCCCTGGTCACGGACTACTCGTCGCTGATGTTCGACTACGCCAACCTCGACCGCCCCGTCGTCCTGCACGCCGACGACTGGGAGGCGTACGAGGCGGCCCGTGGCACCTATTTCGACGTGCGCCAGTTCCCGCCGGGCGCGGTCGCCCGCAGCGAGGACGAGCTCACCGACATCTTCGCCACCGGTCACTGGTGCGGATCGCGCTCGGCGCAGCTGCGCGCGGCGTTCCGAAACCGCTTCTGCGTGTACGACGACGGTCGGGCCGCTGAACGAGTTGTGAGACGTGTGGTGCTCGGTGAGGCCGGGGGTCTACCGTCTGTGGCGCCACTGGCGGACCGGCACCCGGCACCGGCCGCAGGGGTGACCGACGAGCCGCTGCAGCGAGCCGACGCCTCCCGGCCCACTCCGCGCTTCTAGTTGAACCGTGCTCCTGACGGCACTACGCGTCCGCCGCACTGTCCTCTTTCCCCCCATCCCTGGGACCAGATATGCAGAACGCTTCAGCCACCACCTCCTCGACCGCGACCCCGGCCGGCCAGGACACCGGCGAGCTGCCGCGCCCGCGCAGGCTCTCCGATGTGAAGGGGTGGTTCCACCCGGTCGACCAGGTGCTCTTCGACTGGATCCTGAGCCGGCAGCTCGACCGGGCGGAGCACGGTGATCTGGTGGAGCTCGGTGCCTATCTGGGCAAGAGCGCCATCTTCATGGGCGCCTTTCTGCGCGCGGACGAGACCTTCACGGTCTGTGACCTCTTCGACTCGCCCGCCCCCGACAAGGCCAACTCCGCGGAGATGGGCAAGTCGTACTCCACGCTCACGCGCCGCGCCTTCGAGGCCAACTACCGCTCCTTCCACGACGGTCTGCCGCAGATCGTCCAGGAGCCGTCCTCCGGGATCACCGCGCACGTGGAGGCGGACAGCTGCCGCTTCGTGCACATCGACGCCTCGCATCTGTACGAGCACGTCCACGCGGACATCGCCGCGGCGCAGCAGGTCCTGGGGCAGGACGGGATCGTCGTGCTCGACGACTTCCGGGCCGAGCACTGTCCGGGCGTGGCCGCGGCGACGTGGGGCGCCGTGGCGAGCACGGGGCTCAAACCGCTGTGCATCACGGCCACCAAGTTCTATGGGACGTGGGGGAGTTACGACGCGATCCACGCCGATCTCGCGGCGTTCCTCAAGGAGCGCGACGACATGTGGCACGGCGCCGAGGAGGTCGCGGGCTTCCCGATGATCCGGATCAGCGGCAAGAAGGCGAAGTCGCCGGAGCAGCCGGTGTCACGGCACGCGGGCGAGGCCGCGCCGGAGATGCGGGCGTCCGAACCGGCCACACGGTCCGCCGGGGCGGGGAGCAGGGCCAGGGGTCTGCTGTCGTCGCTGCTGGCGCGCTCGGGACGTTCCTGAGGTACGACGGGGCCGCCCCGGGGCGGCCCCGTCAGTCCCTCTACCTCTCGAGCAGCTCGAACAACGCCTCCCAGCGCTCCAGCACCCGCGCCTCGGAGAACCGCTGCACGTTCATCCGCGCCCGCTCCCCCATCGCGTCCCGCAGCCGCGGGTTGCCGGTCAGGCGCAGGAGGCGGTCCGCGAGGGCCTCGATGTCGCCGGCGGGGGCGAGCAGTCCGTCCTCACCGTGGCGCACGATCTCGCGCACGCCGGGTGCGCAGTCGAAGGCGGCGCACGGCACCGCGCTGGCCATGGCCTCCATCAGGGCCAGCGGGAAGCCCTCGCCGCGCGATGACTGCACGAACAGTGAGCTCTCGGCGAGGACGCCCGGCACATCGCTGGTGCGGCCCCGCCACTGGACCGAACCGTCCAGGCCAAGGCGCGTGCACTGCCGCTTGAGGTCGGCCTCGTCCGCGCCCGCGCCGTAGATCCGCAGCGTCCAGTCGGGGCGCTGCGGGGCCACGAGCGCCCAGGTGTCGACGAGCATGTCGACGCCCTTCTGGTCGGCGAGCCTGCCGATGGAGCAGACCACCTTCCCCGCCCGGGGCGAGGGCACGGCGGGAAGGTGGGCCAGCGCGTTGGGCATCGCACCGACGTTGTGCATGCCGTCCGCGATCCAGTCGTCGGCGTCCTCCTGAGTGAGGGCGAGCCAGCGGTCCACGGACGGGTAGCTGCGCTTGACCGCCTTGTAGCGGTGGCAGGCGCGGGTGTAGGCGTACGACTCGTGGCTCATGCCGATGATGAGCAGGCCCGCGGTGTCCGCCTCCCTGATCCACTCCATCGGCCAGACCTGCGTGACGATGGCGACCGCGCCGGGGCGTGCGGCGCGGAAGAGCTCCGAGAGCCGGTCGACGGTGCGCCGCTTGGCGGCGACCCGTGCCGACTCGCGGCGCCGCGCCACCACGTCGAGGCGGCCGAGGCCCCGCGCGGGCCGCGGGGTGGGCGGGTGCTCACGGTAGAGGCTGGTCACGGGGTAGCCGAGGTCGTCGGGGAGCACCAGTTTCAGCTCGGCCTCGTGGATGCCGATGACGTGCACGCGGTGGCCGTTGCCCTGGAAGAGCCGGGCCATCTGGTGGGCCCAGGCGGTGACGCCGCCGAGTTCGTCGACGGTGTTCGCGACGAGGAAGAGGTCGCGGCTCTTCGCGGCGGTCGCGGTCGGGCGCGTCGTGGTCGCGATCGTCGTGGTCATGCCCCGCCCCTCGTCTCCGTCTTCTCCGTGCTCTGCGTGCTCTGCGTGCTCTGCGTGTTCCCGAACCGCTCGCCGAAGAGCGCGTCCACCACACCTGCCGCAGCCCGCCCCTGGTCGTACGCGCCGAACCGCGCGGCGAACGCCCGCCGTGGCTCCGCCCACGCGCCGTCGGCGTGCTTGAGCGTGCCGAGCACGCGCAGCAGCTCCTCCTCCGTCTCGACGACGGGCCCACCCGCCTCGTCCCGCAGCGCGAAGTAGCTGCCCCGCTCGGCGGCGTACGCGTCGAGGTCCGGGGCGAAGTGCACCAACGGCCGGTCAAGGAGCGCGAAGTCGAACATGATCGACGAGTAGTCGGTCACCAGGACGTCGGCGAGGCAGAGCAGCTCGCTCACGTCGTGGTGGGCCGATACATCGACGACGGAGCCTGCGGTACCCGGCGGGCACACGGGGAGGCTCGCCGTCTCCGTGTAGTGGGCGCGCACCAGCAGGACGTGGGTGTCGCCGAAGCGGTCGGCGAACTTGCGTACGTCGAGGGGCAGTCGCACCGCCTTGCCGTTCTTGGGCAGACCGCGGAACGTCGGCGCGTAGAGCACCACCGTCTTGTGGTCGGGGATGCCGAGGTCGGCGGCCACGGACGGCCGCGGGAAGCGGCCCGACGCCTCGTCCCCGGCGCGCGCGGCGACCAGGCGGTCGTTGCGCGGGTAGCCGCAGCGCAGCAGCCGCTCGTCGGGGATGCCGTAGGCGCGGGCCAGGGTGTGCACGTCGTGCTCGGAGCGCACCAGGAAGTGGTCGAAGCGGTCGACGGCCCGCTGGAGCCGCTCGCGCCGCGGGGCGTTCTGCGTCTTCAGGCGCGCCTCGTCGAAGCCCATGCGCTTGTACGCGGAGCCGTGCCAGGTCTGCAGATACGTGGTGTGGCGCGGCTTGGCCAGGGCGTGCGGGAAGCCCTGGTTGTCGATCCAGAACTCGGCGCGGCCGAGCGCCCACAGGTAGCGCCAGGACCAACGGCGCACCAGGCGGGCCGATCCGGGGAATCCGTCGGCCGAAGCGGCGTACGACCAGATGCTGCGGATCCGCAGGCCACGGTCGACGATCTCCTGATGGACGGCGCGCGGGCTGTCGCCGTAGCACCTTCCCATGTGGCTCTCGAAGACCACGGAGCCCTTGCTGACGGGCAGCCGTCGCAGCACCTGCCGATAGACGCGCAGCTTGAACGCCTTGCCGCTGAGCCTGTCCCACCTCTTGCGCAGGGCGCGCAGCCGGAGCCTCAGCTTGCGTGCGGGGCGAAAGTGCGTGGCGTAGTGCAGGGCGGCGCGCAGGGTGCGGGCGGCGCGATGGCGGGGCACGAGGCACAGCTGCAGCTTGTTCGCGCCGGTGACGGTGAGCGCCTGGCTCGCCCCCACGGTCTCCCGCTCGGCGACGAGTTCGGTGGCCATGTCCTGCCCACCCGCGGCGAGTCGGAGCCGCGGCTCCCAGGCGCGGTCGCCGATGCCGAGGTCCCGCAGCCCGGCGGTGAGGGCAAGCGTGGCGCGCCAGAGGACCGCGCCGCCGTCGTAGTGCACCTCCTCCACGGGTACGCGGAAGGCGCGCCGTCCCGTGCCGCGGGCCCGCACGTCGAGCCGGGCGGTGAGCGGCGGCCGGTCGGGCAGCAGGGCGCCGGGCAGGACGACGCGCCCTTCGATGACCGCGCTGCCGCCTTCGACGGTGCATCTGGTGAGGCGATTCAGGAGGCGCACCTCATCCAACTGCCGCTGCTGGTGGCTGAGTTCGGTGACGTCGAGCACTTCTCGTACGCGAGGGTCGTCGAGCCCGTCCGCCCGCCAGTAGACCTTTCCCTCCCGCTCGGTCAGCTCCGAGACGACGACCCCGGGCCGGCCGAGCCCGTACGCCGCCGCGAGCACGCCCTCCGCGTCGCCCTCCGCCAGCAGCCGCACGCACACCCGCTCCACGGGCCCGAGGGCGTCCAGGGCGCGCGCGTCCACGCGGCCTTCGAGGTGCGGGGCGAGTTCGGCCGTGGCCCGGCGCCGGTCCTGCGCGGTGAGCCGCGGGAACGTACGGGCGCAGGGCAGCACGTGGTCGGTGAGGAAGGCCCGCTCGCGCAGGTCGCCCAGGTCGAGTCGGCCCAGGCCCACCAGGAGTCCGGCGACGCGGTCGTGGGCCCCGGCGACGGCGGGGGCCTCGCGGGCTGGGGCGGGCGCGGCGCGGTGGGTGGTGATCAGGTTCGGTACGAGGGTGATGCCGCGAGCCGCGAGGGCCGCCTCGACGCCGAAGAGGACCTCGCTGTGGTCGAGGTCCTCCGCGTACCGCAGCCGCGCGCCGTCGAGGAAGTCCCTGCGGACGCAGAACCCGGCGATCAGGGAGTCCCTCGTGACGAGTTCGGGTGCGTCGGCCAGTTTCTCCACGCTCCTTGTCCTCGCGTGCAGTTGGGCCTGCCAGCCGGGGCCGCGCTCCTTCTTGCCGCTGCCCATGAGGCGCGTCCAGCGTCCGGCCACGAGATCGGCGCCGGTGGAACGCCCGGCGTCGAAGAGGTTCCGGCAGGCATGCCGCTCCAGGACCTCACCCTCGCCGAGCACGATGACGTACCGCCCGCGGGCCGCGTCGAGCCCGAGGTTCCGCGATGCGGCCACGGACAGCGCGCTCCGGGCAGGGACCAGGCGCACCCGATGCGGCTGGTCGGCGGCGAGCGCTCGGGCCTCGTCGCGTGCGGGGCCGTCCGTCCCGGGGTCGACGACGACCGCCTCGATGTTGCCCATCGCCTGGTCGAGCACGGACCGCACGGACCGCCGCAGCGCCTCGACGTCCGTTCCCGCGACCACGACACAGCTGACGTCGTGCAGTTCCGGCGTGGTCATGCACGGCCTCCTTCGAGCATCGCGTCCACGACACCGGCGGCAGCTCGCCCGTCGTCCAGATCGCAGAAGACCTCGCGGAATCGGTCGTACGCGTCGGCGTACGCGGCGGTCGCGGCCCGCGGGTCGCGCAGCGCCTCGATCACCTCGTCGCCCGCGGCGAGCAGCGGGCCCGGCGCCTGGGCCTCGAAGTCGAAGTAGAAACCGCGCAGGGTGTCGCGGTAGTGGTCGAGGTCGTAGGTGTGGAAGAGCATCGGGCGGCCGGTCTGCGCGAAGTCGAACATCAGGGACGAGTAGTCCGTCACCAACACGTCGCTGATCAGGAGCAGTTCGCTGACGTCGGGGTGACGCGTGACATCGCGTACGAAGTCCGAGCCGGGGACCGTGCCGCCGACCAGGTAGTGCCTGCGGACGAGGAGCACGTGGTCGTCGCCGATGGCGCGTTCGGCGGCGTCCAGGTCGAGTTGGAGGTCGAGGGCGTAACGGCCCGCCTGCTTGGAGTGGTTCTCGCGCCAGGTGGGCGCGTACAGGACGACGCGCTTGCCCTCGGGGATGCCGAGCCGCTCGCGCACGGAGGCGGCGACCTTCGCGCGGTCGGCGGCGTGCAGCAGGTCGTTGCGCGGATAGCCGCGCTCCAGGACCTCGCCGGTGTAGCCGAAGGCGCCGCGCAGGACGGGCGTCGAGAAGCGGTTCGGGGAGACGAGGAGGCTCCACTGATCGGCGCGTCCCGGCAGCGTCGCCATGTAGGCGCGGTCTCCGGAGGCGTGGCCCGCGAGGTCTCGGCCGATGCGCTTGAGCGGGGTGCCGTGCCAGGTCTGCACGACGTACTGGCCCTCGGCGCGCTCGAACCACGCGGGCAGCTGGGTGTTGGTGACGATGTAGCGGCAACGGGCCAGGGCCTCGTGCCACTCGGCGCTCCACTGGGCGAGGGGCGTGGCGCTCTCGGGCAGCGCCACCTGCTGGTCGCGGACCACCCACAGGTGCTCCAACTCCACGCCTCTGGCGACCAGTTCATCGTGCACGGCGCGCGGCGAGTCCGAGTACTGCCGTCCGTCGAAGCTGCTGTACAGGACGGCGTCCCGCAGCGGCTCGCCGCGCCGCGCCGCGTACATCTCGCGCAGTTGGCGCCGGCGCGGGCCGCCCCGGTCGTCCATGGGCAGCGCGGAGCCGGAGCGCAGGTGGAGGCCGTCGTGGGCGTGGCGCTTCAGGGTGATGTCACGGCCTGCCCTGGTGCGTACGAGCGGGAGCGCGCGGCCCTTGCCCGGCGCGACGCACACCGCGGTGTACTGCTCGGGGTCGCGCTCGCCCGGCTCGCGCAGGAAGAGGTTCCAGCGTCCTTCGGCGAGCGGCAGGATGCCTCCGGGTCCGGGCAGGGCATCGGGGCGCAGCGCCGCGGCGAACCGCCCGCCCTCGACGCGGACCGGCACCACGTTCTCGTCGCCGTGGCCGGCGTGCACCAGGACGAGTTCCGCGGCGCGGGCCGCCGCGTCGGGGTGGCTGCCCTCGATGAGCAGCTCGTCCTGCCACGTCACGGTGTCGACGAGCGGCCGCACGGTCTGGTCGCGCAGCTCCAGGTTCCCCGACGCGTTGGCCAGGACGAGGAGTTCACGCCCCGGCAGCAGTCCGTAACGCCCCGGCGGCACGTCGGGGCAGGCGGCGAGCGGTGTGCGGTCGCCGCCCTCGCGGACGATCGCGACGCCCCACGGATCGGCCTTGCGGGGCGTGCCGGTGCGCTCGTCCTCACCGGCGTGGAAGAGGCCGAGCGGCACATCGGCGCTGAAGTCACGGCCTTTCACCAGGGCCGGGACGTAGTGCGCCTCCTTGGTGTGCCAGTTCTCCACGCGCAGGGCGTCGACGGCCTGGGACTCCCCCGGTGCGAGTCTGCCGTGCAGCCGGACGGTGCCCCCGCATCCCTCGTGCGTGACGAGCCGAGCCGCCACCCGCTCCGTACGCAGCCTCATCCGGCCCTTGCTGTGGGTGACGGCCACCCGCAGGAACTCCTCCAGATACCGCACAGGAAGCCGCGGCGCGCTGCCCGTCCGCACCGGCCCCGTGCGCGGCAGGAGCCCGCTGACCACGCCCATCTCCACGTTCCAGGTGGTGCTGCGCCGCTTGGTGACGGTCCTGCGGGGGTCGATGACCGTCTCGAACCCCGACCGGTCGTAGCTGTGCAGGCCCTGCTTGGAGCGGTAGGTCGCCTCGCGCGCCCGCACCGTGCGCAGCTTCAGCGGCAGGACGCGCCGCCGCCCGGCCCGCAGCCAGGCGACCCTGGCGCGCGCGCCGACGCGCCCGGCGGGCAGGTTGGGGATGTAGGCGTAGCCCTTGAGCCGCAGCCTGCCCTGCTCGTCCCAGGCGGCGTGTGTGAGCTGCGCGGTGAGCGGCAGATCGGAACGTTTCAGGCCGACGGTCTCGCGCGGCAGGCCGCCGATGCCGGGGAAGTCGGCCCGGCGTCGGCGCAGGCCGCGGACGCGGAAGGCGCCGGGGTGGGACTTCTCGTACGCCATGAAGGCGAGCAGGTCGGTGACGCGGCGCCCGCGGATGAGCTGCCAGCGCACGCGCAGGGCGAGCGGCAGCGCGGCGACGACGGCGGGGTCGACGGTGTCCAGGAAGGCGTTGGCCTGCTCCATGAAGACGTCGTGGTACGCGGCGTCGCCGTGCGGCAGGGCCTCCATGAACAGCCACAGGTCCCCGGAGAACACCGTCGTGTCATAGCGCCGCTTGCCCTCGGCGAAGACCTCGGCCTGCGGCGTGCCCGCCGTCTCGGCGGCCTTCGCGGCGAGGAAGCCGCCGGCCGCGAGGACGGCGGCCGTGCGGTCGCGGACGGCGCGGGGCTTGGCGCGGCGGTTGGTGATGGAGCCGTCGCGGTCGCGCCAGAGGTAGACGGGCTCCTTCAGTACGTCGACGGATCCGGCCAGGAAGTGGGCGGGGATCGTGACGGGGGTGTCCTCGAAAAGGACGCCCTCCGGGAAGGCGAAGGCGTGCCGGTCCCAGAAGTCCCTGCGGAAGACCTTGTTGCAGGCGATGCGGTCGCCTAGCAGGTCCCAGTCGCGGGTGACGTGCGTCGCGCAGCGGTCCGTCCCCATGATCTTGCGGAACATCGGCGACTGCTCGCTCCTGCCGCCGGACCGCAGCCGGTGGACGTTGCCGGTGACGAAGTCGGAGCCGGACGCCTCGAGCGCCGCGAGCATCCGCTCGTACGCGTCGCGCGGCACGACGTCGTCGCTGTCGACGAACGCCAGATACGTGCCCCGCGCCTCACGAACTCCCGCGTTGCGGGCCGCCCCGAGCCCCGCGTTCTCCTGCTCGACCAGCCGGAATCTGCCGTCCTCTGCGGCGAACTCGCGCGCGATGCGCGGGCTCCCGTCGGTGGAACCGTCGTTGACCATGACGACTTCGAGGTCCGGCATGGTCTGCTCGGCCAGTGACCGGAGGCAAGGGGCGAGAAACTCCTCGACGTTGTAGACGGGGACGACGACGGCGAGTCGGGGTGTCATGCGGTGCGCACATTCCTTCCGGAGAACTGACGGGCACGGCTGCGCGTCCTGCTGGGGGCCACCCGGTTAACAACGACCGTCCTTCCGGGTCACCCGCCCAGAGCCATTCGAGTGATCGCGCAAGCGGGCTCCGTGCCCGGCGGCTCGGGGCCGCCGGGCACGGAGCCCGCTCATGTACCTGCCGTATTCAGTTGGTTGGAGCCGACGCGCGCCGCGGGGTCATGGCTTCACAGCGATGCGACCCTCGTCCATGCGCAGGAGCAGCAGCCGTTCGCCGGTCTTGTCCAGGAACTCGTCGACGGCCTGACGCGATCCCTGCCAGTAGCCGTAGTCGTCGATGAGCAGGACGCCGCCGCTGACCAACCGCGGGTAGAGCTCTTCCAGTTCGTGCTTGGTCGATGCGTACCAGTCGGTGTCGAGACGCAGGACGGAGATCCGCTCGGGGGCCTCGCGCGGGACGGTCTCCTCGACCATTCCCTGGACGTAGTGCACGCGCTCCTTGGGGTACGGCACCTTCTCGAAGGCCGACTTGACGTCGTCGAGGGAGGCGACCGCCCAGATCGGGCGGTCCTTGCCCTGGAGCTTGAGCAGCTCTTCGGCGGACTTGCCGTCGCGGCGCAGGTCTTCCTCGGTGGGCGGGGTCATGCCCTCGTACGTGTCGAAGAGGTAGAGGTCGCGCTCCGTGTCACCGGCCGAGAGCAGCGCCTTGGCGCAGGCCTGCATCGAACCGCCGCGCCAGACACCGCACTCGACGATGTCCCCGGGGATATCGTGCCGGACGACGTGCCGGGTGGCCAGGATGAAGGCGTTCAGCCGTTCGGGAGAGGTCATCGTGTACGGCTTCACCGCACGGATGATGTCCTTCGCCTCGTCGTCGTAATCGGCTGGGAGCTTCAGGGCCTTCGGCTTCGGCTTCGACGCCGGGGCGGACTTCGCCGCGAGTGCCGCCGCGCGCTGGCCCGGCATCGGTCTGCGTGTCAGCTGATATCCGGTCAGTTGCTTCAATGCGCCATTCACTGCGCGTCGCCATGCCATGGGAGCGGACAGTACGCGCAAGTCATCAGTGATGTCACATTTCGTCAACATGGGTTCATGTCGCTTCACTTGGTGCCGAAACGGTCTGCTCCTCCTGCGTACGCGGCGCCACTACCTTCGGCCTGCCGCAGAGAGCGCGGCCATCGACGGGCTTGGGCAGCGGGACGCCGTCGACCCCGCCGACCTTGTTCGCCCACCAGTTGGTCGTGCCGCGCACCAGGGCCATGGTGAAGGCCGGGTAGTCCTTGGGCCTCTGGAAGACGCCCACGGAATCACCCCAGTAGGCGTGCTTGGCGTCGATCTCGCCGTAGGCGTGGCGGATGCCCTTCATGGGCGGGAAGTCCGTGTAGGCCTCGCGGAGTTCGAGCCGGGTGTACGCGGCCAGGGCGCGGAACCCGTCGGGGTAGTAGCGCCAGCAGTCCTGCTCGTCGTGCACGTGGCCGCGCGAGGGCGCGGTCACGAAGGCGATGCCCTGCGGCTTCAGGACGCGGGCGATCTCCAGCATCGTCGCCCAGAAGAAGGGGATGTGCTCGAACGCCTGCCCGGAGATGACGAAGTCGGCACTGCGGGACTTCACGGGGATGCGGTACGGCTTCGTCATCACCGCGTCGACGTTGCGCCCGTCCAGCACGTCGACGCCCACGTACTCCGTGTCGCGCGCTTCGAGCAGGGCCTTGTGCGTGCGGCTCTGCCCGTCGGAGACACGGGCGCCGAGATCGACCACCCGGTGGCTCTTCCCCCTGGGCATGTACTGCTCCACACAGAGTTCCATCTGTTCGTACGCGGACTGGTGCACGTCTCCTCCAACAGGGTTCTTCTACGTGTTGCTCGCGTTCAACGCCTACCGTGACAAACGGTCACGCCGTCAACTCACTTCCGCGGGCGCCCTCTTCCTGCTCCACCTGCGCGGAGTCCGCCGGGCGCACCACTTCCGCGCCGGTTCCTCGACGTACGTGAACATCGCCCAGGACAGCGCGACCACGGTGACCGCGACGCCCAGGAGCATGAACACCGCGGAGTTGTCGGGCTGTGGGCGGCCCCAGGTGTCGATGATCAGCCGGTTGAGGGTCTGGTGCAGCAGGTAGAAGGCGTACGACCAGAGCCCGAGCAGCACCATCGGGCGCGAGCAGAGCCAGCCCCGGTGCCCGTCGAGCTCGCGCTGGACGTAGGCGGCGATGAAGAGGACCGCGAAGAGGGCCGCTACCGACCGAAGGGCCCACGTGAGCTGGTCGGCGGCGTACGGGCCGAACAGGGACGCGCGGTTGCTGTGCAGGGCGACGTACCCGACGAAGCAGGCGAGCAGCACCGGTGGGTCGAGGCGGATCCGGTGCCCGCGGCGCAGGGCGAGCGCGCAGGCCATGCCCACGCCGAACTCCGGCAGCCGGGTCACCGGGTGCCGCATGATCCACTCACTGGCGAAGGGGGAGAAGTGGGTGGCGGTCCACCAGTTGAGCCCCCACATCGCCACGAGGCCGCCGACGGAGAGCAGGATCAGGGTGCGTGCGCGCATCCGCAGGGCGCCGCGGATCGCGTACGGGAAGAGGAGGTAGAAGAAGACCTCGACGCTGAGGGTCCAGGCGACGCCGTTGCCGGGGAACATCGGGACGACGCCGGGGAACCACGTCTGCACGAGGAACAGCGAGGCGACGAAGCTGAGGGCGTCCGTCGGCACGCCGCCCCAGAGGTAGAAGACCCAGATGCAGGGCACGGTCGCGACGAGGTGGGCGGGCCAGATGCGGCCGAACCGGCGCCAGTAGAAGAGGCGGGCGCGGGTCCCCGGACGGTGCCCCCAGGTGAGCAGGAAGCCGGAGAGCACGAAGAAGAAGTCGACCCCGGTAGCGCCGATGATCGAGTACGGGAAGAGCAGCGGCGCGTGGGCGACCCCGCCGTGCGCGCTGAGCCCGGTGAAGTGGTGCACGAACACCGCGAGGGCGGCGAGGAACCGCATCCCGGTGAGGGAGTCGACCCGGGACACGGGGTCGGCGGCGGCGCCGGGTTCCGGGAGGGGCCGGGTCTGGCGGGGGAGGGCCGTCGTCATGCGGAGGCCCCCTCTCCGGCGCGCAGCGCGGGACCGCAGCCGGCCGGGCGCATCTCGGCGACCATGGCGTCGAGGACCGGGCGCACACGCTCGCGGAGCGCGGTGATCCGGGCCGGGTCCCGTACGGCGTCGGCGCGGACGAAGTCGCCGCCGCTGCCCTCGCGGTAGAGGGGGACGTATCCCGCTGCCGCCAGGCGGGGCACGGTCAGGCCCGACTTGGCGGTCCAGGCCGCGTGGACGTGGAGCAGTTCGGGGCGCACCTCGTTCAGGACGTAGTCGCGCAGGGCCGCGGTGTCGCCGGCCGCGTACGCGTCGGCCACGCGGCGGTCGGTCAGGCCCGCCACGTCCACGACGCGCAGCCGCGAGGTGAGCAGGGTGCCGCCCAGGTCGGGCAGGGCGACGGTGGCGTCGCGCAGGCCGAGGTGGCGGGCGTACGCGTTGAAGGTGTCGCCGTAGCGCTCGGCCACGAAGCACATGGACAGGGTCGGGCGCTGGACGAACCTGCGGTCCTGCGCGGCCTGTCCGGTGACCGAGAGCAGCAGGGCGCCCGCGAGGGAGCAGCCGATGAGAACGCGGGCGCGGGGGCGCCCCGCCCCCCAGACCGTGACGGCGGCCAGGGCCAGCGCCGTCGCGGCGAGCGCCCACACCGGGGTCGCGAAGCGGTACAGCGCCATCCAGTCCCGGCCGAGCACGCCGTACGCGAGCAGGGTCAGGGCCAGGGGGACGAGCAGCGCCACCAGGGCCCTGCGGGCAGGCCCGGAGCGGGCGAGCGCGATGCCGACGCAGGCCGCGCCGATCAGCGCGAGCGCCCAGCCACCGTACGTCAACAGCTCACCGGTGGAAGCCAGTTGACCGAGCCGCGGTGGCTTCTGGGCCTTGGCCACCGCCGTGTTCGGGACCCAGAGCCCGAAGGTCGCGCGGCGCCACAGCAGGAACACCGCGTAGGGCAGCGCGAAGGCGGCGCAGCTCAGGGCCGCCGTGCGCACGGTCCGCGCGAGGAGGTCCCTGCGCAGGAACAGCAGCACGGCCACCGGGTAGGCCGCCGCGAGCACCGCGCCGTCCGGCCGGGTCAGCGCGGCGAGCAGGGCGATGCCTCCCGCGGTCACGGCGACGGCGGGCCGCAGCAGGGTGCCGCGCACGGCTCCCCGGACGAGCAGCGCGCCGGTCGCGGCGGCGGTCAGCGCGTACAACGGGTTCTCGAGCCCCGAGAAGGACCACGCCACGTACGACAGGTTCGCGGCGAGGAGGCCACCGGCGACGAGCGTCACCACCCAGGCCCGCCCCGGCAGCACGGCCCGCGCCGCCGCGGCCACGCAGGCAAGGACGCCCGCGGTGCAGAGCAGCGCGAGGGCCTTGGGGTAGAGCACCAGATCGCTGACGCCCAGCAGCGCGCCGTGGTCGAAGAGGCCGAGCCTGCGGCCGACGACGAGCAGGGCGAGCCAGGAGGGGTTGGAGTACCCCTCGACGGGGTCGGCGCCCGGCTGCTGCACGGGGCCGAGGCCCTCGTCGACGCTGCGGGCGTAGGCGAAGGTGATGGCGGCGTCGTCGACGATCCACTGGCCGAGCGCGCTCGCGCGCCAGGCGACCAGGAGGGTCGCGAGGGCCATGGACGCGGGGTCGGCCCAGCGGCGGCACAGGGCCAGGAGGGTCGGTGGGCGGGCCGAAGAGGGGGCCTCGGCCGGTGGTCCGGATGATTCCTTGCGGCGCTGGAACTGCGCGATGGGACTGATCATTAAGTGGGTAACCTACACAAATCGCCTCACGTTACTCTCACCTCCGCCAGGCGGGTGACCCGTACGCGGCCACGCCCCGCACCGCGCGTAACAGCGGGCAAAGTGGCCGAATGCACCACATTGGGTTCACGCCATGACCCCGACTCTGCCGCCCGCCGTCCGGCGGCTCGTCGCCACCGCGAGGACCGCCCGCTTCCGCGCGGAACGCACCGCCGCGGGCCGGGTCGGCGGCGGGGCTCAGGCGCTCCGGGCGCCCGTGCATCTGTCGATCCGGGACAGCCGTACGCTCAACGTCGCCGTCGCCGCACTGCCCGACGAGCAGGCCGGCCGGGCACATCTGCTCGTCTCGCGCGGCCACCGCAGGTTCCGGATCCCGCTCGCCCTGGAGCACCACGCCCACGGCGGGCCGCTGTTCACCGGGACCGCCACCCTGCGCGACGTACGCCACGAAGAGGGCGCACCCGGTCCTGTTGGCCCCGGCGTCCCTGTTGACCCGCGGCTGAGCGAGGGCGTCTGGCGGCTCACGGTCGTCACCGCCGACGCCCGCGGGCACGTCCGGCGGCGCGGCATCGGTCTCGGCGACGGCAGTGGCAGCGGCGGGGAGAGCGAACCGGCGGCCACGCCCACCCTCCGCCACGCCCCCGACCCCCGCACCGGCACGCTCATCCGCGTCGTCCGGTGCCGTACCGGCCGCGCGGTGCTGCAGGTGACCCGGTCCCGGCCCCGCGCCGAACTCGTGCGGTTCGTGCCCGGCGGCGACGGCATCACCGTGCACGGGCGGCTCGTCATGGCGGGGGCCCGTGGCCGGTGGCAGGCGCGGGCCGTGCGGCGGCGGGACGGCGTGAGCGTGCCCGTCGGGGCGATCTGGGAGGGCTCCGAGTTCAGCTTCCGGCTGCCCATCGGGGACATGGCCGGGGTCGGCCCCGGCCAGTGGGTATGGGACTTCCACGTGGAGACGGAGAGCCGCGCCACCACGCTCCCCCTCGGCCGCTGGCTCTCCGACGTGCGTGACCCATCGGCCGCCTGCCCCACGCCCTTCCGCGTCTTCGCCCTGCCGAGCGGCGCCCTGATCCGGGCCCACGCGCACTTCACCAAGTCCGGTGCCTTCGCGCTGACTTGCTGGGACATCTCCAAGGAGACCTCATGAAGATCACGTACCTGCTCGGCTGGGGCGACGAGATGGGCGGCACCGAGCTGGCCACCTACACCCAGGCGCAGCACCTCGCTGACCGGCACGACGTCGAGGTCATCTCCGTCTTCCGGACCCGCCCCGAGCCCTTCTTCCCCGAGGCCCGCAGCCTCCCCGTCCGCTATCTCGTCGACCGCACGGCATCGCCCGAGCGGCCGGTGCGCGCGTCGCGCCTGGACGAGGCCGCCTGCCGCACCCTCGCCGCGCTGCCCAGCGAACTGATCGAGCCCGCCTGGGAGTCCGCCTTCGACCGGCTCTCCGACGTCGAGATGGCCGCCGCCCTGACCACCCTGGACGCCGACATCCTGGTCACCACGACGCCCGCCCTGATGGCCGCCGCCGTCGGGCTCGTCCCGGCCAGGGTCGTCACCGTGCACCAGGAGCACCGCCCGACCCAGCGCCGCGGCCCCTCCGGGGAGCCCCTGCTCCTGCACGCGCCGCGCCTGGACGCCCTGGTCACCCTCACCGAGCGCACCCGCGACTGGATCGCGGAGTCCCTCGGCGCCACCGCCCCCGAGCTCGCGGTCATCCCGAACGCCGTGCCCGACGGCTTCAGGCCCCGCGCCGACGGCGAGAGCAAGGTCATCGTCATGGCCGCGCGCCTCACCGGCGAGAAGCGCGTGGACCACGCCGTGCGGGCCTTCGCCGAGGTCGCCGACTCCTATCCGGACTGGACCCTGCGCGTCTTCGGCGGCGGCCACCGCGAGCAGCACCTGCGCCGCCTGGTCGACGGCTTCGGGCTGCAGGACCGCGTCGAACTCCTGGGCCCCTGCCAGGACATGGCCGCCGAGTGGGCCAAGGCGGGCCTCACGCTGATGACCGCGGGGCACAACGAGGCGTTCCCGCTCGTGCTGCTCGAAGCGCTCGCCGCGGGTGTGCCCGTCGTCGCGTACGACGTCCTGACCGGGCCCGCCGAGATCGTCAGGCACCGCGTCGACGGGCTGCTCGTGCCGCCCGGCGATGTGCATGAACTGGCTGCGGCCATGAGCGAGTTGATGGGCGACCCGGAGACCCGGCGCTCCTATGCCCACGCGGCCCGCGAAGGCGTCTACGCCCGTTTCTCCGCCACCGATGTCACGGCCCGCTGGCAGGAGCTGTACTCCCGGCTCGTGGCCCGGCGCGACGCCCCCGAGCGGCTCGACGACCGCGCGGACCGGGTGGCGCTCGGCATCGCGTCGGGCGGCAGTGGCTTCCGGCCGACCACGCCGTACACCCTGGACGCCGCGCCCGGCGCCGATGAGCGCGCCCGCGAGGACGAGATCGCCGCCGCCGACACCACCGGCCTCGTCATCCGCTCGGTGGGGCGGCTGGCCGAGCGCCGCGACGACGTCCTCGCGCCCGACATGACCGACTGGAACCTCGAACTCACCGCCACCGCCCTGGAGTCGCAGGACATCCCCTACGTCCTCGTCCGCACGTCGGGCACCGCGCACACCCTCGCCGTGGCCGACGACGAACGTGACGGCGCGCTCAAGGCGCTCGCCGAGTCCCTGCACGGGCAGCCGGTCTACGCCGAGCTGGTCAACCCCCGCGACGCCGCCCCCGGAGTCGTGCTCGCCGAGCGTCTCGACGGCATCGGCGAAGTCGCGGGCGTCCGGCTCTTCAAGCCGGTGACCACGACCACACTCTCCCTGCGGCACGGCGTCGGGCAGGCCTGCACGGTGGCGTTCTGGCCGCGGGGCGCGGACCGCGGGGCGGCTGACGGGGCCGAGACCCGGCGCGCCCCCTTCGGCACCACGCTCGCCGGATCCGAACTCCCCTCCCTCTCCCCCACCGCCACCCTGCGCGTCGCCGACCGCACGTACCCGACACTCGACGTCTTCGCCCAACTCCTCGTCGGCGACATCGACTTCCCCGTCGACGCCGTCTACACCTGGGTCGACGACTCCGACCCCCAGTGGCGCGCCCGCCGCGACGCGGCCCTCGGCGGCCCCGACGACGGGTCGTCGCCGGACCACGGCGCCGTCCGCTTCCGCAACCGGGACGAGCTGCGCTACTCGCTGCGCTCCCTGGCGATGTACGCGCCCTGGATCCGGCACATCTACCTCGTCACCGCGGGCCAGACCCCGTCCTGGCTGAACCAGGACCACCCGGACGTCACCGTCGTCGACCACCGCGACCTCTTCGCCGACCCGGACGACGCGCTCCCGACCTTCAACTCCCACTCCATCGAGAGTCAACTGCACCGCATCGAGGGCCTGTCGGAGCACTTCCTCTACCTCAACGACGACATGTTCCTGGGCCGCCCCACCACCCCGGAGACCTTCTTCCTCAGTTCGGGCACCTCCCGCTTCTTCTGGTCGTCGGCGTCCGTGCCCGCACTGCCCGTCTCACCGGACGACGAGGGCTATCTGGCCGCCGCGAAGAACAACCGGGAGCTGCTGCGGCGGGAGTTCGGCAGGACGACGACACACAGCTTCTTCCACGCGCCCTACGCCCTGCACCGCAGCGTCCTCGCGGAGCTCACCGAGCGGTTCCCCGACGAGCTCGGGGCCACCGCGCGCAGCCGGTTCCGCTCGAACAGCGACATCTCCCTGGTGTCGTCCCTGCACCACCACTACGCGTACCTCACAGGACGTGCCGTCCCCTCGGGCATCGCGTACGACTTCGTGGACATCGGGAGCCGCGCCGACCACGCGCGCCTGGGCCAGTTGCTCCAGGGCCGCAACAAGACGGCCTTCTGCATCGGCGAGTCCCCGGACAGCGAGCTCGCCGACGAGGAGATGGCGCTGGCCATCCGCGCGTTCCTGACGGCGTACTTCCCGGTGCGCTCCCCCTACGAGCGGGCTGACCGGCCCTACGGGCGGGGCTGACCGGCCAGGAACAGCCACCGCACCACCCGCTCGGCGGCGCCCCCGTCGTCGTAGGGACAGAACCGCGCCCGGAAGGCCTTGCGCAGCCGCGCCGTGTCGGCCGTGTCCCACTCCCCGCTCCGGAAGAGTTCGGCCAGCTCGTCCTCGGTGGTGGCCACGGCTCCCGGCGTCTCGCCCGCGCGACCGGAGAGCAGGTCGAAGTAGGTGCCGCGGGCAAGGCGGTACGCCTGCCAGTCGGGGGCGTACGTCACGATCGGGCGGTCCAGGCAGGCGTAGTCGAACATCAGCGACGAGTAGTCGGTGACGAGGGCGTCGGCGGCCAGGCAGAGTTCCTCTACGCGCGCGTGCCCGGTGACGTCGACGAGCTGCGGGTGGCCGCGCAGGCCGGCGTCGGCGCCGTAGAAGTAGTGGGCGCGCACGAGCACCACGTACGAGGGGCCCAGTGAGCCGACGAAGCGCTCCAGGTCGACGCGGGGCGAGAAGCCCTTCTGGTAGTCGCGGTGGGTGGGCGCGTAGAGCAGCACCGTCCGGCCGTCCGCGACGCCCAACTCCTCGCGGATCCGGGTGATTTCACCGTCACCGGCCGTGTAGAAGACGTCGTTGCGCGGATAGCCCGCCTCCAGGGCCTGGTACGCCGTCGAGGGGTAGACCCGCTCCCAGACCTCCGTGGAGTGCGGGTTCGAGGAGAGGCTGAAGTCCCACTGGTCGGTGTGGTCGAGGACCTTCTGGAAGCTGATGCCGTGCGTGCCCGCGGGGTAGCGGCGCTGGTCCAGGCCCATCTTCTTGAGCGGGGTCCCGTGGTGGGTCTGGAGGTAGACCTGGCCGGGGCGCTTGGTGAATCCGCCGGGGAAGCTGGAGTTGTTGATCAGGTACGTCGCCCTGGCCATGGCCTGCCAGTAGCGCCGCGAGCCCTCGACGACGTACTCGACCCCCGCCGGTACGCGGTTCTTGTGCCGGGACGAGACGACCCACACGCCCCTGATGTGCGGGGCGAGTTCGCGGGCCTTGGCGTGGATGGCGGCCGGGTTGCAGGAGATCCCGCGGTTCCAGTACGCGCCGTAGACCGCGAGGTGGGGGTCGAGGGGGCGGCGCAGGTCGGCGCGGTAGGCGACGCGCATGGCGCGGGCGCGGAGCTTCTTCTTCTGCTCCTTGAGCTTCCGGGTGGCGCGCTTCCTGCGGGAGCGGCTCTTGCGCTGCGCTTCGTAGGCGGCGTACGAGGCGGTGGCGAGGGCCTTCTCGCCCGGTGTGGGCGCCGGGCCCGCGGGACCGTACGTCCGGTAGAGGCGGGCCGCCCCGCGGAAGAAGTCACGCCGGTCGCGCGGTGCGATGCGCCCGGGGTCGTCGAGCACCGCGAGCAGATGCGCGGCCGCGTGCGGGACGAGCCGGGCGCGGTCGGCCGGGTCCGCGGCGGCGAGCAGCTCCTCGTACCGCCCGATGACCGCGAAGTGCGCCCGGCCGGGTGACGTGGCGAAGCTGCCGCCGCGCCGCTCGCGCCAGCGGACGCAGGCCCTGTCGAGGACGACGGCGCGTGCGCCGGGGGCCAGGGTCGCGCGCCGCACCGGCACCACGTCCTCGTAGGGACCGTCGCTGAACGCGAGGCGGCGCTCCTGCCAGAAGCCGCGCCTGAAGACGCGGTTCCAGGCGGCGACGGTGACGGCGAGGGGGTCACCCGCCAGATCGTCGCCGCCCGCGCGCACGCTCTCCCACCAGTCGACGCGGTCGTGGGCGAAGGTCAGGACATCCGGCTCCTCGGCATCGGCCAGGGCGTCGGCGATCGCCTCCAGGGCGCCCGGCAGGAGCAGGTCGTCGCCGTCGAGGAAGAGGAGGTAGACGCCGGTGGCGCGGTCCGCGCCGATGTTGCGGGCCTGGCCCGGACCCGCGTGCTCCGGGACGCGGACGAGTTGCACGCGCGCGTCGCGCTCCGCACACTCCGCGGCGATCGCGGCGGACGCGTCCGGCGACGCGTCGTCCACGACGATCAGCTCCAGATCGGCGCGGCTCTGATCGAGCACGGAGTCCAGGCATTCCCGCAGGTAGCCCTGGACGCGATGGGCGGGGACGACAACCGAGAAGCGCGACATGCACACCGACGGTAGTCAGCCGGACACGGCCTGTCGAAGACCGTGGATCACTCATTGGGGTGAACGGAGGCAAAGAAATTGACGAGAACGGGCAAAGGGGATGAATACGCCCGTACTCCCATGATTACTCCCGTGACTGGGAGCGTACGAAAGGCCGGTCGCCGTGCAGCCCCGTCTCAGCGTGGTCGTGCCCATCTACAACGTCGAGGAGTTTCTGGAGGAGTGCCTGGAGTCGATCGCCGGGCAGACCATGGCCGATCTGGAGGCCGTGCTCGTCGACGACGGCTCGACGGACGGCAGTCCGCGGATCGCCCGTGAGTTCGCGGCGAAGGATCCGAGGTTCGTCTATGTGCGCCAGCCGAACGCGGGACTCAGTGCCGCCCGCAACACCGGGGTCCGGCACGCGACGCCGACGGCCGAGTACCTGACGTTCGTCGACAGCGACGACGTCGTGCCGCACGACGCGTACGCCCGGATGACCGGGAGTCTGGACTCGACCGGATCGGACTTCGCGAGCGGTAACGTCTGGCGCCTGAACGAGCGCGGACGCCAGCAGGCCTGGCAGTACAAGTGGCTCACCGAGCCGCGCTCGCGCACACACATCAGCCGCGACCTGGACCTGCTCGCCGACCGCGTCGCCTGGAACAAGGTCTTCCGGCGCGCCTTCTGGGACCGGCACGGCTTCACCTTCCCCGAGGGGAAGCTCTACGAGGACACCCCCGTCATGATCCCCGCGCACTTTCTCGCGGGCTCCGTGGACGTGCTCAGCGACCACGTCTACTACTGGCGGGTGCGCGAGGGCTCGATCACCCGGCGGCGCACGGACGTCAAGGGCGTGCGCGACCGGATCGCGGCGTGCGCGCACGTCAGCGCCTTCCTCGCCGAGCACGCGCCCGAGATGCGGGGGACGTACGACACCTCCTGCCTGCGCGACGACTTCGTGTACTTCCTCGAGGGCCTCCCGATGGGCGGGCCCGAGTACCGCGCCGCCTTCATGAAGGGCGCCGCCGCGTTCCTGCGCCGCGCGGACCCGGACGTCGTCTCGGGGCTCCCGGTGTCGCTGCGCGTGAAATGGCATCTCGTACGCGAAGGACGCACCGCCGACCTGATCGATCTCCTCACCTTCGAGCAGCGCAACGGGAGCGCCTTCCGGATCCGGGGCGTGGTGCGGCGCAGCGCCGCGTATCCGCGCGCGTCCGGCGGCCACATCCGGGTGCCGCAGGAGATTGCCCGGCTCGGGCGGGGCGAGCTGCCGGTCATCTCCCGGGTGCGCGAGGCGAGTTGGGGCTCCGATGGGCTGCTGCGGATCAGCGGGTACGCGTACGTGCGCAACCTGGAGGCGACGCGGCCCGGCCACTCCATCAAGGCGGCCGTCCTCAAGTCGGCGCACAGCAGGGCCCAGTTGCGGAGGGTGCGCACCCGGACGGTGGCCGCGCCGCAGGCCACCGAGAACTCCCGGCAGCAGCTGCACTGTTACGACCTCTCCGGGTTCGAGCTGACCATCGACCCCGAGCAGCTGAAGACGGGCGGCCGGTGGCGGCCGGGCAACTGGCTGCTCGGCGTGGTCGTCGCGGGCCACGGTTCGGTGCGGCGGGCCGCGGTCCGGCCCCTGGACGGGTCGGCGGCCCAGTCCGTCGTACGCGAACTGGGTGACGGGCTCCGGCTGGTCCTCGGCTTCAGCAAGGGCCGTCTGAGGCTGCGGATCCAGGAGTACGTGGCGCGGGTCGACGCACACCACAGGGACGGCGACGAGATGGTCCTCGGCGGACATCTGCCGAGCCATCTGCGCCCGACCGCCCTGCGCCTGACGCACAAGCACTCGTCGGCGGAGTTCGACTACCCCGTGGCGCTTTCCGGCGACGACCGCTTCGACGTCCGCGTGCGCCTGGCCGACCTGGAGGACATCGCGCCGACCCCCCACCTGGCCCCCGAGGAGGTCGAGCCCCCGCACGGCGACCGCTGGCAGGCCAACCTGGTCCTGCCGGACGGCAAGCTGAAGTCCCTCGCGGCGGCCCTCGACCTGCCCCCCGGCCGCTACGCCTCCCGCACGGGCACCCGCGAGCTGTGCGCGTCGGCGAACGACCGGGGCCAGCTCGTCGTCGAACTGACCCGGCAGCCGATCGCCGACCGGGTGGCGTGGAGCACGGACGGCACGCTGACGATCGAGGGCACGGTGTCCGACGCGAGCTGGGACGCGGCGGAACTGGTGCTCCGGCACAGCGGCAGGGACGAGGAACTGACGGTCCCGGTGGACCGCACCCCCGGCCGCTTCCGGGCGACGGTGGCGCCCGGGGGCGGGGTGCTGCGGGAAGGGCGGTGGTACGCGTTCCTGCGGGAGGCGGGGCACAGGGCCTCGGCCTGCCTCCCCGGGGACGACGGCATGCCCGTGCGGCTGCTCGCCTCCGTGTCCGCCGCCTTTCCCCTCCATCAGACCGTCGAGGGGCGGGAGTTCACCGTCGACCGGCGGTTCGGCGACCGGCTGCTGGTGGAGGCCGGGTCCGTACTCGCGCGCGCCGAGCGCGGGGCCTACCGGCGGCATCGGCTGCGTACCGCGCACTACCCGCGGCAGCGCGCGCGGCCCCTGCGGGACGCGGTGCTCTACTTCGACGGGGACTCGCCCCGCGCGGTCCACGAGGAGCTGGTGCGGCGCGGCACGGACGTCGAGCACCTGTGGGTGACGCGGGACCAGCAGACGAGCGTGCCCGCCGGGGCGAAGGGCGTGGAGGAGCACAGCACCGCCTGGTACGAGGCGCTCGCCCGCTGCCGGCGCATCGTCACGGCGGGCCATCTGCCCGGCTTCTTCGAGAAGCGGGACGGGCAGACCGTCGTACAGACCTGGAACGGCGCGCCCCTCAAGCGCATCGGCACCGATCTCACCGACACCCTCTACGCCGACCACGGACACCTCGACGTGCTGCCCGCGCTCTCCCGCCAGTGGGACGTGCTCGTGTCGCCGAACCGTTTCTCGACCCCCCACCTGGGGCGGGCACTCGCCTACGAAGGCGAGGTCATGGAGGCGGGCTCGCCCCGCAACGACCTCCTCTTCTCCGAGGACCGCGACAAGATCGCCGAACGAGTGCGCCGCGATCTGGGCATCCCCCCGGACAAACGGATCATCCTGTACGCGCCGACCTACCGGGACCATCTCGCGTACTCCCCCGGCCGCTTCCGCTACGAACCGGCACTCGACTTCGCCGCGGCACAGGACGTGCTCGGCGGCGACCACGTCCTGCTCGTCCGCAAGCATCCGCTGACTGCGGGCCGGCTGCCCGGGGCCCGCGCACCCTTCGTGCGCGACGTGTCGTCCCACCCCCGCGCGGCCGAACTCCTCTTGATCGCCGACGTGTTGGTGACGGACTACTCCTCCCTGATGTTCGACTTCGCGCACACGGGGCGGCCGATGCTCTTCCACGCCTACGACCTGGAGCACTACCGCGACACGGTCCGCGGCTTCTACCTCGACTTCGAGACCCGCGCCCCGGGACCGCTGCTCGCCTCCACCGGCGAGGTCGTCGAGGCGCTGCGCGACCTGGACCCGCTCACGGCCCGGCACGCGGAGGCGTACGCGGCGTTCCGCGAGGCCTACTGCGACCTGGACGACGGACGGGCCGCGGCCCGTGTCGCGGAGAGGCTCATGCGATGACCATGGCCACGCGAGGAGCCGGCCTCCTCACCCGCCGTCAGGTCCATGGCGCCACGGCCCTGAACGGGCGCGGGCGGTGGCGGCCGAGTCCGTACGTCGTCTTCGGTGGTCTGTTCTGGATCGTCATGTCCCTCGCCTTCTGGCGGGTTCCCATGTGCTGCGACTTCGGGCAGCACGCGGCGGTCGTCGAGCGGCTCAAGGCCGACCTGCTGCACCCGCGCCACCCGATGGCGGACCTGCCGGGCGCGGGCAGCCCGTACTACTCGCCGTACGCGGTGGCCCAGGGCGCCTTCGCGCGGGCGACGGGTCTTGCGGGCTGGGAGGTCGTGAAGCTGGCGGGGCCGCTGAACCTGCTCGTGCTGCTCACGGGCATCGGCCGGTTCGTGAAGGTCCTGACGCCACGTCAATGGGCGCCGGTCCTCGCCCTGTTCGCGATGGTGGTGCTCTGGGGCACCCGGATGGCGTGGTGGAGCGGCTACCTCGGCCTGATGTCGATGACGGGGAACCTCGCGTACCCGTCGACGTTCGCGATCGGCCTGGCGTTCTGGGCGTGGAGCTGGGCGGGTTCGCTCGCGAAGTCGCCGCGGGGCGGCGTCCTGGCGCACGTGGGGCTCGGGGCGCTGTGCGGGGCGATCCTGCTCGTCCACCCGATCTCGTCCGTGGCGGCGGTGATCGGCGTCGCGGCGTTCGCGGCCTCGGCCCCTCGCCCCTTCGCGGCGGCGTGGAAGTGGGCGGCGACGGCCGCGACGGCGGCGCTGATCGCGGTGAGCTGGCCGTACTACTCCGTCTTCTCGCTCGTCGGCGACGAGAGCGTCGACTGGATCCACCGGCAGCTCTACACCGAGATGCCGCAGCGGTTCTGGCTCGCGCTGATCGGCCTTCCCGCGCTCGCCCTGCGCTTCTACAGGAACCGGCGCGACCCGCTGGTCGTGATGTTCGCGCTGGAGTGCGCGGTCGTGGCGTACGGCTGGCTGAGCGGCCACTACACGTACGGCCGCATCCTGGGCCTGACCCTCGTCCCGCTCCAGTTCGCCCTCGCGATCGAGCTGGCCGCGCCACGCCCCTGGCGCCGGTGGCGCATGGCCCTGGGGGGCGTCGCGGCCACCGGGGCGGCCATCGGCTTCTTCACGCTCCAGGCGGGCGCGGTCGTGCCGCGCGCCCTGGACCCGGTGGGCTTCGACCAGCCGCCGCGCTGGCCCGGCTACGGCTGGGCGATGAGCCATCTGCACAAGGGCGACGTCGTCCTCACCAACGGCTACTACCCCACGCGCTCCATCCCCGCGTACGGCGCCAACCTCGTCGCCCCCGCCTGGCCGGACGCCTCGCTCGCCGAGGACACGCGCAACCACCGCCTCCAGGAGGTGCGCGACTACCTCTCCCCCGAGTCGACCCGCGACGAACGCACGCGGATCGTGCGCCGCTACGACGTGCGCTGGCTGCTGCTCTCGCCCGACCAGGCAGTACCGAAGGAGGCCGTGGTGGTGGCCTGGGGGCCGCGTACGGGCGAGGTGCTCGCGCGGGTCGGCGGCGGAACGACGCCTGCGGGCGACGGCAACACGAATCAGTCGAAGACCCCCTAATCGGATAATTACCAGCAACCTCTAAAATTTCCCCCGTGGACCCCTCACTGTCTCTCTCGCCCCCGTCGCCCCCGGCACCCCTGTCGCCCCAGGTCTGTGTCGTCGTGATCGGCTACAACGACGCGGCGCACGTCTCGGACGCCGTACGCTCGGCGCTCGCCCAGGGCCCCGCCGTCCGCGAGGTGATCGCCGTCGACGACTGCTCGACGGACGGCAGCGGCGAGCTGCTCGAAGCGCTCGCGCGTGAGGATCCGCGCGTCAGACCGATCCGCCGGGCCACCAACAGCGGCGGCTGCGGCACTCCGCGCAACGACGGGATCGAGGCCACGACGTCCGCGTACGTGATGTTCCTCGACAGCGACGACGTCCTGCCGCCGGGCGCGGTGGACGCCCTCCTCAAGGCCGCCGCGCGGCACGACGCCGAGGTGGTCACCGGCCTGGCCGTACGCCGCGAGCTGCCCTCCGGACGCGAGACCCCCTGGCAGCCCATGCTCTACACGAAGAACCGGCTGATCGCCCACCCCGAGCTGCGCACCCGCCTGGTCCAGGACACGCTCTGCGTCAACAAGCTCTACCGCACCGACTTCCTCCGCCGGCACGCGCTGCGCTTCCCCGAAGGCCGCTTCACGTACGAGGACTTCGTCTTCACGGCCCGCGTCCTGGCGGCAGGGCCGCGCATGGCGCTGATCAAGGACCCCGTCTACGTGTGGAACGTGCGCCGCACGGCCGCCAAGCTGTCGATCTCCCTGGACCGCTCGGGCATCGACAACTGGCGGGCCCGCATGGAGGCCCACCGCCTGTCGGTCGAGATCCTCCGGGAGGCACGGAGCGCGACGGGCGAGGCGGGCAAGCGCCTGGCCCGTGCGGCTCGGGCGAAGTTCATCGACCACAGCCTGCGGATGTACGCGCGTGAGCTCACCACACGGAGCCCGGAGTACCGGCGGGAGTGGTGGACGGCCACGCGCGCGTACCTGACGACCTTCGACACCGCCGACCTGGACGCGGCGCCCGCGCCGGGCCGCATCATCGCCCGCGTGATCCTGGCGTCCCCCGAGCCGCGCGACCTGCCGCGCCTCCAAGAGGTGGCGGCCCGCCCCGCGCGCCTGTCGCCTCCCTACGCGCTCGCGCCCGACGGCACCACCCCCATCTGGGCGCCTGACCTCCCCCAGGTGACCCTGGAACACCTCCTCGTACGCCCCATCCGCCTGCTGCCCCTCGCGGTGGACGCCGAGCTGCGCCCCCGCGCGCGCCGGAGCCGTCTGACGCTGCGGCTGCACGAGCTGCACGGGCGGGTGGCGGACGCGGGCCCGACGACGGTCGACGTGGAGCTCGCGCCGAGGAACGGCGAGGGCCCGGTGCTGCGCCGCACGGCGGCGTTCACCCCGGAGAAGTCCGCGGGTTCCGGGGCTTCCGAGGGTTCCGAGGGTTCCGAGGGTTCCGAGGGGCAGGCCACCTGGCTGACCGAGGTCGTCCTCGACCTGGGCTCGCTCGGCGGCGGCGTATGGGACCTGCGGCTGCGGCTGCACTTCGCCGACGGGACCACGCGCGACACGACGGCGCGGGCGGTCGCGGGCCCGGGACTGCTGCGGCGCACGGCGCTGCCGTCACTCCGTGGACTTCTCCTCGCCCAGCCGTACGCGACGCAGGCGGGGAACCTGGCGGTGCGGCTCGCTCCGGGGATGCGGGGCGTGATGGGGGTGGCGCGCAGGCGGCTCGCGCGATGGGTGGGGAGCGGCGGGCGCTGACGCCGTCCGTACGCGCGGCTCTGCGACACTGCACGTCACTGCACGTCACTGCACGTCCGAAACACCGACGGTTCCGCGCAATTCGGCACCGAACGATTCGACACCGAACGACACGACAGGGAAGGCTCACTGACGATGACCTGGCTGATCACCGGCGGAGCCGGCTACATCGGGGCACACGTGGTCCGCGCCATGACCGAGGCGGGCGAGCGGACCGTGGTCTACGACGACCTGTCGTCGGGCATCGCCGAACGCGTCCCGGATGGCGTACCCCTGGTGACCGGCTCGACGCTGGACGCGGAACTCGTCTCCCGCACGCTGGCGGAATACCAGGTCACCGGTGTCGTGCACCTGGCGGCGAAGAAGCAGGTGGGCGAGTCGGTGGAGCAGCCCCTTCGCTACTACCACGAGAACGTGGAAGGGCTGCGGGTCCTGTTGGCGGCGGTGGCGGACGCCGGGGTCGCGTCCTTCGTCCTCTCCTCGTCGGCGGCGGTGTACGGCATGCCTGAAGTGGACCTGGTGACGGAGGAGACCCCCTGCCTCCCGATGAGCCCGTACGGCGAGACGAAGCTGGCCGGGGAGTGGCTGGTCCGCGCGACGGGCCGGGCGCACGGCCTGTCGACGGCTTCGTTGCGGTACTTCAACGTGGCGGGCGCGGCGAGCCCCGATCTTGCCGACACGGGTGTCTACAACCTGGTCCCGATGGTCTTCGAGAAGCTCACGGGCGGCGAGGCGCCGCGCGTCTTCGGCGCGGACTACCCGACGCCGGACGGCACATGCGTACGCGACTACATCCACGTGGTGGACCTGGCGGAGGCCCACGTGGCGACCGCCCGCAAGCTGGCCGAGGCGCCGCGCGGCACCGACCTGACGCTCAACATCGGCCGCGGCGAAGGCGTTTCGGTCCTGGAGATGGCCACCCTGATCAACGAGGTCACGGGCTACGACCGCCCGCCCACGGTGGTCCCCCGCCGCCCCGGCGACCCCGCCCGTGTGGTGGCCTCGGCGGACCGCATCGCCGATGAACTGGGCTGGTCGGCGAAGCGGGACGTGCGCGAGATGGTGACGTCGGCGTGGGCGGGGTGGGTGCGGATGCATCCGGGGGCGGGCCGGGAGTAGAACGGGCTCCGGTCGGCCGGACGACCGACGGGAGCACCGCCGCCGCACAGCTTCGTCATCGACGACGACACACGGCAGGCCCTGGTCGGCGTGGCCACCGGAGCCATGGCCCTCGCCTGCGGCGTGACCCTGTGGGTCAAGCGGGAGAAGCGCGCCCGGCTCCCCGACTAGCGACGGTTCAGGTACGCGAGTACGGCCAACACCCGCCGATGCCCGCTGTCACTGGGCGGCAGCCCCAGCTTCGCGAAGACATTCCCGATGTGTTTGCTCACCGCCCGGTCCGACACCACCAACGCCGCCGCGATCGTCCCGTTGTCCCGCCCCTCCGCCATCAGGTGCAGCACCTCCCGCTCCCGAGGCGTCAGCGAGTCCAGCGGGTCGTCCCGCCGCCGGGTCAGCAGCTCCGTGACCACCTCGGGGTCCAGCGCGGTCCCGCCCCCGGCCACCCGCTCCAGCGCGTCCAGGAACTCGTCGACCCGCCCCACCCGGTCCTTCAGCAGATACCCGACGCCACTCGCGCCCCCGCCCAACAACTCGGCGGCGTACGTCTCCTCCACGTACTGCGAGAGCACGAGCACCGGCAGCCCGGGAATCTCCACCCGCGCCGCAAGCGCGGCCCGCAGTCCCTCGTCCCGGAACCCCGGCGGCATCCGCACGTCCAGGACGGCCACATCCGGCCGGTGCTCCAGGAGTGCCGGAAGCACCTCCGGGCCGCTCGCCGCCACCGCCACCACCTCGTGCCCCGCGGAGGACAGCAACAGCACCATCCCCTCCCGCAGCAAGGCATTGTCCTCGGCGATCACCACGCGCACGGCAGCTCCACTTCGATCACGGTCGGCCCCCCGACGGGGCTCGCCACTTCCACGGTCCCGTCGAGCGCGGCGACCCTGCGCCGCATCCCGAGCAGCCCGCTGCCCCCAGAATCGTCGGCACCGCCCCTGCCCTCGTCACGTACCGAGATCCTCAACACCCCGTCCGCCCGCGAAAGTTCCACGGAGGCCCGCTCCGACCCGCTGTGCTTGGCGGCATTCGTCAGCGCCTCCGCGACGACGAAGTACGCGGCGGCCTCCACCGCCGCCGGAGCCCGCACACCCGCCGGCCCCACCCCGTCCTCCGCGACCCCCTCCGCGCGCACCGCCACATCGAGCCCACTGCTCGCGGCGAGCGCACGCACCGCCCCCACAAGGCCCCGGTCCGTCAGGATCGGCGGATGGATGCCGCGTACGACATGACGCAGCTCGGTCAGGGCCTCCTCCGCCTCGTCCTGCGCGTCGGCGAGCAGCTTCCGCGCCGCCTCCGGGTCCTTGTCGAACGCGCGCCTCGCAAGACCCACGCGCATCGACATCGAGACGAGCCGCGCCTGCGTGCCGTCGTGCAAGTCCCGCTCGATGCGGCGCAGTTCAGCGCCGTGCGCGGCGACCGCGCCCGCCCGCGTGACGGTCAGCTCCTCCACCCGCACCGCGAGCCGCGCGGCCCGCTCCGCCTCCGGCGACGCCTTGAGCAGCGCCCCCGACCAGGCCGCCTCCAGGTCGGCGATGCGCGCCACGAGCGGCAGCACCACGGCTCGGCGGCCGAGCAGCCCGCACCACACCCCGTCGATCAGCATCCCGACGACGGACACCGGCAGCGCCACGTACAGCAGCAGCCAGCCGTAGACGAAGTGCAGTCCGAGCCACCGCAGATCGCGGTACGTCGCCGGGTCCGTGACCCCCGCGCGCACCCTCTGGGTCAGCGTCCCGGTCAGCGGCACGTACGCCTCGGGGATCTCCTTGCCCGTCCACGCGGCGACGCGGCGCCGCTTGAAGCCCGCCATCCGACGCAGCATCAGGACCGTCTCGGGCATGGCGCCCGCACCGACCACGAAGAGGGTGATGACGAGAGTGAGGAGGATGACCCCGATGAAGAGGTACGACGCCAGGGAAAGGAGCGCCGCCGCGCCCAGCTGCTCCAGGGCCCGCTCCGTACGCCGCAGTGTCTCCCGCATGGCCTTGAGGTTATGCGACCCCATTCGCACACGCGGGCGAGGCCACTCCCCCGCCATGGTGTAGCGCGCTACACCATGGGCCCGGGAGAACGCACCATCGCGAAGCGGCCCGCACACCGGCAGAGTCGATCACGAACGAAGGCACCCGGACCCCGACTGCCCCTGACTCGAAAGGCCCCCGCCATGAAGGCCCTGCTCTGGCTCGTCCTCGCGATCGCCCTGGTCGCCAACGTCTCCACCAGCTTCGCCTTCGACGGTGTGCAGCAGGTCCTGATCAGCGTGTGCACCGGCGTCGTCACGCTCGGCTCGGGCGTGGCCCTGTTCCTGATGCGGGAGAAGCACTCCTAGCCACGGCCTCTCCCCGCCCTCACAACGCCCGGAGAGCCGCCGCCGTAGCCGTGGCGAGGCTGCTCAGATACCCCTTGGGCAGCTCGGCCCGCACCACCACGGACCGCCAGTAGAGCGGCCCCGACACCAGGTCGAGGGCGAGGTCCTCGTCGACCCCGTCCCGCACCTCGCCCCGCGCCACGGCGGCCCGCACGATCCCGTTCGCCACCCCGTGCTGCCCCTCGCGCAACGCCTTCTGCAGCGCCTGAGCGATCTCCGGATTGCGTGCCGCCTCCGCCTGCAGATCCGGGATCACCTGCGAGGCCACGGGATGCCGCAGGGCACGCGACGTCACCTCGTACAGCAGCCGCAGATCGCCCTCCAGCGACCCGCTGTCCGGCATCGGAAGACCCTGGACCGCTATCGCCGACACCAGGTCGAGCACGAGATGCAGCTTGGAGCGCCAGCGGCGGTAGACGGCCGTCTTGCCGACGCCCGCGCGGCGCGCGATGCCCTCGATGGACATGCGTGCGTACCCGACCGCCGCCAGCTCCGCGAAGACGGCGGCCCTGATGGCTTCGGTCACATCCTCACGGAGCACCGCCGCCCCCGCGGGGGCCCTGCGGCGCGGCTGTTCATCTCCTGGCCTGCTCGTCGTCATGCGGACAGCATAGAACGTGACGACGATACGGTTGCGTTCCGACGTAGCGAAGACCTACTCTCGGCGTTACGACGATACGGACCCGTCCCGACGTGAGTCGATGTACGTCCCGTCGTATCCCATGGCTCCGAGTGAAAGCAGCGGACGTGAGTCAGGTCCTCGACGCCCCACCCCGCCCCGCGGCCGGCACCGACCCCGCCGTCGACCCCGCCGAGCTCGCCGCCCGGCACGGCCTGACCGTCAGCGGCGCCCGCCCCACGCTCCCCGCGTACGTGCGGCAACTCTGGCAGCGACGCCACTTCATCACCGCCTTCTCGACCGCCAAGCTCACCGCCCAGTACAGCCAGGCGAAGCTCGGCCAGGTCTGGCAGGTGATGACGCCGCTCCTGAACGCGGCGGTCTACTACTTCATCTTCGGCGTCCTGATGAACACCAAGCACGACGTCCCGGACTACGTCCCGTTCCTGGTCACCGGCGTCTTCATCTTCACGTTCACGCAGAGCTCGGTGATGGCGGGCACCCGCGCCATCGCGGGCAACCTCGGCCTGGTCCGCGCCCTGCACTTCCCGCGGGCCGCGCTGCCGATCTCGTTCTGCCTCCAGCAGCTCCAGCAGCTCCTCTTCTCCATGTGCGCGCTGGTCGTGATCCTGCTCTGCTTCGGCGTCCCGCCGGCCGTGTCCTGGCTCCTGGTGATCCCGGTCCTGGTCCTCCAGTTCGCGTTCAACACGGGCCTGGCCCTGGTGATGGCCCGCCTGGGCAGCAAGACACCGGACATCGCCCAGCTGATGCCGTTCGTGCTGCGTACGTGGATGTACGTGTCCGGCGTGATGTGGAGCATCGACGCCGTCCTGAAGGACCAGCACCTGCCGCACGCGCTCCAGGTCCTCCTGGAGTGCAACCCGGCAGCCATCTACATCGACCTGATGCGCTTCGCGCTCATCGACAGCTACCAGGCGGGCCAGCTCCCGGACCACGTCTGGGCGTGGGCCGTCGGCTGGGCGCTGCTCGCCGGACTCGGCGGGTTCATCTACTTCTGGAAGGCAGAGGAGACGTACGGCCGTGGCTGACACCAGGAACGACAACGCCCCCACCGTCATCGTCGACCAGGTCGACATCGTCTACCGCGTCCACGGCGCCGGCGCCACCGCGGGCCGCGGCAGCGCGACCGCCGCGCTTGGCCGCGTCCTCAAGCGCCGCGGGAAGGACGGCGAGGAGTCCGGCGTACGCAAGGTGCACGCCGTCAAGAAGGTGTCCTTCACCTCCCACAAGGGCGAGGCCATCGGCCTGATCGGCACGAACGGCTCGGGCAAGTCGACCCTCCTGAAGGCGATCGCGGGCCTCCTGCCCGTCGAGCACGGCCGCATCTTCACCGACGGCCAGCCCTCCCTCCTCGGCGTGAACGCGGCCCTGATGAACGACCTGACCGGCGAGCGCAACGTCCGCCTCGGCGGCCTGGCGATGGGCATGAGCCGCGAGCAGGTCCAGGAGCGCTACCAGGACATCGTCGACTTCTCCGGCATCAACGAGAAGGGCGACTTCATCACGCTCCCCATGCGTACGTACTCCTCCGGCATGGCGGCCCGCCTGCGCTTCTCCATCGGCTCCGCCAAGGACCACGACGTCCTGCTCATCGACGAGGCCCTGGCGACCGGCGACCGCTCCTTCCAGAAGCGGTCGGAGGCCCGCATCCGCGAGCTGCGCAAGCGCGCGGGCACGGTCTTCCTGGTCAGCCACAACAACAAGTCGATCCGCGACACCTGCGAGCGCGTGCTCTGGCTGGAGCACGGCGAACTGCGCATGGACGGCCCGACGGAGGACGTCCTGAAGGAGTACGAGCGCTTCACGGGCGGCAAGAAGTAGGGCTCCCGGGCTCTCTCAGCGCTCCAGGAACGCGAACAACTCCTCCCAGCGCCGCACGACTTCACCCGTCGTATAGCGCTGGATGTTCACCCTGGCCAGCTCGCCCATCCGGTCCCGCAGCTCCTTGTCGGACATCAACGTGTCCAGCCTGCGCGCCAGTTCACTCGTGTTGCCGAGCCGCGCAAGCAGCCCGTCCACACCGTCCTGGACGATCTCATGCACGCCGGGCGCGCAGTCGAAGGCCGCGCACGGCACCGCGGTGGCCATCGCCTCCATCAGCGCGAGCGGGAAGCCCTCGCCCCGCGACGACTGCACGAACACCGAACCGCCCCGCAGCGCCGCGGGCACATCACTCGTCTGCCCCATCCACTCGACGGAGCCGTCAAGACCCAGGGACGTGCACTGCTTCTTGAGGGTCTCCTCGTCCTCGCCGGAGCCGTAGATCCGCAGCTTCCAGTCCGGGTGCAGCGGCGCGACCTCCGCCCAGGTGTCGAGGAGCATGTCGATGCCCTTCTGGTCGTGCAGGCGGCCGATGCTGGTGACGACCTTCTCGGTGCGCTCGGACGCCACCTCGGGCATGAAGGGCAGCGGGTTCGGCATGAAGGACGCGTTGTCCAGGCCCTGCCTGATCCACAGGTCGGCGTCCTCGCGGGTCAGCGCGAGCATCCGGTCGACGTCCTTGTAGTGCTTGCGCACGCGCGATCCGCGCGAGGAAGCGCGCGAGTAGGCGAACGACTCGTGGCTCATGCCGATCACCGACATGCCGCTCGTGTCGGCGAGTTCGACCCACTCCATCGCCCACACCTGCGTGACGATGACGACGGCACCGGGTCCGGCCTGCGCGAACATGGCGGTCAGCTTGGCGGCCTGCTCGTGCATACCCTCCTCGCGCCGCGCGCGCTGCAGGTGCTCGGCCACGTTGAGCCGCCCCTTGATGCCGCGCACCGGGCCGACGCGCGGCGGGTGCTCGTCGTACAGCGTCGTGGTGGGGTACGGCAGGTCCGTGCCGATGTCCTGCGGTTCGCCGGGTTCCGTGATGCCGATGACGTGCACGCGGTGGCCGCGCTCGACGAAGAGGCGGGCCAGCTGGTGGGACCAACTGGTCACGCCGCCCAGCTCGTTCACGCTGTTGGAGACGAAGAAGATGTCGCGCGTCCGCAGCGCCGTCCCGGTCTCGGGCTCCATCACTGTCTGACTCACTTGCCGCTCCAGTGCGAGAAGAACTGATCGACGACGCTCTTGGCCGCGTCGCCCCGGTCGTACTCACCGAACTCGGCCACGAACCGCGCCCGCGCCGGCCCGTACCCGAGGGCCTGGTCGTCCAGGGCCTTCAGCGCCCCGAACAGCTCGTCCTCGGTGTCGACCACCGGGCCTGGAGCCCGTTCTCGCAGGTCGAAGTAGGTGCCGCGGCCCTCGTGGACGTACTCCTCGTAGTCGTACGTGAAGAACAGCATCGGGCGGTCCAGAAGGGCGTAGTCGAACATCACGGACGAGTAGTCGGTGATCATCGCGTCGGCGAGCTGGTAGAGCGGCGTGACGTCGTGGTGTGCGGAGACGTCGATGACGCGGCCCCGCACGGACGGCGGGAGCACCACGTGGTTCAGGTAGTGCGAGCGCACGAGCAGCACGTACCGGTCGCCGAACTCCTCCGCGAACCGCTCGACGTCGAAGGGCAGTTCAAAGCGCCCGTGCCGGCCGCCGAACCGGCGGAAGGTCGGTGCGTAGAGCAGCACCTGCTTGTCCTCGGGGATGCCCAACTCCGCGGCAAGCGGCCCGCGTTCACGCACCCCGCTCGCGTCCTCGGCCCTCTTCGCCCGCACCAGCGCGTCGTTGCGCGGATAGCCGACCCTCAGGAGCACCTTCTCCTTCAGGCGCAGGGCCTTCGCCAGCGTCCGCACGTCGTGCTCGGACCGGATCAGGAAGCGGTCGAAGCGGTCGAGGACCCGCTGCTGCTGCTCCTGGCGGGCCTTGCTGCGCAGCTTCCAGTCGGGCTCGTCGAAGCCCATGCGCTTGAGCGCCGAGCCGTGCCAGGTCTGGATGTACGTCGTCCCGGGGCGCTTGGTGAGCCCCAGCGGATAGCTCTGGTTGTCGACCCAGAACTCGGCCTGCGCGAGGGCCCGGAGGTAGGGCAGCGACCAGCGCCGCACCAGCGTCGCGTCCCGGGGGAACCCCTTCGGGTCCCCGGCGTAGGACCACACGGCATCGAAGTCGAGACCCTGGCGCCGCATCTCCTCGTAGATCGCCCGGGGGCTGTCGCTGTACTGCTTGCCGAGGTGGCTCTCGAAGACGACCGTGCGCTTCTTCACCGGCAGACGGCTGAACACCTCGTCGTACACGCGCAGTTTGCTCTGCCCGGAGGTGAGGTCCTTGCGCAGCTTCTTCGCCCTGCGGTAGCCGGACTTGGCGAGCCGCCCCGGCGCGCCCTGCGTGCCGCGCGCCACCAGGTCCTGGATCCGGCCGCCCGCCGCGTCCCGCGTGACGAGCCGGAACGCGAGGTGCCCGCGCTGCGAGACCTCCGGCTCCATGTGGTCGGCGACAAGACGGGTGAGGCGCGGGCGCACCGGGAGCCTTCCCTCGGCGAGCCCCGGATCGCCCGCGGTGAGCCGCGTCCTGGTGCGCACGCCGTCGGCGAAGAGGTGCAGGCGCACGTCCCACACCGCGTCGACGACGCCGAGCGGACGCAGCCGCCGCGCGAGGTCGACGGAGGCCTCCCAGGCGATGGTCTCCCCTTCGTGCCGCACGGCGGCGACCGGGAAGCGGAAGGCCTGCAGGCTGCGGCGGCGCGCGCTGAACTCGAGCTCCGCGGTGAGCACGGCGCCCGGTCCGACGACGCCGAGCGGGTTGGTGACGCGGCCCGCCATGCGGACGGTGCCCGCGGACTCCTCGTACCGCGTCAGGACGTTGCGCAGGAACATCTGGTCGAGGCGCTTGCTGTGGTAGCCGAGCTCGGTCACGTCGAGGACCTGGCGGCCGACGGGGTCGTCGAGGTGCTCGGCGCACCAGTACACGCGGCCGTCCCGCTCGGCGAGCGACGAGGAGATCTTGTCGCGGTTGGTGAGAGTGTCGACGGCGGGCAGCAGGTTGTCCCAGTCGCCCTGCTCCAGGAGGTAGGCGCAGATGGCCTGAATGGGCTGTACCTCGTCGTACGCGGCGCGGTCGACCCCGGCGAGATAGCCGCGGGCGAGGCCGGCGAACTCCTGCCGGTAGGAGGCGTCGCGGAACGGCAGGTCGCGCAGGTGGAGCACCAGGTCGTGCTTGAGGAACTTGACGTCCTTGGCCAGGCGCAGCTCGTCGAGGCCGCGCTGGGCGAGCAGGGCGTCGATCCGGCGGTGGATCTCCATCCGGTGCTCGAAGTTGATCATCTCGTGGCGCCGGTTGCTCACGGACTTCACGGCGCCGCGTTCGTAGACGTGCCAGAAGTAGACCTGGTTCGGGATGAGCGTGATGCGCCCGGCCGCGAGGTAGGCCTCGGCGATGAACATCAGGTCCTCGTAGAACATGCCCTTGAGGAAGCGCAGGCCGTTCTCGACGAGGAAGTCGCGGCGGTAGAGCTTGTTCGTGGAGAGCGTGTCCCAGACGAACAGGTCGGTCAGCTCGTCGACGGACTCCAGGGTGCGGGTCCTGGCGTAGAGCCAGGGGTACCACTGGTCGCGCTTCTTGTTGCGCGTGTCCACGTGCAGCCGCACGCAGAGCCCGGCGACGATGTCCGAGCCGTCGCGCTCGGCCGCCTCGAGCAGGTTCCGGCAGGCGTTGCGCTCCAGGACGTCGTCGCTGTCGAGGAACATCACATGGCTGCCGACGGTGTGCCCGATGCCCACGTTCCGGGGCTCGCCGCACCCGCCGCTGTTCTCCGGCAGCTGGTAGGCCCGCACCCGTTCGGGGTACTCGGCGGCGAGGCGCTGTGCCGTCCCGTACGAGTCGTCCGTGCTGCAGTCGTCGACGATGACGACCTCGACGCCGCACAGCGTCTGGTCGAGCACCGAACGGACGGCGGTCGGCAACCGCTCGGCGTCGTTGTAGACGATCACCACTACGGACACATCGGGCCGCGCCTCCGGCGCCGCTCGCTCACTTATCGCTCCCATGTGCCCCTCCAGTCAGATACCGGCCCATCCTACTAATTATCGCGAATGCCCGATTAGCGCCCTTCAGGGGGGTGTGTTTGGCCCAGTGCCGATACGCGCATCTTGGTACGCGCGTCCGGATAAGCGAAGGGGGCGCCCCGAGCCATCAGGCTCGGGGCGCCCCCTTCGACGTACGCCGGATACGGATTACGAGTGCGTGCGCAGCAGCGTCCTCATCGTCCGCATGGCGACCGACAGGTTCGCCAGGTCGAACGCGTCCGAGCTCTGGATCTCGTCCAGCGTCGTCCGCGAACGGCTCAGGATCGCCGCGTTCTTCTCCTCCCAGGCCTTGAACCGCTGCTCGGGAGTGTCCTGGCCGTTCCCGGCGGCCAGCACGTCGGCCGTCAGGGCGGCATGCGCCGCGTACAGGTCCTCGCGGATGGACGCACGGGCCATCGACTGCCAGCGGTCGGCCCGCGGCAGCTCGATGATGCGGTCCATGAGCTGGGTGATCCGCAGCCGGTCGGCGAGGTCGTAGTAGACCTCGGCGACGGCCATCGGCTCCTTGCCCATGCGGTCGGCGATCGCCACGATGTCGAGCGACGGGAAGGCCGAGGAGAACCCGGCGACCCGCTGCGCGAGTTCGTCGGGGACGCCCGCGCCCGTCAGCTCGTCCCGGATGCCCTGGTACCACTCCTGGTCGGAGCCGCTCAGGAGCTTGGGCAGCTCGGTCCAGACCTCGGCGACACCCTCGCGGAAGAAGTCGATGGTCTCGGCTAGCTGGAGCGGCTGCGGCCGGTTGTTGAGCAGCCAGCGCGTGCCGCGCTCGACCAGACGGCGCGAGTGCAGCCGCACCCGGGTCTGGACGTCGGCCGCCACCACGTTGTCGAGCGCCTCTACCGCGTCCCAGACCTTGCTCAGGCCGAAGATCTCACGGGCCGCGAGCTGCGCCCGCACGATCTCCTCGAGCGAGGCCCCCGTCTCCTCGCGGAGGCGGTGCAGGAAGGTCGAACCACCGGTGTTCACCGTGTCGTTGACCAGGACCGTCGTGATGATCTCGCGGCGCAGCGCGTGCTCGTCGATCTGCTCGGGGAACTTCTCCCGCAGCGCCTGCGGGAAGTACGCGTGAAGGAGACCGCGCAGGTAGTCGTCGTCCGGGAGCGTGGTATGGATCAGCTCGTCGGCCGCCGTGATCTTCGTGTACGCGAGGAGCACGGCGAGCTCGGGCTGGCTGAGCCCGCGGCCCGAGTTCAGGAGCTCACGGATCTGCCGGTCGGTGGGCAGGAACTCCAGGGCCCGGTCCAGGTGACCGTCACGGCCCAGGCGGCGCATGAAGCGCTGGTGGGCGTGGAGGAGGGACGGGGACTGGGCGACCGCGTTCGACAGGGCGGTGTTCTGCGCGTAGTTGTTGCGCAGGACCAGGGATCCGACCTCGTCCGTCATCGCGGCGAGGAACTTGTTGCGCTGCTTGACGGTCATGTCGCCGGCTCCGACGACCGCGTTGAGCAGGATCTTGATGTTCACCTCGTGGTCGGAGGTGTCCACGCCCGCGCTGTTGTCGATCGCGTCCGTGTTGATGTGTCCGCCGGCCCGCGCGAACTCGATGCGGCCCAGCTGGGTCAGACCGAGGTTGCCGCCCTCGCCGACGACCTTGACGCGCAGGTCGGCGCCGTTCACGCGGATCGCGTCGTTCGCCTTGTCGCCGACGTCGCTGTTCGACTCGACGGACGACTTCACGTACGTACCGATGCCGCCGTTCCACAGCAGGTCGACCGGCGCCTGCAGGATCGCCTTCATCAGGTCGGCCGGGGTCATCTTGGCGACGCCCGTCTCGATGCCGAGTGCCTCGCGGATGTGGGCGTTCAGCTGGATCGCCTTGGCGCTGCGCGGGAAGATCCCGCCGCCCGCGGAGAGCAGCTCCTTGTTGTAGTCCGCCCAGGAGCTGCGCGGCAGCTCGAAGAGGCGGCGCCGCTCCGCGTACGAGGTGGCGGCGTCCGGCCTGGGGTCGATGACGATGTGCCGGTGGTCGAAGGCGGCCACCAGGCGGATGTGCTCGGAAAGCAGCATGCCGTTGCCGAACACGTCACCGGACATGTCGCCGACGCCGACGACCGTGAAGTCCTCGGTCTGGGTGTCGGTGCCCAGCTCCCGGAAGTGCCGCTTGACGGACTCCCAGGCGCCGCGGGCGGTGATGCCCATGCCCTTGTGGTCGTATCCGGCGGAGCCGCCGGAGGCGAAGGCGTCACCGAGCCAGAAGTTGTAGGACTGGGCGACCTCGTTCGCGGTGTCCGAGAACGTCGCCGTGCCCTTGTCGGCGGCGACCACGAGGTACGTGTCGTCCTCGTCGTGGCGGACGACGTCGGCCGGCGGCACGACCTCGCCCGCGACCAGGTTGTCGGTGATGTCGAGCAGCGCCGAGATGAACGTCTTGTAGCAGGCCACGCCCTCGGCCAGCCACGCGTCACGGTCCACGGACGGGTCGGGCAGCTGCTTGGCGACGAAGCCGCCCTTGGCGCCGACGGGCACGATGACGGTGTTCTTCACCATCTGCGCCTTGACCAGGCCGAGGATCTCGGTACGGAAGTCCTCACGCCGATCGGACCAGCGGAGGCCACCGCGGGCGACCTTGCCGAAGCGCAGGTGCACGCCCTCGACGCGCGGCGAGTACACCCAGATCTCGTACGCCGGACGCGGCGCGGGAAGGTCCGGGATGGCCTGCGGGTCGAACTTCATGGAGACGTAGCTGTGCGGCTTGCCGCCCTCCGCCTCCTGGAAGAAGTTCGTGCGCAGCGTCGCCTTGATGACGGTGAGGAAGGACCGCAGGATCCGGTCCTCGTCCAGCGAGGCCACCTGGTCGAGCGCCCCGTCCACCTCTTCGAGGAGCCCGTCGGTCAGCTCGTTCCCTGCGCGCTGGCGGTCCGGGGACATCCGCGCCTCGAAGAGCGAGACGAGCAGGCGGGTGGTGTGGACGTTGTTGCGGAGGGTGTCCTCCATGTAGTCCTGGCTGAAGGTGGAGCCCGCCTGGCGCAGGTACTTGGCGTAGGCGCGGAGCACCATCGCCTGGCGCCAGTTGAGCCCGGCCCGCAGGACGAGGGAGTTGAATCCGTCGACCTCGGCCTCGCCCGTCCAGGCGGCGGAGAAGGCCTCCTGGAAGCGCTCGCGGCCGTCGTCGCCCAAGTAGTCGCCGTTGCCGTTCTGGGACTTGGGCAGGCGCAGACCGAAGTCGTAGATCCACGCGTTCGTACGGTCCGTGCAGCGCAGCTCGTAGGGACGCTCGTCGGTGACCTCGACGCCCAGGCGCTGGAGGACCGGCAGGACCGCGGAGAGCGAGACCTGGCCGCCCGAGCGGTAGATCTTGAAGCGGCGCTCGCCGGGGGCGGCGCCCACCGGCTCGTACAGGCTCAGGGCGAAGTCCTCGCGCCCGTGCTTGAGCTGCTCCAGGTGCTGGAGGTCGGCGACGGCGGCGCGCGGCGAGTGGTCCGCCTTGTAGCCCTCGGGGAAGGCGCCCGAGTAGCGGCGGAGCAGCTCGGCGGCGCGCTCCTCACCGCACTCGGCGGTCAGCGCCTCGCCGAAGCCGTCGGCCCAGGAGCGGGCGGCCTCGACGAGCCGTGCCTCGATGCGGTCGGTGTCGGCGTCGGTGAGCTGCGGAAGCCCGCCGCCCGGCGCGACGCGGACCACGAAGTGCAGCCTGGAGAGGATCGACTCGGTGTTCCACGCGGTGAAGTCGACGCTGGTGCCGCCGAGCTCCTCCTTGAGGATGTCGATGATCCGCAGGCGTACGCCGGTGGTGTAGCGGTCACGAGGCAGGTAGACGAGGGCCGAGTAGTAACGCCCGTACTCGTCCTTGCGCAGGTAGAGCCGCAGTCGACGGCGCTCCTGGAGGTACAGGACGGACGTGACGATGGCGCGCAGCTCGTCGGGCGGCGTCTGGAAGAGCTCGTCGCGCGGGTAGGTCTCCAGGATCTGCAGCAGGTCGCGGCCGTCGTGGCTGTTGGGCGAGAAGCCCGCGCCCTTGAGGACCTCCTGGACCTTGCGGCGGATGACCGGCACGCGGCGCACGGACTCGGTGTACGCGGCGGACGAGAAGAGACCGAGGAAGCGCCGCTCGCCGATGACGTTGCCGTCGGAGTCGAACTTCTTCACGCCGACGTAGTCGAGGTAGCTGGGCCGGTGCACGGTGGCGCGGCTGTTGGCCTTGGTGAGGACGAGCAGCTTGTGCTCACGGGCCTTCGCACGCGCGTCCGCGGGAAGCCGACTGAAGGAGGGGCTGACCGGATGGTCCTCCTCGCCCTCGTGCTTCGGGTCGGCGCGCAGGATGCCGAGGCCGGTGCCGGGCACGGCGGCGAGCGAGTCCTCCTCCGTCAGGTCGTACTCACGGAAGCCGAGGAAGGTGAAGTGGTTGTCGGCGAGCCAGCGAAGGAGCTCGCGGGCCTCGTCGACCTCCTGGTCGCGCAGGTCGTCGGCGGTCGGCTCGGTGGGAAGCTCGTCGGCGATGCGCAGCGCCGCGTCGCGCATCTTCTCCCAGTCCTCGACCGTCTCACGTACGTCGGAGAGGATCCGGAGCAGATCGGCGGTGATCTGCTTCAGGTCCGCACGGTCGGTCTCGCGGTCCATCTCGACGTGGATCCAGGACTCGGTGAGCGCGTCGTGCGGGCGCTCGGCGCCGGGGGCCGTGAGGACTTCGAGCAGCTTGCCGGTCAGGTCACGCCGTACGACGACCTGGGGGTGGATGACGACATGGATGCCGCGCCCCTGCCGCGAGAGCTCGTTGGTGACCGAGTCGACCAGGAAGGGCATGTCGTCGGTGACCACCTCGACGACGGAGTGGCTGCAGGTCCAGCCGTTCTCTTCGACGGTCGGGGTGTGCACACGGACGTTGGCCGTGCCCTGGGGGCGGTTCTCGGCCAGTCGGTAGTGGGAGAAAGCTGCTCCGAAGACGTCTTCCGGGTCGCGGTCGGCGAGGTCCTCCGGGGCGGTGTGCAGGTAGTAGCGCTGGAGGAACGCAAGGGCCATGTCCTCGTCAGGAGTGGCCTCGTCGCCCTTCGACCCGGTCGGTGCCCCATTCGGTTGGCGGCCACCGACCGGGCTGTTCTCAGCTACCCGGGCCGCCCGTGTGAGCAGCTCGGCTTTGGCTTCGTCCAGCTTGGTCTGCATTGTCCTCTGACTCCTGTCGCGCGCCGTTGCGTGACGTAGAAGGAAGTGATCCGACGTAACGCCGCGACGCGGGGTCTCCGGTCGAAGTCGACGTTATGCCGCGGTGAGATATGGGCGGGCGGTTATCCGCCATTTTCAGCGGTTTCGCTGACCGATGGCCGGGCTGATCTGGCCGGCCGCACCGCCAAGAAGCGTCAGCGACGCCCCGGGCACGGATGTCCTCCGTGTTCCCCGGGCGCAGGGCGGGGGCGTACACGCCCCCGCGGGATATCGCGCTGATCACGGGTCAAGGCTATCGCCCTCCACCCGGGAGTCGTCATGAGCCGTATGTGTACAAAAGCAGGGGTGGAACTTTGACACTCTGCACAGAGACTTTCGCGCCATCTGTCGGCGAAGGGCCCCCTCGGCGAACCGGTGAGCCCTCTTGGCAAACCGGACGGGCGGATGCACGTTGAGCGGGACGGACGGACGGCACGCGACTGGGGAGCGAGCAGCGATGGCAGCCAAGATCCTGATAGTGACCGGTGACGCGGCGGAGTCCCTTGAGGTCCTGTACCCCTTCCAACGGCTGCGCGAGGAGGGGTACGACGTCCACATCGCGGCCCCCGCCCGCAAGACGCTGCAGTTCGTGGTGCACGACTTCGTGCCCGGCTTCGACACGTACACGGAGAAGCCGGGCTACACCTGGCCCGCGGACCTCGCCTTCTCCGAAGTCGACCCCGGTCAGTACGCCGCTCTGGTGATCCCGGGCGGCCGGGCCCCGGAGTATCTGCGCAACGACCCGGAGCTCCGCAAGATCCTCAAGTCGTTCTTCGACGCGGACAAGCCGGTCGCTCAGATCTGCCACGGCCCGCTCCTGACCGCGGCGATCGGCGGCCTGAGCGGCCGCAGGGTCACGGCGTATCCGGCCCTGGAGCTGGACATGCAGACGGCGGGCGCGACCTTCCGTGACGCGGAGGTGGTGGTCGACGGCACGCTGGTCTCGGCCCGTGCCTGGCCGGACCACTCGGGCTGGATGCGGGAATTCCTGACGGTGCTGCGAGCGAAGGCGCCGGCGACCTAGGCGGCCAATGACTCAGGCGGCCAACCGCTCGGCCACGTCCACGGCATCGGCAAGACTGTCGACCACGGGGACCCCGCCCCCGACGGCCTCCAGGCTGGCCCGGCTGTGGGACCCCCCGGTGTAGAGCACGGCCTGAGCACCGACATGCGCGGCGGCAACGGCGTCATCGACGGCGTCGCCGATGACGACGATGCTCTCGGCGGCGGTGACCCCTTCCAGAGCCTCCAGGTGCCGCACCATCCGCTCGGCCTTGCCGGCGTGCGAGGTGTCCGTACGGCCGTCGATGCGCACGAAGTGCTCCTCGATGCCGTGCCGCCGCACGATCGGCACGAGGTGCTCGTGCGGAGCGAGCGACAGCAACGACTGCGTACGCCCGGCGGCCCGCCGCCCGGCGAGCAGCTCGGCGGCCCCCTCAGCGAGCCCGCACGCCTCGGCCCGAGCCCAGTAGTGCTTGTGGAAAACGGCGTCCATGACAGCCCACTCGTCGTCCGTGGGCAATCGCCCCATGAGCCGCTCATAGAACAGCGGAACGGGTACGCAGTACAGATCGCGGTACCGCTCGAGCGTGATCGGCTCGAGCCCGAGCTCCGCGAAGGAGGCGTTCGTCGACTCGATCACCGCATCGATGTCATGCAGCAAGGTCCCGTTCCAGTCCCACACGATATGCGCCCCGCGCAGCAGCTTCCCCATAGGGAAACGGTACCCGCACGCCCCTCGGGCCCACTCCCCATTACTGCCAGGGAGATCGGCCCCCACACACCCGCAGTCGGGCGCGCACGCGAGGGGACGTGCCGGTATGTCCGCCCGGAGCACGGCTCACGGCACTCCCTCACCGAAGTATCCCCACGGCCACCGGACGACAGCGAGGACGGACATACCGGCGCGGCCCCGCCCCCAAGACGGACCAGCACCGCGGCACCGCGGCACCGCGGCACCGCCCAAGCCCCGCAGGGAACCCTCAGCCGATCAACCCGGGAATCTCCTGCGTGGCGAACCACAGCAGCTCGTGGTCCTCGACGCCGTCCACCGTGAACCGCGCGCCGTCGTCCCCCTGGTCCGCGGCCCCCAGAGCCTCCGCACCCGCGGCGACATCCGCCTCCGCGTCCCCGGCATCCACATGCACGGCGGCGACCTTCTTCAGCCCCAGGGCCCCGGCCACCCGCACCTCGCCGAGCCCGAGCTCCGGGTCGAGCTCCACCGCTCCGTCCGCCACGTCCGCGGCCAGCACGACCCGCCGACGAGCAGCCCCGGGATCCCCCGCGATCAACCGCAGCGAAGCGAGCGCGGCCCGGTTGAGGGCGGCGTACTCCAGCTCCTCCACGTCGTCCGAGACGTACCACTCACGCAGAGCGGGCGTCACTGCGTAGGCGGTCAGCGGCACGGGCCCCTGCCCCAGCTCTCCCGCCTTGTACGCCTCGGCGAGGCCACTCAGGGTCAGGGGAACGTAGACGCGCATGACGGCCAGCTTTCACAGTCGGTACGGCAACAGTCGGTACGGCAAGAGTCGGTATCGCACAAGAAGAGGCCCCCAGAATACGCGCGGGGTCCCCCTTCGAGCTGCGCCCCACACCCACCCCCCACGTCACCCCGCACCCCCGCCCTTCACCCTGCACACCCCAGCGCCCCCATGGAAGAACGCGCCTCCCACCACCCTGATAGGTGATCCGTCCGGCCCCCGCCCCCACCACCGGCACCTCCTTGCGACCCCCACCTCCACCCCCGTAGAAGATCTCCGACGGAAGTTACTCCCCGGTATCCAAGGTCGGGCCGGGACAGCGAAGCCGGAGGCGATACGGCATGCACAAGGTAATGACCAGGCCCCGCCCCCGCCCGGCGGCACCCACCCGCCCGCCGGGCCGCACGGACCCACGCCGCCCGACGGGCCCCACGGCGGCCCGCCCACCGGTGCGCCCCCTGAGGACTCCGCCCCAGCCCCCGCCGCACCCCACAGAGCTCTTCACCGAACGCCTGCTCCTGGTCCTCAGCGGCCAGAAGCCGGTCCACTGGGCGGCCCGCCACATCGCCCACACCGCCTTCGACGAGCTGACCCGCCTCGCCGAACGCGCGCCCCTGAACGTGAACGGCCGCCGCCCCACGATCCACCGCATCGGCCACTACGAACCCCGCCCCGGCGTCTACGAGGTCTTCGCGAGGATCGGCACGGGCCCCGCCCTCAGGGCCCTGGCGTTCCGCCTGCACCTGGGCGAGGACCAGCGCTGGCGCTGCACGGCGGTAGAGGTGGGCACCCCTGCGAGGTGAAGGACACGAGACGAAAGGCGTGAGACGAAAGGCAAAGGGGCCGAGCACCCCACGGTGCCCGGCCCCCGACAGCTATAGCGCGCCGCTACTTCTTACGGCGACGCCCACCCTTCTGAGCCTTACGCCGCTCCGCCCGAGTCATCCCGTCCGACTCCGACCGCACGCCCGCGTCCTCCGTCTCGAAGTCCCCCTCGTCGACGCCACCCTCGGCATTCGGCGCCTGGAAGTGGAGGCGGTCGGGCCGCTGGGGGGCGTCGAGGCCCTTGGCGCGGATCTCGGGACGGCCGCTACCGGCCGGAACGGCGTCCTTCTTGTCCAGGGAAGCCGCGGCCGCGTCCGACACCGGAACCTCCTCGACCTGCTGCTCGACCTGGACCTCCAGGTTGAACAGGTAGCCGACGGACTCTTCCTTGATGCCGTCCATCATGGCGTTGAACATGTCGAAGCCCTCGCGCTGGTACTCGACCAGCGGGTCCTTCTGCGCCATGGCGCGCAGGCCGATGCCCTCCTGGAGGTAGTCCATCTCGTAGAGGTGCTCGCGCCACTTGCGGTCCAGCACGGAGAGAACGACCCGTCGCTCCAGCTCGCGCATGATCTCGGAGCCGAGCTGCTCCTCACGCGTCTCGTACTGCTGGTGGATGTCGTCCTTGATGGCCTCGGAGATGAACTCGGCGGTCAGACCCGCGCGGTCACCCGCGTCCTCCTCGAGCTCCTCGATGGTGACCTTCACCGGGTAGAGCTGCTTGAAGGCGCCCCACAGCCGGTCCAGGTCCCACTCCTCCGCGAAGCCCTCGGCGGTCTCCGCGGAGATGTACGCGTCGATCGTGTCGTCCATGAAGTGCGTGACCTGGTCCTGGAGGTTCTCGCCCTCCAGGACGCGGCGACGCTCGCCGTAGATGACCTCGCGCTGGCGGTTGAGGACCTCGTCGTACTTCAGGACGTTCTTACGCGTCTCGAAGTTCTGCTGCTCGACCTGCGACTGGGCGGACGCGATCGCGCGCGTCACCATCTTGTTCTCGATCGGCACGTCGTCCGGGACGTTCGCCATGGCCATCACGCGCTCGACCATCTGGGCCTTGAACAGGCGCATCAGGTCGTCACCGAGCGACAGGTAGAAACGGGACTCGCCCGGGTCGCCCTGGCGGCCGGAACGACCACGCAGCTGGTTGTCGATGCGGCGCGACTCGTGCCGCTCCGTGCCGAGGACGTAGAGCCCGCCGAGGTCCACGACCTCCTCGAACTCCGCCTTGACGGCCCGCTCGGCCTTCTCCATGGCGGCGGGCAGCGCCGCGGCCCACTCCTCCACGTGCTCGACGGGGTCGAGGCCGCGCTGGCGCAGCTCCGCCTCGGCGAGGTCGTCCGGGTTGCCGCCGAGCTTGATGTCCGTGCCTCGTCCGGCCATGTTCGTGGCGACGGTGACGGCGCCCTTGCGGCCGGCCTGGGCGATGATCGGCGCCTCACGGTCGTGCTGCTTGGCGTTCAGGACCTCGTGCTGGACGCCGCGCTTGGAGAGCTGCTGGGAGAGGTACTCCGACTTCTCCACGGAGGTCGTGCCGACCAGGATCGGCTGGCCCTGCTCGTGCTTCTCGGCGATGTCGTCGACGACCGCGGCGAACTTCGCGACCTCGGTGCGGTAGATCAGGTCCGACTGGTCGGCGCGGACCATGGGCCGGTTCGTCGGGATCGGCACGACGCCCAGCTTGTAGATCTGGTGGAACTCGGCGGCCTCGGTCATGGCCGTACCGGTCATGCCGCAGAGGCCGGAGACTTCCTTGCCCTGGTGGTCGTGGCGCTTGTAGAGGCGGAAGAAGTTCTGGAGGGTGATCGTGGCGAGGGTCTGGTTCTCGTCCTTGATGTCCACCCCTTCCTTCGCCTCGATCGCCTGGTGCATGCCCTCGTTGTAACGGCGGCCGGCGAGGATACGGCCGGTGTGCTCGTCCACGATCATGACTTCGCCGTCGATGACGACGTAGTCCTTGTCGCCCTTGAAGAGCTCCTTGGCCTTGATGGCGTTGTTCAGGTAACCCACGAGCGGGGTGTTCACCGACTCGTACAGGTTGTCGATGCCCAGCCAGTCCTCGACCTTGGAGACACCGGACTCGTGGATGGCGACGGTGCGCTTCTTCTCGTCGACCTCGTAGTCCCCGGTCTCCTCGATGCCCTTGAGGGTGTTGCCGGCCTCACCGCGGGTGAGGCGGGTGACCAACTTGGCGAAGTCGCCGTACCACTTGGTGGCCTGGTCGGCGGGGCCGGAGATGATCAGCGGCGTACGGGCCTCGTCGACCAGGATCGAGTCGACCTCGTCGACGATCGCGAAGTTGTGGCCGCGCTGCACCAGTTCGTCCTTCGACCACGCCATGTTGTCGCGCAGGTAGTCGAATCCGAATTCGTTGTTCGTGCCGTACGTGATGTCGCAGCCGTACTGCTCGCGGCGCTGGGCGGGCGTCATGTTGGCGATGATGCAGCCGACGCTCAGGCCCAGGAACTTGTGGACGCGGCCCATCATCTCGGAGTCGCGCTCGGCCAGGTAGTCATTGACCGTGATCAGGTGCACGCCCTTGCCCGACAGGGCGTTGAGGTACGCGGGGAGGGTACCGACGAGCGTCTTGCCTTCACCCGTCTTCATCTCGGCCACATGGCCGAGGTGCAGCGCGGCGCCGCCCATCATCTGGACGTCGTAGTGCCGCTGGCCGAGGACGCGCTTGGCGGCCTCACGCACGGTGGCAAAGGCTTCGGGGAGGAGGTCGTCAAGGGTCTCGCCGTCGGCGTAACGCTCCTTGTACTCCGCGGTCAGCGCGCGCAGCTCGGCGTCGGAGAGGCTGACAAAGTCCTCTTCGATGGAGTTGACCTGGTCCGCGATGCGGTGCAGCTTGCGCAGGATCTTGCCTTCGCCTGCACGCATGATCTTCGAGAGGACGGACACGGGGGTTGGTCTCCTTGCCGGTCGGGCCTGGCATGGTCGGTTTACTCATGGGGCAACGGCCATCGTAAGCGAGGAGCGGGCCGCGCCGGGAGGTCTGCCGATACGTCAACGGACGGGGGGCCTGGAAGGTGCCGGGTTGTGCCGATCAGCGCTCGGCGAAATGCGGGTGAAAGGTCAGCCAAAAGCACTGGCCTCAGGTCCCGCACCCCCGCAGAATCACCGGATGGAGCCCGTCACCCTCACCACCGAGCGCCTGAGCCTGCGCGCCTTCACGCCCGCCGACACGGACGAGACGTACGAAGCCTGCCAGGACGCCGACATCCAGCGCTGGACCACGATCCCCTCGCCGTACGCGCGCACGGACGCGGAGGGCTTCATCACGCGCATGGTGCCGGACGGCTGGCGCTACGACACGGAGTACACCTTTGCCGTACGTCCCCGGGGCGGCGGCCCACTGATCGCCGCCGCCAGCCTGCACCACCCGCGCTCGGGCGCCTGGGAGGTCGGCTTCTGGACGACGAAGGAGCACCGGGGCCGCGGCTACATGAAGGAGATCGTCCTCGCCCTGGCCAGGTGGGCCTTCACCGACCTGGGCTGCACCCGCCTGGAGTGGCGCGCCGAGGTCGGCAACACGGGGTCGCGCGCGGTGGTGGAGAAGGCGGGCTTCACCTTCGAGGGCACCCTGCGCGGCGCTCTCCTGAACAAGTCCACGCTCCGCGACTGCTGGGTGGGCGCCCTGCTCCCGAGCGACCTCGGCATGTCGTCGAGCCAGCCGTATCTGCCCTCCGGGGAGGCGGCCCGGGACTCGGTCAGGGACTGAGGTCCTCCCATCGGCGCAGGCCGCGTTCGTTGTCAGTGCCGAGCCCTATCGTTTCCGGCATGACGAGCCTGCCGCGCCCCGCCATCGACCTCTCCGCCGACGAGGCCCGCCGCATCGCGCTGCGCGCCCAGGGATTCCTGGGCGCGCCGGACCGCAGGTCCGGTGTGCGGGGCGTGCTGCGGCATCTCGGCGCGGTCCAGCTCGACACGATCTCGGTCCTGGCCCGCTCCCACGAACTCATTCCGTACGCCCGTCTCGGCGCCGTCGGCCGCGACAGGATCGAGGCGGCGTACTGGGACGGGGCGACGGGCCCGGGACCGGCCCGGCCGCACGCCTTCGAGTACTGGTCGCACGCCGCGTGCATCCTGCCCATCGAGGAGTGGCCGCACTTCGCCTTCCGCCGCCGGGCGTACCGCACCCGCCCGCACTGGCACCACGACCTGCCGGACGGCGCGTACGACACTGTCATCAAGCAACTCACCGCCGAAGGCCCCCTCACCGCCACGGAGTTGGGCGGCGCGAAGAACAAGGGCGAGTGGTGGGACTGGTCGGACGCGAAGGTCGCCGTCGAGCGCGCGCTGATGTACGGCGAGGTGGTCTGCACCGAGCGCCGCAGCTGGAAGCGGGTGTACGACCTCGCGGAGCGCGCGATCCCGGACACGCTGCTCCATGACGACCTGGACGACACGGAGTGCCTGCGCCGCCTGGTCCGCCTCGCCGGACAGTCGCTCGGTGTCGGCACTCGCGCGGACATCGCGGACTACCACCGCCTCAAGGGCGAGCAGTTCGACGCGGTGGTCGCCGACTCGGGCCTGCTCCCGGTGACGGTGGCGGGCTGGGACAAGCCCGCGTGGGCCGACCCCGCGGCCCTGGAGACGGCGCCGCGCGGCCGCCATCGCACGACGCTCCTTTCGCCCTTCGACTCCCTGATCTGGGAGCGGGCGCGCACGGAGCGGATCTTCGGCTTCACCCACCGCCTGGAGGCGTACGTCCCCAAGCCCAAGCGGATCCACGGCTATTTCGCGATGCCGGTCCTCTCCGGTGGCCATCTGGTCGGCCGCGTGGACCCCGCCCGCGAGGGCAGCACGCTCGTCGCCAAACAGGTGTCCCTCGACGACCCCAAGTCCGTGCCCGCGGTGGCTCGGGCGCTCCGTGAGGCGGCGTCCTGGGTGAACTGCGATTCCGTACGGGTGGAGCGGGTGAACCGCCCCGAGCTGACCGCGGAGCTGGTCCGCGCCCTCGCCTGATGCCGGACGCCGCCCTCACCTGAGGTCCGGGGGGGGGAGCTCTCGCCTGAGGTCAGGGGGAGCTCTCACCTGATCTCGAGGATCTTCTCCCGCATCGCGTACACGACCGCCTCCATCCTGGAGTGCAGCTGCAGCTTCTCCAGGATGTTGCGCACGTGGTTCTTCACGGTGTTCTCGGAGATGAACAACTCCTTCGCGATGTCGCGGTTGTTCATCCCCGTGGCCACCAGCTTCAGCACTTCCAGTTCGCGGTCGGTCAGCCGCGGCGCGGGCACAAGCCTGCGCTCGTCGGTGCGCTGGATCATCGACTTGAACTCGGTGAGCAGCTTCGACGCCATGGACGGACTGATCTGCGACTGCCCGTCGGCCACCGCGCGAATCGCCGTGGCCACTTCGTCCGTGGAGATCTCCTTGAGGAGATAGCCCGTGGCGCCCGCCTTGATCGCGTCGTAGAGGTCGGCTTCCTCGTCGCTGATCGTCAGCATGATGATCTTGGCGCTGGGCGCGACCTCCTTGATGGAGGTGCACGCCTCGATCCCGCCGCGCTTGGGCATGCGTACGTCCATCAGCACGATGTCCGGCAGCAGGTCCGCGGCCTTGTCCACCGCCTCGGCGCCGTCGCCCGCCTCTCCGACCACCTGGATGTCCTCCTCGGCGGCGAGGACGATCTCCAGACCACGGCGGAAGAGCGCGTGGTCGTCCACCACGAGAACCCTGATGGGCTCCTTGCGCGGTGCGCCCGCGTCCGTGCCGATGCCCGTGCCGTCGTCGGCATCCTCGTCCCGCATCGGTCCGAAGCTGTCCGCCATCGTTCCTCCCCCTGAAGGCCATGGCCCGTTGTGCGTCTACTGCCGCCAACCTGAGGCAGCAGCACACCGGTTGACCGGCTCCGCCCATGATTTCATGCCCGGACGGCCGCGCGGTGCGCGCAGGGGTCGCACGATGGTGCCCCTGGGGGCGCATACGCGCTCCAGGGGCACCATCTCAGCCCTCGGCCGACCTGGATTCAGCCGCCGAGCGCACCGCCCCCGCCGCCGGACTCTGCCCGCGCGACCATGGGGTCGGTGTTGAGGCGGATGACGCCGTAGTCGTAGGCGTGCCGCCGGTAGACGACACTCGGTTCCTTCGACTCCGAGTCGACGAACAAGTAGAAGTCGTGCCCGACGAGTTCCATCTCGTAGAGCGCCTGGTCGAGCGACATCGGGGCCGCCACGTGGCTCTTCTCGCGGACCACGAGCGGGCCTTCGCCCTGGATCTCCAGTGAGCCGATCCTCTTGACGGGCACGCCGTCCGGCTCTTCCTCACGTGCGACGGTGCCGTCTCCGTTGAGGTACGCCGCCTCCGGCACCCGCTCGGTCACTTCGGCGGCGGAGAGCCTGCCGGTGCCGCGCCGGTTGTGGCGCTTCTCGTGCTGCTTGCGCAGCCGTGCGTCGAGCTTGGCCGTGGCCAGGTCCAGCGCCGCGTACGGATCGGTTGCCGAGGCCTCCGCACGGATCACGGGTCCACGCCCGCGGAGTGTGATCTCCACGCGGTCGGAACGGTCGGCCTGACGCGGGTTGGTTTCCTTGGACACCTCGACGTCGAGGCTGATCACCTTGCCGTCGAGCTTCTGGATCTTCTCCAGATTCAGCTTCTCGGCCACGTGCTTGCGGAACCTCTCGGGCACCTCGGTCTTGCGTCCCTTGACGACGATGTCCACGCAGAACTCCGTTCCCGGATCGCCCCGCTTCGGCGGCGGAGCATCTCCCTTTTGCACCAGGCCCCGGTGACTCCCGGAGCCTCGGACTCGGTGACTTCCACCTCCTCCTCCCCCGCGAACAAGATCTACACCCCGACCGGCCCGGAAGATTGGAGAAAAACCCGGCGACCGGCATTCCGATATGCGAGGGGCGGCATCCGCCATTCCTCACAACCGAACATATCTCGCCCGGACGGATGTCGTCACCCTCTACCGCCGCGTACCCCCATTCAGGTGTATTGGCCCTCTCACTACCTGCAACGATGCAACTTCCCGGTCAGTTCCGGTTTAGTCCGAAAGAATCCGGCGAGGAGGCGACTACAGCGGCGGTGATCGAGTTCCCGCACGCTATTTCACGGGCTGTTACCGCCTGGGTCGACCCTTTACTTTCCGTGTGTGCCTCACGTATTGCGCGGGCCGCTTCCACCAAAGACGCGCCCGTGGTCATCAGGTCGTCCACGATCACGATCGTGCCACCCTCGGCGAGAAGCCGCCCACCACCCGCGATCACCTCCAGGGCGCCCTGCAGATTCACCTGCCGCTGCCGGGAGTTGAGCCCCGCCTGGTCGGCCACGGCACGCCGCTGGCGCAGCACGCAGAGCACCCGGGCCCGCGTCCCGCCCCGGCGCAGCTCACCGGCGGCGGCCAGCGCGATCCGCCGTACGGGATCGTGCCCACGCGCCCGCACGGCCCCGCGAGCCGACGGCACGGGCACGAGCAGTACCGGAGCGTCACCGCCCCGCAGTCCCGCACGCACCGCCCCGGCGAGCCCCGCGCCCAGCGGCCCCGCCAGCCCCAGGGCGCCCCGCTCCTTGTGCGCGAGCAGCAGCGCCCGCACCGCGTCCCCGTACGGAGCCGCCGCGTGCACCACCGGCAGCCCGGCCGGCCGGGGATCGGGACTCACCCGGCAGGGCGGGGCCCCGCACAGGGCCTCGCGGCACTCCGTGCAGAGTGCCGTACGCGGCGTGCCACAGCCTCCGCACTCGGCCGGCAGCACCAGATCGGTGAGGTCCCGCCACCACCCCGGCATGTCCACCACTGTGCCAAGGCGCGAGAAGCCTTGCCACCCCTGTGGAAAACCGCCTGTGGACAACTCCACGTCCCCGTACAGGCGTTACGGTCGACGGCCTCCTCGGACAGACACGCTCACACCGGCTCACCCCGGCTCACCCCGGAGAGGGGCGCGCACCCCGGCTCACCCCGGACAGACGCGCTCACCCCGGATAGACCGGCGCCGTCCCCTCCTTGACCACCGTCTGCCACTGCGCACCCGTCGGCAGCCGCACGATCCCGTCGTCCGAGTGCGCCACCAGCGGCTGCTGCTCGTCCTCGGACGCCGCGATCTCCTTCACGCCGGTGAGGCCGGGCAGCGTCGCGCCCGCGGGCACCGAGCCGTCGGACTGGACGTACCGCATCTGCTGCACGCCACCGGACTCGCGCCCGACCACCACGAGGCGGCTGCCGCCCGCCCACGACATGGCGGTGACCTCCTCCATCTGCGGTGCCGCCCGGCGCAGTTCGACCACCGAGATGCCTGGCTGCTCACCCTTCGCGCCCGTCCGCTCGACACGGCCGATCTGCAGGGACGTCTTGCCGTCCTTCTTGACGAGCAGCGCGACCCGTACGCCGTCGGCCGACACCCGCACCGCCTCGATCCGTCCGTCGAGGCCCGAGGTCGTGACCGGCAGCGGCTCTCCCGCGCCCTGATCCAGCCAGAGCAGCCGCGGCCGCTTCGGGTCGCGGTCGGCCACCCAGAGGTCGCCACGGCCGTCCCAACTGGGCGTGGACAGACCGTCGTCCTCCGACTTGGCCTTGCTGCGCACCTCCGGCTTGCCGAGCGGCCCCTCGGAGATCAGCGATCCCATGTACAGCGAGCGCCCGTCGAGCGACACCCCGGCCGCCCGCTCCTCGTCCCGCGACACGGCGGCGGAGCGCAGCGGCTGCTCGCCACTGCCCAACTGCCCCTGCACGGGCGTCGGATCATCCTTGCTCTCGGCGTTCGCCGACATCCGCACGAGCCGCCGCTTGTCGTCGATGAGGTACTGGAAGGCGGGGTGGTCCGCGGTGCGGCGCGCGGCGACGGACTCGGCGCGCTCCTTGCTCAGGACGCACAGCTGCGAGCCGTTGCGGCGCTGCAGTTCCACCTCTTCGACGCCGGACGACGTCAAGTCCTGGAGCGTGAACAGCATTTGCGCGGCCATCTCGGTGCACTTCTCCTGGCCGATGGGATCGGCCTTGCCGTTCAGCGGCACCGTCAACTTGCCCTGGTCGTCGGGTGCCAGAGTCTTGGTGCCCTCCTTGAGCCGCGTACCCGTCGGGAAGCGCGTGTCCACGACCGGCTTGAGCCAGGTGGTGGGTCCGTCGAGCAGCGCCTTGACCGTCTCCGTCACGGGGTCTATTCGCTGGCGTATGTAGACGGGGTCGGCGACGAGCCCTCCCTGGCCGCCACCGGGGGCACCGGACGAACCGAACGAAGGCGTCGCGAAGAAGTACTTGTTGACGGACCAGTAGATGCGCTGGAAGTCGGACTGCCCGAGCACGACACCTTGCGGAGCCCGGTCGATCCGCCACTCCTTGCCGTTCGGCCCGTCCTGCTGCGTGAGGTGAACGGTCTGGTTGTACGCCGCGTTGTCGAGGTGGTACGCGTGCTGGTCGTCGACGGTGGCGACCTTTCGCCCGGTCAGCGGGAACACCCGGCCGGCCTCACCACTGTTCCCGACACCGCCGTCCCCGACACTGCCCGAAGCCGTGCTCGGCCCGTTCTCGAGCACCGTGGTCCGCAGATCCGGGTTCCAGCTCTTGGACTCTTCCTTCGTCAGGTACTTGCGCGCCATCGCGAATTCCGGGTCGTCGCTCGTCAGCGCCTCAAGGAAGCCCTGCACGATCTCCTCGGGCCCCGCGTCCTCACCCGGCGGCATCGCGTAGACGCGGACCTGCGACTGCGAGTCCGGCCGCTGGGAGGCATCCACCGCCTTCAGGTTGCCGCTGTCGGGCATCGAGGCACAGCCCGCGAGCAGCACCCCGCAGGAGCCGAACAGCACGCCGGCCCGCAGGGGACGCCGGTGCTCGCACGGTGGACGCCGGTTCTCGTGGCGATCGTGGTCAGCGCCCACGCGAGGCCTCCCCTTCCCTGGCGGGATCCGCTTCCCTGGTGGACTCCGCTTCCGTCTCGCTCGCGTGTTCCCGCTCCGGCGCGGCGTCCGCGGCCGTTTCACCGGCTCCCCCGGGCTCGGCGTCCGCCGACCGCCGCGGCACGACGCGCGCACCGCTCCCGGGCAACGCCGTCGGGTCCGCCGTCGCGGACTGCTGTACGAACCGGGGTGCCGCCGGTGCCCTCGCCGGGACGGGCGGCGGCACCCTCTCGGAGGTCGACGGCTGCGCAGGCACCGTGGCGAGCTTGTTCGCGCCGCCGAGCGGGAGGCCCGCGTCGTTCAGGCCGCGGTGGCGCCTCGAGTCGTCGGGCTCCAGCGGTATCGGCGAGCCCCGCAGCGCCTCGTCCGCCGTGCGCGGCAGCGTCAGGCGGAACTGCGAACCGCCGCCGGGCTCGCCCCACGCCTGCAGCCAGCCGCCGTGCAGCCGGGCGTCTTCGAGCGCGATGGAGAGCCCGAGGCCCGTACCACCGGTGGTACGCGCGCGTGCCGGGTCGGCCCGCCAGAAGCGGCTGAACACCCGGGTCGCCTCGCCGGGCTTGAGCCCCACTCCGTAGTCCCGCACCGCGACGGCGACCGCGCCGCCCGCCACCGCGAGCCGCACCACGACGTCCTGGCCCTCGCCGTGCTCCACGGCGTTCACCACGAGGTTGCGAAGGATCCGCTCCACGCGCCGCGCGTCGGCCTCGGCGACCACGGGCTGCTGGTCCCCGACGATCCGTATGTGCGTCCCCTTGCGGTCCGCGAGCGGCTCGGCGCCGCCCACGACTCGTCGTACGACCTCACGCAGGTCTATCGGCTCGGCCTCAAGGGCCGCCGCGCCCGCGTCGAACCGGCTGATCTCGAGCAGGTCCGCGAGCAGCGTCTCGAACCGGTCCAGCTGATCGGCGAGCAGCTCGGCCGACCTCGCGGTCACCGGATCGAAGTCCACGCGCGCGTCGTGGATGACATCGGCCGCCATCCGTACGGTCGTCAGCGGCGTGCGCAGCTCGTGCGAGACGTCCGAGACGAAGCGCCGCTGCATCCGCGAGAGCTCCTCCAGCTGCTGGATCTTCAGCTGGAGGTTCTGCGCCATCTTGTTGAAGGCCTCACCGAGCCGCGCGATATCGTCCTCTCCGGTGACCTTCATACGTTCCTGAAGGCGCCCGGCGGACAGCCGCTCGGCGATGCCCGCGGCCATCCGTACCGGCGTGACGACCTGGCGCACCACCAGCCAGGCGATGGCGCCGAGCAGCACCACGACGAACAGTCCCGCGGTGGCGAGCGTCGTCCTGACGACGCCGAGGGACTCCTCCTCCTGCGTCAGCGGGAAGAGGTAGTACAGCTGGTAGGGATCGCCGTTCAGGTCGTTCAGGCGCTTGCCGATGACCAGGCCGGGCTGTGGGTCACGGCCGTCGTTGAAGACGAGCCGCGTATTGCTCTGATACGCCCTGGTGCCCTTGTCCACGCTGCTGCGCAGCGACTCGGGCACGCTCTGGATGGGGTCCACGCCCCCGGAGGCACGCGGCCCGCTCACCCTGGCGCCGTCGGACGTGGACGTCGGGCTCAGCGTCACCACGTTGAACGCGCTCTGGCCGCCGCTGGAGAGCTGCTCCACCAGGTCGGACATCCACACGGCGGTGGGCGGAGTGGCCCCGCCGTCGGACGTGCCGCCGCTGTCCTGCCCCGAGCGCGGCCTGGCGGAGTTCGCCTCGTCCTGGGCGGCCCGGAAGCCGCCGTCGGCCTGGCTCTGCGAGGCCTTCACCTTGGCCTTGAGCAGGCCGTTGTTCACGGAGCTCATGACGGCGAAGCCCAGCATCAGCACGACACCGAGCGACATCAGCAGGGTCGTGACGACGACCTTCAGCTGGATGTTGCGCCGCCACAGCCGCAGGGCGGGCAGCAGCGGCCGCCGCACCCAGCGCGCGAAGAGCCTCAGGACGGGGCTGCCCTGCACCCCGTCCTGCAGCAGCAGACCGCCGTCGAGGAGCCTGCCGAGCGTCGAGCCGCGCCGCGCCGCTCCCGGGCTCCGGGCCCCTCCAGTCCGCCCCGAGCGGCCGCCCGGTGCCCCGGGCGGTGCGGGGGAACTGTCCCGGGTCACGTCAGCTCGGTCCGGCCTTGTAACCGACACCACGGACGGTCACCACGATCTCCGGACGCTCGGGGTCACGCTCGACCTTCGAGCGCAGCCGCTGCACGTGCACGTTCACAAGACGGGTGTCGGCCGCGTGGCGGTAGCCCCAGACCTGCTCGAGCAGCACCTCACGCGTGAACACCTGCCACGGCTTGCGGGCCAGCGCGACCAGGAGGTCGAACTCGAGCGGCGTCAGCGCGATCGACTGCCCCTCACGCTTCACGGAGTGCCCCGCCACGTCGATGACCAGGTCACCGATGGTGAGCTGCTCCGGCGCGGGCTCCTCGGACCTCCGCAGCCGCGCCCTGATGCGTGCCACGAGCTCCTTCGGCTTGAAGGGCTTCACGATGTAGTCGTCGGCGCCGGACTCCAGGCCGACCACGACATCCACGGTGTCGCTCTTTGCCGTGAGCATGACGATCGGCACGCCGGACTCCGCCCTGATCAGGCGGCACACCTCGATGCCATCACGGCCCGGCAACATCAAATCCAGCAGTACAAGATCCGGCTTTGCCTCCCTGAAAGCGGCCAGCGCCTTGTCGCCATCAGCTACGAACGACGGCTCAAAACCTTCTCCACGCAGCACAATCCCGAGCATCTCGGCCAGTGCGGTGTCGTCGTCGACGACAAGGACTCGTCCCTTCATGCCTGACATCATCCCATTAGCTCATCGTTACCTGGCGTGACCTGGCACACAGCTCGCCGAGGCCCCCTGCTGTCACGGGCGAAACGACGCCCCCCTCGGTGACGATCGCCGTCACCAACTCCGGAGGTGTCACATCGAACGCGGGGTTGTACGCCTGGGTCCCCAGAGGTGCCACCGCGATCCCGCCTCCCGCTTCAAGCCCGGCCATCGGCACATAGGGTGCCGTGACCTCCGTCACTTCATGACTCGCCCGCTGCTCCACCTCGATGGACGCTCCGTCCGGCGTATCCGGGTCCACGGTGGTGACCGGTGCCACCACGATGAACGGCACGTGGTGGTAGCGGGCCAGCACAGCGAGCGGATAGCTCCCCACCTTGTTGGCCACCGAACCGTCCGCCGCGATGCGGTCGGCACCGATCAGTACGGCATCCACCTCACCCGCCGCGAACAGCGACCCCGCCGCGTTGTCCGTAAGCAAGGTGTACGCCATTCCGGCCCGCGCCGCCTCATACGCGGTCAGCCTCGAACCCTGCAGCAAGGGACGCGTCTCGTCCACCCACAGCCTGCGAAGACGTCCCTTCCGGTGCGCGGCAAGGGCCACCGCGAACGCCGTGCCCTCACCGCCGGAGACCAGCGCCCCCGTATTGCAGTGGGTGAGGATCCGGTGACCGCCACCGGGCAGCATCTCGTCGAGCAGCGCCAGACCGTGCACCGCCATCCTCGCGCTGGCCTCGGCGTCCTCCCGGTGCAACGCCCGCGCGGCCCGAAGGGCGGCGGCGCCCGCGAGCTCCTGGTCGGCCCCGCCCGCGAGCGCCGAGCGGTATGCCGTCAGGGCCCTGCGTACGCCGCGCTCGAGGTTCACCGCGGTGGGCCGGGCCCCCGCGAGCGCGCCCGCCGCCTCGGCCACGTCGAAGCCGCGTACGGCCGCCAGCGCGACGCCGTACGCACCGGCGATGCCCAGCAGCGGCGCCCCGCGCACCGCCAGCGTGCGGATGGCCTGCACCAGGGCGGGCGCGTCCGTGCACACCAGCTCGGTCTCCTCGCCGGGCAGCCTGGTCTGGTCGAGGAGGACCAGTACGGGCCCCTCCGGCGGCTCGGCCCAGCGGATCGCGGGGATCGCCGGTGTCTTCGCGTGCACGGGGTTCGCTGAGTTCGTCGGGGTCTGGGTCGGCCGTGTGTCATCGCCGGATTGCGCGTACTGATCAGCCATCCGCCCAGTCTGCCCCGTACCTGTCGGACAATTGAAGGTGTGCAGCCCATACGCTGCCCGGTCACCGCAAGGGTGTGCCGTGGCACGATGGCTGCCAACCGGCCGCCGCGACCGCGGACGGGCACCGTGAAGGAGCGACGATGAACGACACTCCGGGCTGGGCTTCGCCCGGATCTGCCCCCTCCGACGGACAGGACTCCGGCAAGCCCGAACCTGCCGAGCCCGCGGACAAGGCCGACGGCACGCCTTCGAAGTGGTCCAAGGAGCAGCCGCCGCCCGCCCAGTGGTCCGCCCCCACCCCGCCGGCACCCGGCCAGACCCCGCCCCCGCCGCCTCCGCCCCCCGGCGGTGGCTGGGGCGGCGGTGGCTGGGGCGGCGGACGCCCCGGCGGTCCCGGCCCCGGTGGACCCGGCGGTCCTGGCGGCTACCCCGGCTGGGGCGCGTGGCAGGGCCCGCCGCCCGCCGCCAAGCCCGGCGTCATCCCGCTGCGCCCCCTCGGCGTCGGCGAGATCCTGGACGGCGCGGTCTCCACGATGCGTACGTACTGGCGCACGGTGCTCGGCATCTCGCTGGCCGTGGCCGTGTTCACGGAGATCGTCGTCATCCTGCTGCAGGGGCTCGTCCTCAACGACAGCGAGACCGCGAGAGCCCTCGACGACCCGAGCGCGACCGTCGGCGAACTGACCCGCGCCCTGGGCGACACCCTGCTGAGCTCCGGCGTGATCCTGCTGATCAGCCTGCTCGGCACGATCGTCGCGACCGCCCTGCTCACGATGGTCATCAGCCGCGCGGTGCTCGGCAAGTCGGTCACCACCGCTGAGGCCTGGCACGACTCCAGGCCGCAGCTGCCGAGGCTGATCGGCCTGACGCTGCTGCTCCCGCTCATCGGCATGGCGGTCATCGCCGTCGGCACCCTGCCCGGCGTACTGATCGCGGTGGCCGGGGCGTCCGACGCGGGCATCAGCCTCGCCGTGCTCGGCGGCTTCGCCGCCGGCGTCGTCGCCGTCTGGCTCCTGGTCCGCTTCTCGCTCGCCTCGCCCGCCCTGATGCTGGAGAAGCAGGGCGTGAAGAAGTCGATGACGCGCTCGGCGAAGCTGGTCAGCGGCTCCTGGTGGCGGGTGTTCGGCATCCAGCTGCTCGCCGCGATCATCGCGAACGTAGTGGCGTCGATCATCGTCATCCCCTTCACCCTCATCGCGGGGGCGGTCAGCGGCGACGGAGTCACCGGCTTCCTCGACAGCGGCACCGGCAACCTCGGCTGGACCTTCCTGATCGTCAGCGGCGTCGGCTCGGTCATCGGCTCCATGCTGACGTTCCCGATCACAGCCGGCGTCACGGTCCTCCTCTACATCGACATGCGGATCCGCCGCGAGGCCCTCGACCTGGAACTCGCGCGCGCGGCGGGCCTCCAGACGGGCATGCAGGGCGGGAACGGCCCCAACGCCCCCGGAACCCCCGGGATCTGATGCGGTGACGGGGGCAGTGACGGGGGCAGTGCCGCACGGGTCAGGAGCGGCCGCATCAAGGGCGGTCGCACCACTCGTACGACGCGCCGGCGACGACGACCCACCGGTGACGGTCCCGCGCGCCCCCGCGCGGGAGGCCGCCGAGCGCGAACTGTCCAAGCCGCCGTACCACGAGAACGACCCCAGCCTCCTGCAGCGCGCCCTGAACCGCTTCTGGGACTGGGTCGACGGCCTGTTCACCGCCGCCTCGGGGGCGACCCCGGGCGGCGGCTTGGGCCTCCTGGTCATCGTCGTGGCCGTCGTGGCCCTCCTTGCGGCCCTCTGGTGGCGCCTGGGCACCCCGCACCGCGCCCCCACTTCGGCCCCCGCCCTGTTCGACGACCGCCCGCGCACGGCCGCGGAGCACCGCGCCGCCGCAGAGGCACACGCCGCCCAGGGCCACTGGAACCAAGCCGTCCAGGAGCGCATGCGGGCGATCGTCCGCGCTCTGGAGGAGCGCGCTCTCCTGGACCCCCGCCCCGGCCGCACGGCGGACGAAGCGGCGGCGGAGGCGTCCCGTACGCTCCCGACCCACGCCACGGAACTGCGCACGGCGGCCCAGTCGTTCGACGCCATCACGTACGGCGGCCGCACGGCCACAGAACCGACGTACCGCCAACTGACCACCCTGGACAAGGCCCTGACCACCACCAGGCCGACCCTCGCCAACGCCCACGAGGGAGCCCCCAGTTGACGGCCCCCGAGGACCCCAGGGGTCGCGGTGACGGGACGGGTCACGAGGGCGGGAGGACGGGCCACCAAGGCGGGACGGGCCGCCCAGGCGGGATGGGCCACGAAGCCGGGACAGACCACCAAGGCAGGACAGGCCACGAGGGCGGGACGAAGCAGCAGGCCCCCATCGGAATCGCCCCCGCGACCACCACCTCCCTCCCCGAAGCAACCACCCCCGCCTCCCCGACCTCCTCCACCCCCACCCCCCGCCAACTCTGGACCCGGACCCGCGGCATCCTCCTCGCCCTGGTCGTCCTCCTGGCAGCCGCCATCGCCATCGCGGCCGTCCGCTCCGGCGCCCAGCACGGCCGCCTCGACCCGCGCTCGGCCGACCCCTACGGCAGCCGTGCCGTCGCCGAACTCCTCGCCGACCGCGGCGTATCCACCCGCGTGGTCACCACCTCCGAAGAGGCCAGGTCCGCGGCGGGCCCGGACACCACGCTCCTGGTGGCCGACCCCGACCGGCTCACCGAGCGCCAGCAGTCACGCCTCCACTCGGCCACCAAGGACTCCCGGGGCCGCACCGTGCTCCTCGCCCCCGGCACCCCATCGGCCGGCACCCTCGCGCCCGGGGTCACCGTGGACGCCACCCCCAGCCTCGACTCGACGCTCTCCCCCCGCTGCTCCCTCCCCGCCGCCGAGCGCGCGGGCTCCGCCGACGTGGGCGGCCGCCGCTACGACACCCTCGCCCCGGACGCCGAAGCCTGCTACCTCACCGACGGCCTGCCCAGCCTGCTCCAGCTCCCGGCGGCCGACGGGCCCGGCGACACCGTCGTGCTCGGCGCCCCCGACATCCTCTTCAACGACCGCCTCGACGAGCAGGGCAACGCCTCACTGGCCCTGCAACTCCTCGGCTCCCGCCCGAACTTGGTCTGGTACCTCCCCTCCCCCGCCGACGACGCGGCGACCGACGACACCGCCGACCGCGACTTCTTCGACCTCATCCCCGACGGCTGGCTCTGGGGCACCCTGCAACTCACCATCGCCGCCGCTCTCGCCGCCCTGTGGCGCGCCCGCCGCCTGGGCCCCCTGGTCCCCGAACGCCTCCCCGTGGCCATCCGCGCCTCCGAGACCGTCGAAGGCCGTGCCCGCCTCTACCGCAAGGCGAACGCCCGCGACCGCGCGTCCGCAGCCCTCCGCTCCGCCACCCGCACCCGCATCGCCCCCCTCATCGGTGTCTCCCCCGCCCAGGCGCACGCGCCCGAGACCCTGCTCCCCGCCCTGGCCGCCAGGCTCCGCACCCCCGGCCAGGACCTGCACCCCCTCCTGTTCGGCCCGCCCCCGGGCAACGACGCAGCCCTCATCACCCTCGCCGACCAACTCGACGCCCTCGAAAAAGAGGTACGTACTTCATGATGGACCCGACCACTGACAACGCCGGGAACGCCGAGAACTCCGGGAGCTCCGGCAGCGCCCGCTCCTCCCTGGAGTCCCTGCGCACGGAGATCTCCAAGGCCGTGGTCGGCCAGGACCCCGCGGTGACGGGCCTCGTCGTGGCCCTCCTCTGCCGCGGCCACGTCCTCCTCGAAGGCGTCCCCGGAGTAGCGAAGACCCTGCTCGTCCGCGCCCTCGCCGCATCCCTCGAACTCGACACCAAGCGCGTCCAGTTCACCCCGGACCTGATGCCGAGCGACGTCACGGGCTCCCTCATCTACGACGCCCGCACCACGGAGTTCTCCTTCCAGCCGGGCCCGGTCTTCACCAACCTCCTCCTCGCCGACGAGATCAACCGCACCCCGCCCAAGACCCAGTCCTCCCTCCTCGAAGCGATGGAGGAACGCCAGGTCACGGTGGACGGCACCCCGCGCCCACTCCCCGAGCCCTTCCTCGTCGCGGCCACCCAGAACCCGGTCGAGTACGAAGGCACGTACCCGCTCCCCGAAGCCCAGCTGGATCGTTTCCTCCTGAAGCTCACCGTCCCCCTCCCCTCCCGCCAGGACGAGATCAACGTCCTCACCCGCCACGCCGAGGGCTTCAACCCCCGTGACCTCCACGCCGCCGGCATCCGCCCCGTGGCGGGCCCCGCCGACCTGGAGGCGGCCCGCGCCGCGGTCGCCAAGACGTCGGTCTCCCCCGAGATCACCGCCTACGTGGTGGACATCTGCCGCGCCACCCGCGAGTCCCCGTCCCTGACCCTGGGCGCCTCCCCCCGGGGCGCCACAGCGCTCCTGTCGACGGCCCGCGCCTGGGCCTGGCTGACGGGCCGCGACTACGTCATCCCTGACGACGTGAAGGCCCTCGCCCTGCCCACCCTCCGCCACCGCGTCCAGCTCCGCCCGGAAGCCGAGATGGAGGGTGTGACGGCGGATTCCGTCATCACGGCGATCCTCGCGCACGTCCCGGTCCCCCGCTGATGGCGCTCACCGGCCGCGCAGCCCTCCTTGCGGCCCTCGGCAGCCTCCCCGTAGGCATCTGGGACCCCAGCTGGACAGGCATCCTCGCCGTGAACACCCCGCTGGCCCTGGCCTGCGCCTGCGACTTCGCCCTGGCCGCCCCCGTACGCCGCCTCGGCCTGACCCGCGCGGGCGCCACCTCCGTACGGCTCGGAGACGCCGCCGACGTGGAGCTGACCGTCACCAACCCCTCCGGCCGCCCCCTGCGCGCCCGAATCCGCGACGCGTGGCCCCCCAGCAGCTGGCAGCCCGGCACCGAGGTCGAGGCATCCCGCAGCCGGTTGACGATCCCGCCGGGCGAGCGCCGCCGCCTCACCACCCGCCTGCACCCCACCCGCCGCGGGGACCACCAGGCGGACCGCGTCACCATCCGCTCGTACGGCCCCCTGGGACTCCTCACCCGCCAGGGCACCCACAAGGTCCCGTGGACACTCCGGGTCCTGCCCCCCTTCACCAGCCGCAAGCACCTCCCGTCGAAGCTGGCCCGCCTCCGCGAACTCGACGGCCGCACCAGCGTGCTGACCCGCGGCCAGGGCACCGAGTTCGACAGCCTCCGCGACTACGTCCCCGGCGACGACACGCGCTCCATCGACTGGCGCGCCACCGCCCGCCAGTCCACCGTCGCCATCCGCACCTGGCGCCCCGAACGCGACCGCCACATCCTGCTGGTCCTCGACACGGGCCGCACCTCGGCGGGCCGCGTCGGCGACGCCCCGCGCCTCGACGCCTCGATGGACGCGGCCCTGCTCCTCGCGGCCCTGGCTTCCCGGGCAGGCGACCGGGTAGACCTCCTCGCGTACGACCGCCGGGTACGCGCCCTGGTCCAGAGCAAGGCGGCGGGCGAGGTACTCCCCTCCGTCGTGAACGCCCTGGCCACGCTGGAACCGGAGCTCGTCGAGACGGACGCGAGAGGCCTGACCTCGACAGCCCTCCGCACGGCGAAGCGCAGCTCTCTGATCGTGCTGCTGACCAGCCTCGACGCGGCCCCCATCGAAGAGGGCCTGCTCCCCGTGCTCTCCCGCCTCACCCAGCGCCACACGGTCCTTCTCGCATCGGTGGCCGACCCTCACATCGAGCAAATGGCCAGGGCCCGCGGCACAACAGAGGCCGTGTACGACGCTGCAGCCGCCGCCCAGGCCCACGCGGAACGCCACCGAACGGCAGAGCAGCTCATCCGCCACGGCGTCACGGTCGTAGACGCGACGCCCACCGACCTGGCCCCGGCCTTGGCAGACGCATATCTGTCCCTAAAGGCAGCCGGCCGCCTCTAATCAGCACGCAAAAAAGGCCCGCCTTTTCGGGCGGGCCTGGAACGCAGAAAACCCCCGCACCCAGAGGGTGCGGGGGTTTCCCGTCAATAATAGTTCGGCGGCGTCCTACTCTCCCACAGGGTCCCCCCTGCAGTACCATCGGCGCTGTGAGGCTTAGCTTCC